>JBFMCN010000031.1:0-18781 GCA_040754475.1 Actinomycetota bacterium | reverse complement strand
GCCCCTAGCCCCATTGCGCGATCGGCAACCGCAGACTTCTGCAGGGGGCCGCTCGCCCTACGAGGACGTCTCGGCCAGCTCTGCCAGGGCCGCTGCCGACATGGCCGGCAGCGGCGCGGCCCGCCCCGTCCACAGCTCGAACGACAGGGCCGCCTGATGCAGCAGAAGGCCTAGGCCGCCGAAGGCGGCCGCCCCCGCCGCCTTGGCCCGGGTGAGGAGCGAGGTCACCGCGGGCCTGTAGAGGAGGTCCACCACCGTCGCCTCGGCTCCGAGCAGCGGGATCGGCAGCTCCTCCCCGGCCGCCCCGAGCGGCGTTGCATTGACCACCAGGTCCGGCCTGGCCTCCCCAGCCGCATCGAAGGAGACGAGCTGCAGGGTGGTTCCCAGTCCGTCGAGGGCAGACCGGAGCTCCTCGGCCCGGCCTGGGTCCCTGGCCGCGACCACCAGCGTGGTCAGCCCGCCCCGCGCGAGCGCCAGGGCACAGGCGCGGGCGGCGCCACCCGCACCGAACAGCAGCGCCGTTCGGCCTTGAGGATCGAAGCCGGCGTCGAGCCGGAGGAACCGCTCGAAGCCGGGGGCGTCGGTGTTGTGGCCGACGAGTCCCGCCTCACCGACGGTGATCGCGTTCACCGCCCGGAGCCGGCCTGCGTCCTCGGTCAGATCGCCGACCAGCTCCGCTACCTCCGTCTTGTGGGGCATCGTCACGTTCGCGCCCGCGAACCCGAGAGCCCGCAAGCCGGCGAGGGCCTCGGCCACTTGCCCCGGCGGCACGGGAAGGGGCAGGTAGATCCAGTCGAGGCCGAGGGCGGCGAAGGCCGCGTTGTGGATGAGCGGGGAGAGGCTGCCGGACACCGGCCACCCGATCACACCCGTCTTCTTCGTCGAACCGCCGACGAGCCCCTCAGCCATCTCCGACCTCACCCCAGGCAACGCGCGATGTTGCGCTCGTGCTGCGCGAAGCTGGTGCTGAAGGCATGGTGGCCGTCCGCGCCGCAGAGCACGTAATAGAGGTAGTCGACGTCGGCGGGGTTGAGGGCCGCTCGGAGCGAAGGGAGTCCCGGACTCGAGATCGGCGTCGGCGGCAGCCCGGTGTGCCGGTACGTGTTGTACGGGCTCCAGATCCCGTAGTCCGACGCCGTGACGCCGTCGGCCGGGTTCGGGTCGATGTAGCCCACGGTCGGATCGACCTGGAGCCGCATCCCGAGCCGAAGCCGGTTGTAGATAACCGCGGCGACGAGCGGACGGTCGCGCTGGACCTTCGCCTCCTCCTCGATCATCGAGGCGATCGTCACGATCTCGTACGGCGTGACGCCCAATCGCTCGGCGTTCTGCCACGGGAGCGAAACGGTCTCGGTCCGGAACTGAAGGAGCATGCGCTCGATGACGTCGCCCGCCGTCGTGCCTTCCTCGGAGAACCGGTAGGTCTCGGGGAACAGGAACCCTTCCAGCGGCTTGCCCTTCGGCAGGTATGGCGGCAGCGAATACCCGCCGGACTCCGCCTGCTCGAGGAGCGCCCCTGCCGGGATCCCGAGCTCTTCCTCCGCCCGGGCGGCAATCTCCGTGAGGCGGTAGCCCTCCGGGATCGTGAACCGGACCGTTGTGTCCTGCGGACGGCTCGCGATCGCTGCGAAGGCCGCATCCGGCGTCATGTTCGTCGTGAGCTCGTGGGCCCCGGCCCGGATGTCGTCGGCGACGTCGCTGCGGCGCAGCAGCCACCTGGAGACCAGCCCGCAGCGGAGCACGCCGGCTTCGTGCAGCGCGTCGGCGATCTCGGAGCCCGAGGCGCCCTCGGGCACGACGAACCGCACGGGAGTCTGAGGCCCCGAGGCGCCCCGGCACCACACGTAGTACCTGCCGGCTACAACGACGAGCGTTGCCGCGAGCAGGAGCAGCGCGAGGAAGATGCGAAAGCCGACGCTGGACCGCCGGCGGCGACGGCCGGGCGGTTCGGTCGCGGGTCTCGGCGGCGCAGTCTCCAACATTCGGGGACCGAGCATACCCGGCGGCCCCGGGATCTACGCTCGCGCCCCCGCTTGCTCGTCGAGATAGGCCTGAAGGATGACCGCCGCGGCGGACCTATCGACCGCACGCCGCCGCTCGCGCCCGCCGGCGCCGGCCTCCTGTAGCATCCGGTCCGCCTCGGCGGTCGACAGGCGCTCGTCGTGGAGCACCACCGGCACTTGGACAAGCCCGCGCAGCCCATCCGCAAACTCCTCAGCATGCCGTGCGCGGGCTCCCCTCCGACCCGACAGCATGACGGGATGCCCCACCACGACGAGCGTGACGTCGTTGTGGCGAACCAGCCTCGCGACAGCCTGGAGGTCGGCCGGTGCGCCGGCGGAAATCGTTTCCATCGGCACGGCAAGCCGGCGGTCCGGGTCGCAGACCGCGACCCCGATTCGTACCTCGCCCAGGTCCAGGCCGAGGACCCGGCCCGCCGGCGGTCTAGTCTGTGGCATACTAGTGCCGTTCAAGGAGCTGTGCCAGACGCGCCGGGATCATGCCGAGCGCATCCGCCACGGCCTCGCCCTTGGGTCCTCCCGCGAAGCCGAGGATCGGCTTGCCCCCGGCCCCGCCGCCGACTGCCGAGGCAGCCGGCTCGAGGAGCAACGGAGCCGTCACGCCGCGTGCGACGAGGTTCTTGCTACACGCCGCCACGAGCAGCGCCTTGCCGTCGGCATTGCTGCCGAGCACGACCGCCGCCCCCTTCTCGTTCTCGAGCTTGCCGACCGCTCCCTGGGCGAGTTCCCTCAGCTCGTCGGCGCCGACCGGCTCGAGGACGGACACGAGCGGTACGCCCACCACGGTCGAGGCCATGCCGGCGATCCGCTCGATCCGGCCCTTCAGGTCGCCCCTTCTGATCTTCCCGAGCTCGCTCTCGAGGCGCTTGACCTGCTCGACGAGTTGGCGTGCCCGCTCGGGCGCGGTGTGGGGGTCGCCGGCGCCCAGCGCGTCGACGACGGCGTGGAGGAGCCCGCGTTCGACGTTGATCTCCTTCAGCGCGTCGGGCCCGACCAGCGCCTCGACACGTCGCATCCCGGCGCCGATGCTCGCCTCGCCGAGGATCCTCACCAGAGCTACGTTCCCGGTTCGTGCGACGTGCGTGCCCCCGCACAGCTCGATCGAGTAGTCGCCGACCTCGACGACTCGCACAAACTCGCCGTACTTCTCGCCGAACAGCGCGACGGCGCCCTGGTTCTTGGCCTCCTCGAACGTGGCCTCGTAGATCGTGACCGGCGCGTCCTCCGCAAGCCTTCGGTTCGCGATCTCCTCGGCCTGCTCTAGGACGTCTCGGGGCACGGGCGAGTGGTGCGGGAAATCGAACCGCAGGCGACCCGGGGCCACCAGGGACCCGGCCTGCCGTGCGTGGTCGCCGAGCACGTGCTTCAGGGTCCAGTGCACGACGTGCGTCGCCGTGTGGGAGCGCGCCGTCGCCTCGCGCCGGATGCGATCGACCTCGGCGTGGGCGTCCTCGCCGCTTCGCACCTCCCCGGACTGGACGATGCCGCCGTGCACGACGACGTCGCCCGGCCCCCACTGCGAGTCGACGATCCGTACGATGCCTCCCTGCGTGCGCACGTATCCGTGGTCGCCGATCTGGCCGCCGGACTCCGCAAAGAACGGGGTCCGGTCGAGGACCAGCCGGACCTCCTCCCCTTCACCGGCGACCTCGACGCGGCCCGCGTCGGTCAGCACGGCGAAAAGGCGTGCGTCCAGCTCGAGAGTCTCGTAGCCGACGAACTCGGTGCGACCGGCGGAGGCCGCTACGGCTGCTACGTCCTCCCCCAGCCGTTCCTTCCTCGCCGCCTTCTTCGCGCGCTCCTTCTGCTCGGTCATGAGAGCTTCGAAGCGCTCCTCGTCCACGGACAGGCCCACGTCCTCGACCAGCTCACGAGTGAGCTCCCTCGGGAATCCGAAGGTGTCGTGCAGCTTGAAGACGACGTCTCCGGGCAGCACCCCGGACGGCTTGGCTCGCTCGACCTCCGTCTCGAACAGGACCATCCCCTGACGGAGCGTGGCAGCGAAGCGCTCCTCCTCCGACGCGGCCACCTGTTCCACGTAGGCGCGGTTCTCGACCAGCTCCGGGTACGCCTCGCCGAACTCCTCGATCGTCGTTTCGACAAGCCGCGGCATGACCTCGCGCTCGATGCCGAGCCGACGGGCGTGGCTCACCACACGCCGGAGCTCGCGTCGCAGGACGTAGCCGCGCCCCTCGTTGGACGGCAGCACGCCGTCCGCGATCAGGAACGTGGTCGCTCGGCCGTGCTCCGCGATGACCTTCAGCGAGACGTCCGCCTGTTCGTCCTCGCCGTGACGCCTGCCCGACAGGGACTCGGCAACCTCGAGGAGCGGCCGGAACAAGTCCGTTTCGAAGATGTTGTCGACTTCCTGGAGGACGATCGCGACCCGCTCGAGGCTCGAACCCGTGTCGATGTTCTTGGCAGGCAGGTCTCCGACGACGTTCGCCCGATCGTCGACCTCCTCCTGCATGAAGACGTGGTTCCAGATCTCGAGGAAACGCTCCTCGTCGACGGCGGGTCCACCCTCGGGCCCGTACTTGGCCCCCCGGTCGACGAACACCTCGGAGCACGGGCCGGCCGGTCCGGCGGCGTGCGTCCACCAGTAGTTGTCGGCCTTGCCCCGCCGGACTATCCGGTCGCTCGGGATGCCGACTTCCTCCCAGATCCCGATCGCCTCGTCGTCGGTCTCGAAAACCGACACCCACAGCCGGTCGGGTTCGATCCCGAAGCCCTCGGTGACGAGCTCGAATCCCCACCCACACGACTCGCGCTTGAAGTAGTCGCCGAACGAGAAGTTGCCGAGCATCTCGAACATCGAGAGATGCCGTGCCGTGTGGCCGACGTTGTCGATGTCCACGGCACGGAAGCACTTCTGGACGCTGGTCGCCCGCGGGAACGGGGCGGGCACGTGCCCGAGGAAGTAAGGGATGAACTGATTCATCCCGGCGTTGGTGAGCAACAGACCCGACTCGGGCGGCGGGATCAACGACGAGGACGGCACCCGGCGGTGGCCGCGCTCCTCGAAGAAGCGCAGGAACGTCTCACGGATCCGCCGGCCGTCCATCGCGCGGCTAGTCTACCGGCGGGTTCCTGCGAAGCTCCTCTTCCTTCTCTCGCATCGCGCGCTTGCCCTCGGCCATCGACTCCGAGACGAGCTTAGAGAATTCCAGCAGCCCACCGCGGGCCTGGCGAGCCAGGTTCGACGGCGCGACCTTCTCCATCTGCCTGCGGGCGAAGCGCGCCGTCATGATGGCCCCGGCCACCCCAGCGCCGAGGCCGACGGCAAGCCAGAAGATCCGCTTCACTTCTTCTTGCCCCCCCGGAACCGCGAGACCGCCTTCGACACGCCGGTGCCGAACGAGATCGCCTTGACGAGCGGGGTGGTGGCGGCCTCCCCCACCAGCGACGAGACCTTCTCGACGCGGGCCACGATCTTGCCCGCCGATTCCAGCATCCCGTCGGCGCGGTCGATCTCGGCATTGGCCTTGACGACCGAGGTGCGGACCTCCGACAGGAGCGGCACGGTCTCCTCACGGACGCCGTCGATCAGCAGCTTCGTGCTCTCGAGCACGCGGAACGTGTTCAGCAGCACGACGCACAGGAACAGGACCAGCAGACCCCAGAAGACGGCCAGGATGATCAGCGCAACGTCTCCGGAGCTAGCAGCCAGAACGGCCATCGGCTCACTCCTTGTGGGTTGGCGTCACAGGCTCGGGCATCATACCCAGCGTTGCGGAGCACCCGTCCAATCACCCGCCCCCGTCACGACGGTGGGCCGGGCGTCGCCCCGGGGCTAGTCTGACTCACGGCTGGGCTTCGGGCTCTCCTCGCCCTCGCCCGAGGGCTCGTAGTAGCGCTTCCCCTCGAAGCGGACGGGCCGGTACTGCTGCTCGACCACGTGCCCCGGGAAGTCGTGGGGGTACTTGTAGCCCTTGCCGTAACCGAGCTTCTTCAAGGCCGGGTGCCCGGGTTCCTTGAGATGCAGGGGCACCGGATCGCTCGAGGCGGCATCCTGCCGCGCCCGCCCGAGGGCCGCCACCACGCTGTTGGACTTGGGCGCTCGTGCGAGGTAGATGGCTGCCTCGGCCAGATTCAGACGGGCCTCGGGCAGCCCGACGTACTCCACGGCCTGGGCGGCGGCAACGGCCACCAGGAGGGCCCTCGGATCCGCGAGACCAATGTCCTCGGAGGCGTGGACGACCATCCGTCGCGCGATGTAGCGCGGGTCCTCCCCCGCCTCGAGCATCCGCGACAGCCAGAACAGCGCGGCGTCGGGGTCGGAGCCGCGGATGCTCTTGATGAACGCCGAGATCACGTCGAAGTGGGCATCGCCCTGCCGGTCGTAGACGATGGCCTTCTTCTGAACCGCGTCGGCGGCCAGGTCGAGGCTCACGCTGCTCTTGCCTGCAGCCTTCGCCGCCAACACGGCTGCCTCGAGGCCGGTCAAGGCCACCCGCGCGTCGCCCCCGGCGATCTCGATCAGGTGACCCAGCGCCTCGTCGGCGACATCCACGCCGAGCTTCCCGAGCCCTCGCTCCTCGTCGGCGAGCGCTCGACCGAGGAGCGTTCTGACCTCGGTATCCGCCAGCGGCTCGAGGCGGAGCACCATGCACCTCGACAGTAGGGGCGTGACCAGCGAGAAGTAGGGGTTCTCGGTCGTCGCCCCGATCAGCGTGATCGTGCCGTCCTCCACCGCCGGCAGCAGGACGTCTTGCTGTGACTTGCTCCAGCGATGGACCTCGTCGACGAACAAGACCGTCTTGAGGAGCCCGCCCTTCGCGCCCTCCATGACCTTGCGGGCGTCCGCCACACCGGAGGAGACGGCCGAGAGCTGGACGAGCTCGGCTCCGACCGCGTCGGCCAGCAGATATGCGAGCGTCGTCTTCCCGGTTCCGGCCGGACCCCAGAGCAAGAGCGATGGAAGGTGCCCGCCCTCGAGGAGCATCGTGAGCGCCCTTCCGGGACCCAGCAAGTGCGATTGCCCGACGAACTCGTCGAACCTACGGGGGCGCCTCCGGGCCGCAAGGGGGGCCTCGGCCATCTCGCCCTCAGTCGCCGTAGCGCACGATGTGGTCCGGGCGGATCCGGTAGATGACGCGGACCTGCCCGGCGACCGGGGTCCAGGGCTCCCCGTCGTACTTGTGGGAGAGGGCGTCGATGTGAGATTCGGCTTCCGGCCCCGTGACCCGGTCGACGACGGCCCCCCGCACGGACATCCAGTGGTAGGCATCGTCGTTCTTCATCACAAGGACGGCCACTCGAGGGTCCCGGCGCATGTTGCGGTCCTTCTTGCGCCCCTGCGCGGTGTTCACCAGGATGTCGCCCTCGAGCGCATCGACCCACGTGATGGTCGCGTGGGGCGACCCATCCTCGTTCAGCGTCACGACCTCCGCGTAGTTGGATTCGCGTAGCAGCTCCAGGTCGAAGTCGTTCAGCTCGTCCATCAGTCCGTCTCCTTCGCCTTCGACGGCGCCGCCAGCCTGATCCCCAGCTCCCTGAGCTGTTCGTCGGAGACCCGCGCGGGCGCCCCGGTGAGCGGGTCGGCGCCCGACTGCGCCTTCGGGAACGCCGTCACGTCGCGGATCGCCTCCTTGCCGGCCATCAGCATCACGATCCGGTCCAGTCCCATGGCGATGCCGCCGTGCGGTGGAGGTCCGTACCGGAACGCTCGTATCAGATGGCCGAACTTCTCCTCGGTCTCCCCCGCAGACAGACCCAGGACCTTGAAGATCCGGCGCTGGACCTCAGGGTCGTGAATCCGGATGCTTCCCCCGCCCATCTCGAACCCGTTCAGCACCAGGTCGTACGCCCGCGCTTTCGCAGTGGCCGGGTCGAGGTCCGACGGGTCCGCTGGCGCCGTGAACGGGTGGTGCACGCTAACCCACTTATCCTCGTCCTCGCTCCACTCGAACAGGGGCGGCTCCGTCATCCAGCAGAAAGCCCACCGGCCTTCCGGGACGAGGCCAAGGCGCCGGGCCATCTGGCGCCGAAGCGCGTCGAGGGCAACGTTCGCTCGATCGGCGCGGTCGGCCACGATCAGCACCAGGTCGCCGGGCCCGGCGCCGGTCAGTCCGATCGTGCCCTCGATCTCCTCCGCCGACAGGTGCTTCTCGGCCGGCGAGCGAATCCCCCCTTCTTCCACCACCAGCCAGACCAGGCCCGCGGCACCACGCTCCTTCGTCACCTGAACCAGGTCGTCGAGCTCCCTTCTGGAGAGCGCCGCACCACCGGGAGCTGCCAAGCCCTTCACCACGCCGCCGGATGCCGTGGCCGAGGCGAACGCCCGAAAGCCCGTACCCGCGAAGACCCCTCCAAGGTCGGCCAGCTCCATGCCGTACCGCAGGTCGGGCTTGTCCGTCCCGTAGCGGGACGTCATCTCCTCGTACGTCATCCGCGGGAACGGCGTCGGGGCTTCTGCTCCCTGCGTCTCGCGGACGATCCTCGCGTAGAGCGGTTCGATGACCGCGAAGACGTCCACCTCGGAGGCAAACGACATCTCGACGTCGAGCTGCGTGAACTCGAGGCTGCGGTCCGCCCTCGGAGTCTCGTCGCGCAGACACCGCACGATCTGGTAGTAGCGGTCCTGCCCCGCGACCATCAGAAGCTGCTTGAGCTGCTGTGGCGACTGAGGCAGCGCGTAGAACGTGCCCGGCCACAGCCTCGAGGGCACGAGGAAGTCGCGGGCGCCTTCGGGTGTGCTGCGTGTCAGGATCGGAGTCTCGACCTCGAGGAAGCCGAGCGCGTCCATGTGGTCGCGGATGACATGGCTTATCTGGTGTCGGAGTCGGAGTATGCGGGTCATCTCGGGGCGCCGGAGATCCAGGTAGCGGTACTTGAGGCGCAGCTCCTCGGAGACCTCGATCCGGTCCTCGATGGGGAACGGGGGTGTCTCCGAAACCGACAGCACCTCGACGGCCGTCGCGACCACCTCGACCTCGCCCGTTGGTATGTTCGGATTGACGGTTCCCTCGGGCCGTGGGCGAACATTGCCGGTCACTCGTACGACCCACTCGCTCTTCAGCTGCTGGGCTGCCGCGTGCGCCTGTGGCGCATCGTCCGGATGGAACACGAGCTGGATGAGGCCCTCGCGGTCCCTGAGGTCGATGAAGGTCACGCCGCCGTGGTCCCGCTGCCTGGCCACCCACCCGCAGAGCGTGACCGCCGTCCCGGTGTGCTCGGCGCGGAGCTCGCCGCACGCGTGCGTTCGCATGGACGTGGAGAGGTCAGCCATCCCGCCTCCGGATCCGCTCGACCACCTCGGCCTGCGGC
This sequence comes from Actinomycetota bacterium, assembly GCA_040754475.1. Classification (GTDB taxonomy): domain Bacteria; phylum Actinomycetota; class UBA4738; order UBA4738; family HRBIN12; genus JAJPHY01. The sequence continues at coordinate 9,491 of JBFMCN010000031.1, read as the reverse complement.
ACCGTCTCCTGAGATCCATCCGCCAGGCGCCGAACCGTCGCAGTGCCGGCAGTCGCCTCCTCTTCTCCGACGATCACCGCCCACGTCGCCCCCGCCCGGTTGGCCATCCTCAGCTGCGTACCGAGCGGACGCTCCTCGAAAGCCGCGTCCGACGGCACACCCGCGGCGCGCAGGAGCCTGAGCAGGTCGCGCGCGGTCGCCCGGCCGGCCTCGCCGAACCCGACGACGAACGCCTCCAGCGCGGGCTCCCCCGGGGGCGCCAGGCCCTCGTCCTCGAGCGCGAGAAGCACTCGCTCGAGTCCCATCCCAAAGCCCACCCCCGGGACGTGCGGCCCGCCGAGCGCCTCCGCAAGACCGTCGTACCGCCCGCCGCCGAACAGGGTGGCCTGCGCCTGCGACAGCACCTGGCTGACGAACTCGAACGCCGTCCGCGTGTAGTAGTCGAGGCCTCGCACCAGCGTAGGTGTGACCACGGGCTTGAGGCCCTCCGCCTCCAACCCCACGACCACGGCGTCGAAGTGCCCCCGACAGCCGTCGCAGAGGCGGTCGGTCATCTTCGGCGCCTTCGCGGCGACCTCCCGGCAGGCCTCGTCCTTGCAGTCCAGGATCCGAAGCGGGTTGTCCTCGAACCGGTCCTTGTGTTCGTCGCGGAGCCGCTTGCGGTTCTCTCGGAGGAACTCGCTCAACTCCTCGCGGTAGGCGGGCCGGCATACGTCGTCGCCGATCGAGTTGATCTGGAGTTCGTAGTGGGCGAGGCCGAGTGATCGCAGAAACTCGTCGCCGAGCACGACCACCTCGACGTCCGCGCGCGCGTCGGCGACCTCGAAGACCTCCACGCCGAACTGACGATGCTCTCGGTAGCGCCCGGCCTGCGGCCGGCCGTACCTGTACATCCGGGTCAGGTAGTAGGCCTTGAACGCCGGCGGAGTCTCGCCGCGCCTGCGCTTGGAGAGGTAGGCGCGCATCACCGGCGCGGTCCCATCCGGCCGGAGGGACAGGGACCTTCCCCTGCGATCCCTGAACGTGTACATCTCCTTCGAGACGACGTCGCTCGTCTGCCCCAACGTCGCCGAGAAGAGATCGGTGCTCTCGAAGACGGGGGTTTCCACGTACCGGTAGCCGTAACGGCGCGCCAGCTCGGCCGCCCGGTCGTAGAGCGCGCGCATCCGGCCGCCGGCAGGCGGCAGGAGGTCGAGCGTGCCTCGGGGCGGAGCCAGGTCCATCTAGGTCAGCTCCAGCAGGAACGGGTTACGCGATCTCTCGCGGCCCACGGTTGTCCGCGGCCCGTGGCCGGGGAACACATCGAGTGGATCGGGAAGCTCGAGAAACCACTGCAGGCTCCGGACCATGTCCTCGGGCGACGAGTTCGGAAAGTCGCTCCGCCCGATCGCCCCCGCGAACACAAGATCGCCCGAGAGCACCCAGCCGTCCGTTAGAAGGCAGACGCTCCCAGGAGTGTGCCCCGGAGTGTGGACGACCTCGATCCTGAACCCCGCGAATGTGAGGACGTCGCCACCAACCACCGTGCGAACGTCCTTCACCTGAACCGGCGGTGCCGGAAACCCCGCACCCCAGCCCTCGGGATCGGTGAGCGCGAGCGCGTCGGCTTCATGGATGTAGAGCGCCAGTTCGTCGCCACACAACTCCCGCGCAGCTCCGATGTGGTCGATGTGGCCGTGCGTCGCGAGTACGGCCACTGGCCGCTTGCCCCCGGACTCGAGCATGGCCCGCACCCGCTCGGGAGTGAATCCCGGGTCGACGACGACCGCGTCGTCGGTCCCGTCGGCGCCGACCAGCCAGCAGTTCGTCTGGCCCCAGTTGTCGGAGAGAGCGTCCAGGTACATCGGGCGGCAATCTTATCGGTTGGCGACCTTCGCCCGTTCCAGGCGCTCGGAGGTCGACGGCAAGCGCTGACGGGTCGGCGCGCCGTTCAGAGATCAGCAGCGTCGATCACCAGCGTCACCGGGCCGTCGTTCGTGAGCTGGACCTCCATGTGCTCGCGGAACGCTCCCCGGGCGACCCTCGCCCCTCTCGCCTCGAGCGCCCGCGCGAAGGCCTCGACGCGGTCGGCGGCGATCTCGGGCGGCGCTGCCCCCACCCACGACGGACGCCTGCCCCGCCGCACGTCGCCGTAGAGCGTGAACTGGGGAACGACGAGGATCTCCCCCCCGACATCGGTGAGCGAGAGGTTCATCTTGCCCTGTTCGTCCTCGAAGACCCGCAGGTTGAAGACCTTCTCCGCGAGGCGGTCGTACTCCCCGAACCCGTCGTCGGCACCGACGCCGACCAAGAGCAGGAAGCCTCGCCCGATCTCGGCCACGGTCTCACGCCGCACACGAACCCGGGCGCTCGCCACGCGCTGAAGAACGACTCTCATGGCCTAACGGGGCACGACGCGATACGCGTCGTAGACGTTCTCGACCTTCTTGACGGCGGTCAGCACCTGCGCCAGGTGTGCGATGTCCGCAAGCTCGAACGTGAACCGGAGCGTCGTGATCCGGTCGCGCCCCAGGACCGAGGTGGCCGAGATGATGTTGACGTGGTGGTCGGACAGGACCGTCGCCACGTCCGAGAGCAGGCGCGTACGATCGAGCGCCTCGACCTTGATCGCCACGACGAAGGAGGTCGGCTTGCCGGCTCGCCACGACACCTCGATGAGCCGCTCGGCCTGCCTCGCAAGGGCCTTCGCGTTCGGGCAGTCCGGCCGGTGGACCGAGACGCCCCGTCCGCGTGTGACGAACCCCATGATCTCGTCCCCGGGAACCGGCGTGCAGCAACGAGCCAGGCGGACCCATACATCGACCGAGCCTGGCACGACAACGCCCGAAGTGATGTCGGGCTGGCCGAGCTCCACCGGCCGCGCCAGAGGGACCTCGGTGACGTCGGCCTCAGTGGTCCCCGACACGATGCGCGTGAGCCGCGCCACGATGGACTGCGGCGAGACGTGCCCCTCCCCCACGGCGACGTAGAGGGACTCGAGGTCCGGGAACTTCATCTCCTCGGCGAGCTGGACGAGAGATGCCTCCGTGGCCAGGCGCTTGAACGGCACGTTCTGCTTCCGCATGATCCGGTGGAGCGCGTCACGCCCCTCCTCGAGCGCGTCCTCCCGGCGCTCGCGCGAGAACCACTGGCGAACCTTGTTCCGTGCACGCGGAGTGACCACGAACTTCAGCCAGTCCTGCGAGGGTCCCTCGCCCTGCGCCTTCGACGTGAGGATCTCGACCGTGTCGCCGGTCCGCAGCTCGTAGTCGAGTGGAACCAGCTTGCCCGACACCTTCGCACCGATGGTCCGGTGCCCGACCTCGGTGTGGATCGCGTACGCGAAGTCGACCGGCGTCGCGCCCGCGGGGAGGTTGACCACGTCGCCCTTGGGGGTGAACACGAACACCTGCCCCCCGTAGAGGTCGATCTTCAGCCCCTCCATGAACTCGCGCGGATCGGCCATGTCCTTCAGCCACTCGAGCATCTGACCGAGCCACGCGAGGTCGGCCGCCTCCTTCGCCTTCTTCCCCTCGCGCCCTTCCTTGTATCGCCAGTGCGCCGCGATGCCGAACTCAGCGGTGCGGTGCATCTCCCTCGTGCGGATCTGCACCTCGATCGGCCGGCCCTGCGGTCCCACGACCGTGGTGTGAAGGGACTGGTACATGTTCGACTTGGGCATCGCGACGTAGTCCTTGAAGCGTCCGGGAACCGGCTTCCACAGGGAGTGGATCGCGCCGAGAGCCGCGTAGCAGTCCCGGACGGAGCCGACGAGGACACGGACGCCGGCAAGATCGTAGATCTCGTTGAACTCCTTGCCCCCGAGGATCATCTTCTCGTAGATCGAGTAGAGGTGCTTCGGGCGCCCCTCGACCTCAGCGCGGACACCGGCATCCTTGATCCTTGCCCGCGCGGCCTCCAGCACGCCCTCTATGTACTGCTGCCGCTCGCCGCGCCGCTTCTCGACCAGGTTCGCTATCTCGCGGTACGGCCCCGGGTTCAACGTCTTGAACGACAGATCCTCCATCTCCCACTTCATCTGCTGGAGCCCGAGGCGGTGTGCGAGCGGCGCGTAGATCTCGAGCGTCTCCGTAGCGACGCGGCGTTGCCGGTCCGCCGGGAGCGGCGCGAGCGTCCGCACGTTGTGGAGGCGGTCGGCGAGCTTGACCAGGAGAACGCGGATGTCGCCGGCCATCGCCACGATCATCTTGCGGACGTTCTCAGCCTGCTCCTGCTCCCGACTCCTGAACCTGATGTGCTCGAGCTTCGTGAGCCCGTCCACCAGCCGGGCAACCTCAGGCCCAAACCCCTCGTCGATCTGTTCCAACGTGACCTCGGTGTCCTCGACCGTGTCGTGCAGCAGCGCGACGACGAGGGTGGTCGTGTCGAGCCCAAGATCGGCCAGGATCTGCGCCACCGCCAGCGGGTGCGAGATGAAGTCGTCGCCCGACAGCCGCTTCTGGGCCTCGTGAGCGGCCGCGGCGAACCGATAGGCGCGCTCGATCTCTTTCAGGTCCGCCCTGTCGTTGTAGCTCTTGATCGCTCGCAGCAACGCGTCGAAAGCGTCCCGGGGCGGTTCGGGCTCGCCCGAGCGCAAGCGGGAGAGGAGCCCGCCGCGTTTCTCGGTCTTGACCTGCTCACGGGCGTCCACGGCACGCCTCCTCGGAGGGCCAGTGTAGCCGGGACGCCCCCACTCAGTAGTTGAGGAGCGTGAAGAGGTCGTAGCCGTCGAGCTTGCTCCGCCCCTTCAGGAAGTCGAGCTCGGCGAGGCAGGCGATCCCGACGACCTTGCCGCCGATCCGCTCCACGAGTTCGGCCGCAGCCTTCGCCGTACCTCCGGTTGCGAGGACATCGTCCACGATCAGAACCCGCTCTCCGGGCTTCACGGCGTCCTTGTGGATCTCAAGGACGGCGGTCCCGTACTCGAGCCGGCACTCGGCGGCCTCGGTTTCCCAAGGCAGCTTGCCCTCCTTGCGGACCGGGACGAACCCGGCTCCGAAATGGTACGCGACCGGCGAAGCGAGTATGAATCCGCGCGCCTCGATCCCGACGACCTTGTCGACGTTCCCCCGGCCGAAGTGGACGACGATGAGGTCGATCACGGTCGAGAATGCGATCTCGTCGGCCAGCAGCGGTGTGATGTCTTTGAAGACGACGCCCTTCTGGGGGAAGTCCGGGACGTCACGTACGAGCGCCTTGATCTCTTCTATGTCCATCCCTACCTCCGCCTCCGTTTCGCGGGGGCCTTCCTCTTACCCTTCGCATGCGGCCGCGATTGACCGGACCGCGGGGCTCCGGAGCGAGCCGCGGCCCTCGTTGCCGCAGCGGCGCCGACGGGTGTCGGCACGGCCTCCTGGTCCGCCTCCTCCGGTTCGACTGCCAGCGCCTCGCGTTCCGGTACGGCGCGGAGCGGCCGGGTCGCCTCACGAGCGGACGTTCTGGCGTGTATCTGCGCGTACTTCGGCTCCCGCTCCTTGAGGACGGCGAGGATCGGCGAGGCCACGAAGATCGACGAGTACGCGCCCGTGATCGTGCCGATCAGCATGGCGAAGGCGAAATCCTTCAGCGTGTCCCCACCGAAGAGCAGCAGCGAGAGGATCGGGAAGACGACGACCAGCGAGGTGTTCACCGAGCGCATGAGCACCTGGTTCAGCGAGGTGTTCACAACGCCCGCGTAGGTGTCCTTGGCCAGCATCACCGGGGACTCGGTGTTCTCCTTGATCTTGTCGTAGATGACGACGGTGTCGTAGAGCGAGAACCCGAGGATCGTGAGGATCGCGATCACGGTGGCCGGCGTGACCTCCCGCCCCACGAGCGCGTACACGCCGGCCGTGATCACGACGTCGTGGACCAGCGCGATGATCGCCCCGATCGCCATCTTCCATTCGAACCGGAACGTGATGTACGCGGTGATCGCAACCAGGACGACGATCAGGCCCTGGACCGCCTTGCGCGAGATCTCGCCGCCCCAGGTGGGACCGACGACCTTCACGCTCACATCGTCGACGCTCACGCCCGCGCTCCTGGCAAGCGCCCGGATCAGCTGCGTGCGCTCGCTCGTCGTCAGCTCCGTCAGCGACCTAGTACGGATCGAGATCTGGTTCCCGCCGACCAGTTGGACCTCGGACTCACCAAGGTTGTACGGCGGCCCCGCCAGGAGCGAACGGACCTCATCGACGCTGACACCCCTGCGATCCTCCAACGTGATCTGCGACCCGCCCTCGAAGTCGATCGACATGTTGAGACCCCGCACCCCGAGCCCCAGGACGGACAGGACGATGACCGCCCCGGAGACCATGAACCACCACCTTCGGTTCTGGATGATCCGGAAGTGAGGGACGCGGTGACCCCGGAAAGTGGCGACGGCCTCGCGGTAGTTCACTTCGAGCCTCCGGCGGCCGGCACGGGCTCGCCGGGCAACGGCTCTCCCGCGACCCCGCTCGTCAGGCCGAACCCGTGGAGGTTGACCAGCCGGTCGCTCCGCGCGATCAGGAAGACGATCGGCCGCTTGAAGAAGTAGACGACGAACAGGTCCAGGGCGGTCGCCACGCCGAGTGTCAGGGCGAACCCGCGGACGGAGCTGACGGCGGTCACGTACAGGATGATCGCGGCGAGGGCCGTGACGATGTCGGCCGCGACTATCGTCTTGTACGCGCGCTTGAAGGCCGGCTGGACGGCCGAGCGCGGCGTCTTGCCGTGGCGGACCTCGTCCTTCAGCCGCTCGAAGAAGACTATGTAGGAGTCCGCGGCAACGCCGAGTGAGATCACCAATCCGGCGACGCCCGCAAGCGTCAGCGCGTAACCGAAGGCGCGACCCGCGAGCGAGACCAATGCCAATGCAAGAAGGGCCCAGACGCTCATCCCCATGAATGCGACGACGCCGAGCAGCCGGTAGTAGAAGAGCAGGTAGAGCGCGAGGATCACTAGCCCGACGATGCCCGCGATCAAGCCTTCCCGGAGGGACGCGCTGCCGAGCGTCGGACTCACGGTGAGCACCTGCTGGGTCTTGAGGTTGACGGGCAGCGCGCCCGCGTTCAGCTGAGTCGCGAGGTCCTTCGCGCGTGCTTGAGTGAAGCTGCCGGTGATCACGCCTTGGCCGGTGATCTCCTCCTGGACCACCGGAGCCGAGATCACCTTCGCGTCCACGACGATGGCGAGCTGGTTCAGCGGTTCCGTCTGGGTTGAGAGCTCCGAGGTCACGGCGCCAAAGGCCTCCGAGCCGGCCGACGTCAGCGTGAAATCGATCTGCCAGCCGGTGCCGACGCTCGTCTGGCTGCCGGTGTCATAGACGGCCGCGGCCTTGTTGATCATGTCGCCGGTCACACGGACCGGGCCGAGCCTGTACTTGGTCTTCCCGTCAGACGCAATGAAGACGACGATCTCGTCCTTGAGCGCTCCGAACGAGCATGCGGCCGTCTGCCGCTCGTCCTCCGTCGTGCACTGGGCGACTGCTGCCTTGTAGCCCGTGGTGCCCGGTGTGAGGATCTCGAGCACCTGGCGTTGCTCGAGCCGCGCCGTCGTCCCGATCACCTGGATGAGCCGCTGCTGCCCGGTCTGCTGGAGCCTCGCCTGTGCCTCTTCACGGGTGAGGAAGCATCCGAGGCCCTTGCCCGCAGAGCTGAACACGCAGTACTGCCCCGTCTTGGAAGTGTTCCGGATCCCGCCCAGCATCTCCTGGGCGGCCGGGAACGTGTCGACGCATGCCGCTTCTCCTGCGGCGTCCTGGAGGGTCCGGCCACCTGCGCCCTGGAGGCAGTATTGGATCGTCGGCTGCATGCCGATGGCCGCCAGCGCGGCGGTTGCCTCCTCCTTCGTGTCGTAGTCGCATGGAGGTGAGGCCAGTCCGGTCCCGTTCAGGCAGTACTGCCCCGAGCCGGGGGACGGCGATGGCGAGGGAGCGGGTGAGGCCTTCGACGCCGGAACGACCTTGATGGCCCCTATCGCGGCCTTCGCCTGCTTCTCCGTGCCGTAGCAGACGTTCGCATCCGGGCCGAGCCCCGTGAGGCACACCTCCTGAACGGCAGGGGCCACGTCCACGGCGTCGAGCGACTCCTGAGCTGCGGATCGAGTCGGGTAGCATCCGTAGCTCGCCCCCGCGGCGCCGAGGAGGCAGTACTGATCCTTGGCCCGGAGCTCGATCGTGCCGCGGGCGAGCCCTGGGAGCTGCACCTCGATCGTGTTCCCCGAGACGAACAGCAACGGCTCGCTGACGCCGAACGCGTCGACGCGGTTCCGGATGTTCTCGAGCGCCCGGTCCATGACGTCCTTTGGCGTCCCCGCCGGCGCCTGAAGGATCACCGAGACGCCTCCCTCGAGGTCCAGGCCGAGGACCGGCTTCGTTCCCGCAGCGAACGCCGCGATCGACCCGATCACGAGGATCGCCACGAAGCCCACCGAGAGCCAGAGGTTGCGCGTGGATCTCATGCCAGCTCTGCGCCGTTGATCGTGAGCTTGAACCTGCAGTCCAGGACCTCCGCCGCCCTGCGGCACATCTGCATGCGGCCGAGGAAGATCTCGAAGTACTCCATCACCTGGCTGATCTCGGTGTCGATAGTGAGCTCGAGGGTGACGGTCTTGGCGGCCGAGTCCACGCGGAGGAACGACTGCTCGGCAGCGAAGTTCACCCGGTCGTGGATGTCGAACTGGATCTGGCCGGACTTGCGGACGCGGCTGCGGTGCACGTCGGACTTGTCGGCCAGGATGACGGCGGCGCACACCGGCGACACGGCGTAGCCGTTCTCCTCCTCGTGGTTCGCGATCGCCGCGACGACCGTCGCGAGGTCCGAACTGGACACCTGGTCTCTGAGGGCGTGGTAGACGAGCACGCCGCCGGTCTGCCCGTGAGCTTCCCGCGTGAGCATGTTCCCCACGTCATGCAGGTACCCCGCGACGCAGCCAAGGTTCGCCGTGTTCTCGTCGAAGCCGGACCTCTTCAGGACGTTGTAGGCGATGCGTGCGGTCAGGTTCGCGTGCCGGAAACCGTGCTCGGTGTACCCGAGGCCCTCCATGACCCTGTCGGCCGCCGTGATGAAGGCCGACAGCTCCGGGTTGCCCTGAACCCTCTCGATCGTGAGGCCCTGGACCGCCTCCACAGCCGGCTCACCACTGCCCTCGGACGGCGCATCGATCCGAGGCGGCGCCTTCGGGGACTGTTCCCCATGAGCCTTCACGGCTGGTTGTCGGCCTCCTCTTCGCCGGACTCTTCCTCCGAGTAGTCCTCGTCCTGGTCGAGTTCCTCATCCGAGTAGTCCTCGTCAGCGTCGGGCTCCTCGAACAGCCGCTGCGTGATGGCTCGCCGCAGCATGCGAACCTCCGTGCCGGGGGCGATCTCCAAGACGACCGTCTCGTTGTCGTCGTCGATCTCCACCACCGTGGCGAAGATGCCGGATGAGGTCATGACCTCATCCCCAACCTCGATGCCCGACTGCAAGGCCTGCTGCTGCCGGACCCTGTTGCGCTGGGGGCGGATTATGAAGAAGTACATCACCGCCCCCATGAAAGCGATACTGAGG
>JBFMCN010000030.1:0-27391 GCA_040754475.1 Actinomycetota bacterium | reverse complement strand
ATCCTGCTGGCTCGAGGAAAGGCCGTGGTAGCAACCGATGTCGAGCACGAAGTCGAACGGGCCGTTGATCCCGAGCTCGGACAGCTTGCTCACGTCGCCCTCGTAGTACTCCGCGCCCGAGACCCAGTCGGACTTGCGGCGGGCGGAATCGATCGCGTGCGCCGAGAAGTCGACGCCGGTCGCGAACCACCCGTGCTGCACGAGGTAGATCACGTTGGTCCCCGTCCCGCACCCGAGATCAAGGGCCCGGCCGGGCTCCATGCCCTCGATGGCCTCGACCACCTCGGGCGGGGTCACCCCCGTGTCCCACCGCGCGCTGTGGCCGCTCTGGTAGGCCCGCTCGTAGATCCAGCGCCTGAGCCCCACGTCGCTAGATGTCCTGGTTGAACGTGTCGCACGCCGAAGGCTGACCGGTGTCGAAGCCGGTGCGGAACCACTTGACGCGCTGAGCGGACGTCCCGTGCGTGAACGTCTCGGGGTCGATCCGTCCCTGGGTCTTCTGCTGGATCCGGTCGTCCCCGACGGCCGCGGCGGCGTTGAGCCCCTCCTCGATGTCACCGGGATCGATGGCCCCTCGCGCGTAGACGGAGGCTCCCCACACCCCGGCGAAGCAGTCGGCCTGAAGCTCCAGACGGACCGACAGCTCGTTGGCGAGGTCCGGCTCCGCCCGGGCCTTCCGCTGCACCGCCGCGTTCGTTCCGAGGAGCGTCTGGATGTGGTGGCCGATCTCGTGGGCGATCACGTAGGCCTCCGCGAAGTCGCCCGCCACGCCGAACTGCTGCTCGAGCACCTTGAAGAAGCCGAGGTCGAGGTACACCTTCTGGTCGGCCGGGCAGTAGAACGGGCCCATAGCCGAGGACGCCGCCCCGCAACCGGACATGACCCGGTCGGTGAACAGCACGAGCGAGGTGTCCTTGTACTCCATGCCGGACGGCTTGAAGATGTCCTCTTCCCAGGTGATCTGGACGTCGTCGAACACTGCGTCCATGAACTCGACGAGCTTCGCGTCGGGATCGGGGCCGGTCTGGCCCGAAGCCGCCGACGACGCTCCGCCCAGGTCGTCGAGCCCCCCGGTGGGGATCCCCAGGCCGCCGCTGCCGCAGTACTGGAGTGCCACGATGATGATCAGGACGACAACGACGCCGAGCCCGCCGCCGACGGGAAGGCCCATTCCGCTCAGGCCGCCCAGCCCGCCTCCGCCCAGTCCGGGCGACTCCCCACGGTGATCCTCGACGCCGCCGGCACGGCGGCGGAGCCTCTTCAAGCGCATGAGTCATGCCCCCTTGTGGCTGGAGTCTAGGCAACGAGCGCCGCGCAGTCCCCTTCGTCCGGCAGCATCGGCCGCAGCTCCACGTGGTACCAGCTCCTGCCCTCCAGCCAGTACGGGGCCTGGTCCGGCGGCAAGCCCTCGAGGACGGCAAGGAGCGCCTTCGCGTCCTTTCCCGTGGCGATCGCGCAGTGCACCTCGGGATACGCCTCCGGCGACGCCTGTCCGAAGTCCGCAAGTGGCCGGTCCAGCGGCCAGCCCACTTGCGGCCAGTCGCTCGGGGTCGGCGGGGCGTCGTCTCTCGAGAGGAAGACGCCGAGCCGGTCCGTTGGGATCGGCGTCGCGCCCTCGAGGAGCGCGAGTGCGTCGTCCATGAAGCCGATGAGCGCCGCGCGCTGCTCCCTCTGATCGTCGGGCACGTTCGGGTCCATCTCGCTCCACCCGAGCCCGACCGCGTACGTCAGGTGGGTTGTGGAGCCGGTGTTCACCTCGAACGCGACTCCAGGCACGTCGTAGGTCTCCGGTAGCTCGAGGGTCGAGTCGAACTCGAGCAGGCAGGCCACCTCAGCGCCGTGGAGGAGCTTGTTGAGCTCGCGCTCGGTGAGCTGCCGTTCCGCCAGACCGGGCACGAGCTGGTCGGCCGTGCTCTCGTCGATTCCGATCATGCGTCCGTCTCCGTACAACGTGAGGACTGGAAGCGGATCGGGCATGTACGCGGGCGGGGGGAACCCGCCGCGCTGGCCGACCCGTAGCACGACGTTCTTCGGCCCCTTCGGGTAGAGAACCGCTTCGGAGCTCGGCTCACATGGTTGCCAGCCCTCGCTCTCGGAATCGCCATCTTCATCCGAACAGGAACCCGCGAGACCCACGACCAGACCCAATACGAGCAGGACGGGCAGGTAGCGGCGCACGGCGTCACCCCCTCCACCGGGAAGCATGTCAACCGCGCCGAGGACGGATCAAGGCCGGAGGACCCGGGACCTTCGGCCCCGGTGGGAAGCTGCGGGTTAGCCTAGCCTCTGGGCCGGAGCGCTTCCGACCGAGGCGTCTCCGACCGAAGCGTCGAGCGAAGGGGGTGCGCATGAAGCGCTGGGGATCGATCGCGGTGCTCTTTTTGATTCTCGGCCTGACGGTTCCGGCGTCCGCCAACGTGCCGGACTCGTTCTGGGCCTGCGGGTCCGACACGAAGAAGGGCGAGTGCACCCAGACCGTCTCGGTCATGTACGGGCAGACGGTCCATTTCAAGGGCAAGGTCCAGCCGCCGCACGCGGACCTGGAGGCCGGCGTCTGGCACAAGGGACCGAACGACGACACCTGGGAGCGCTGGGCCACGGTGGCCATCAACGACAACGGCGTCATGAAGTACGAGTGGCATACGACGATCAACGACGGCGAGCAGGAGAACGCCCACCGCGTGCAGTTCCGGATCGAGGGCCACGGGAAGAGCAACAAGGTCAGGGTGTACGTCTGGCTGGGCGAGTAGGAGAGGCTCGCTTCACCCCGTCCCCCTAGACTCGGGGGTGATGGACTCCCAGGCGCGCGTCCGCGCCGCGCTGTCGCTCGAGCGGCCCGACCGGCCTCCGGCCGCATGGTGGGGCCACACGTATCGTGAGGAGTGGTCTCCTCACGACCTCGCTTCGGTGACCGTTGCGAGGCAACGCGAGTACGGATGGGACTTCGTCAAGCTCCAGCCGCGCGCCTGCTCCTTCGCTCAGGCCTTCGGCGCCGAGTACCGGCCCTCCGACGACTTCCGCACCGCGCCCGTACCGGTCTCCCCGGCCGTGAGGGATCCGGCCGACTGGTCTCGGCTCCCATCGGCCGACGCCACCGCCCCTCCTCTCCGCGATCAGGTGGAGGCCGTACGGACGATCGTCGAGGAGCTCGGCCCGTCGGTGCCGGTGATCCAGACGGTGTTCTCTCCGCTCACCGTGGCCGGCTACCTGCTGGCCGAGGACAAGCACCGGGCTGCCGGCCAGCTCAGAGAGCACCCGGAGGCTGTGGGGGCGGCGCTCGAACGCGTCTCTGTGGGCCTAGCCGATTTCGCGGCCCGCTCGGTCGAGGCCGGCGCCGCCGGCATCTTCTACGCGATCTCCGGGTACGCCTCTGCGGACCTGCTCTCGATGGAGGAGTACGAGCGGCTGGCGCTTCCGCACGATCTGCGTGTGCTCGACGGAGTGCCCGGCGGGGCGTGGTTCAACGTCCTGCATCTGTGCGGCCCGAGGATCCATTTCGAGCTCGCGTCGGCGCTGCGTTCTCACGCGTTGAGCTGGTCCGTCCACGAGCCCGGCAACCCGTCGCTGGCGGAGGGACGGGACAGGACAGGCCGGGCGGCCATGGGCGGAATCGACCAGGCGCGCACGTTGGTCGAAGGCACACCCGAAGACGTGCTCAAGGAGGTTCGGGCGGCCATCTCGAGCACCGGAGGCAGAGGATTGCTCCTGGCGCCCGGTTGCTCGGTCCCGCCCGGGGCGCCCGAGGAGAACCTCCGAGCCCTCACGCGCCGGAGCCGGAGGCGCCCGGACTCGGAGCACCGGGCCCCACGAAACCGAGTTCGCCCTCCGTGATGCTCGTGGCGTTCAACTCCCCATCGGTCGTGGTTCCGCGGACGAACACCGTCGAGCCCTCCGAGATGTCGGTGAGCGAGCCCTCCTCGCTGACCTGAATGGTCGTGTCGTCGCCGACGACGACCTTGACGGTGCTCCCGTCCGCCGTCTCCACGTAGATGGTGTCGCCGTCCACGCGGGTCACCGTCCCGACCGTGCCCCCTCCACCGACGCCCCCTCCGCTGCCGGGCATCGCGGCGCCCGACGGGGTCGGGAACCCCTTCTGGAACCCGCCTGGAGCCGCCGTCCCGCCGCTGGACGCCGTCTGACGGCCGACGAGGAGCCCTCCGAGGAATCCGACCGCCAGCAACGCGATCGCCGCGAGCACGGCTGTGGACGTCGGCAGGCCCTGCCGGCGAGGACTCCGGGTCAGCACGGCCTGGAGGTCGTCTTGATCTTGTGTGCTCATCGTGAAGCCTCCTCTCGTTCCATCACTCGTCGTCGATCACTCGTGGCGGAGCGCCTCGACCGGCAGGAGCGAGGCCGCTCGACTGGCCGGGTAGCTACCGAAGAACAGGCCGATCGCCACCGACACCCCGAAGGCCAGCCCGATCGACGCCGGCGCGATGACGGGCTTCACGCCCACGATCGTGAAGTTGCTGCCGACGATGCCCGCGACCACCCCCAGCGCTCCGCCGACCAGGCTGAGCATGGTGGCCTCGATCAGGAACTGGCCCAGGATGGCTCCGCGCCCGGCCCCGACCGCCTTTCGGATGCCGATCTCGTGCGTCCGCTCGGTGACGGCGACGAGCATGATGTTGGTGATCCCGATGCCGCCGACGAGCAGGCTCAGCCCCGCCACCACGCCGAGGAGCACGGTGAACGTGCGCGTCGTCTCGGTGCTCGCCGACAGGAGCTGAGCCTGGTTCAGGATCTGGTACGGGGTCGTGGACGAGTCGGTGACCCCAAGCTCCTCGTTCAGGATCGCGGTGATCTCCGTCTGGGCCACGTCCACCGAATCGGAAGAGGTCGCCTGCACGACGATCGCCGAGAGCGCCCCGTACCCGGTGAGCGTCTGCTGAACGGTGGAAAGGGGCGCGACGGCGATGTCGTTCGCGTCCTGGAATCCGGTCGAGCCCTTGTCCTCGAGCACCCCGACGACCCGGAACAGGACACCCCCGATCGTGATCTGCTTGCCGATCGGGCTCGCCTCCCCGAACAGGTCCTCGGCAACGGTCTCCCCGACCACGACCACCTTCCGCGCGTCGAGGACGTCGCTGTTCGTGAAGTACGTCCCGCGCCCGACCGGGCTGTTGGCCGCCTCGAAGTAGCTCGGGTACGTGCCGATGAGCTGCGAGATCGTGTGCGACGCGCCCTGGTAGGTGGCCGTCGCCTGGGTGGTGACCTCCGGGGTGACACTCTTCACGTGGGCGGTCATGTCCGAGTTGGCGATCGCCGCCGCGACCTGGACCGTCAGGTCCTGGTGCTGGCTGGAGAGACCGGTTCCTGTCCCCGCTCGCGGGCCGAAACGGCCTCCGTACACGGTGAGCGTGTTCGTTCCGAGCCGCTCGATGTTCTGCTGTATCTGCTGCGCCGAACCGTTCCCGACGGCCACCAGTAGGATCACCGCGCCGACCCCGATGAGGATCCCGAGAGTCGTGAGCGCCGAACGCAACCGGTTCGTCGCGATCCCGCCGAAGGCGAACCGAAAGACCTCCCAGGCGCTCACGGCTCTGCCGCGCCGTCGGAGGAGGGTCCCACGCCCTCGGTGGAGGGGGGTTGCGCGCCGCGTGTCCGAACGCGATCGTCGATCACCCGCCCGTCCCTGATGGTGACCACGCGCCTGGCGTGGGCTGCCACCTCGGGCTCGTGCGTGACGACGACGATCGTGCCGCCTCGGGCGTGGGACCGGTCGAGGGCGGCGAGCAGTTCCCTCGTCGCCTCGCTGTCGAGGTTTCCTGTCGGCTCGTCTGCCAGCAGCAGCGAGGGGCTGGTCACGAGGGCCCGGGCGACCGCCGCTCGCTGCTGCTGCCCCCCGGAGAGGGTCCGGGGCGCCCGCTCCGCGACGTCGAGGAGCCCGACACGCTCCAGCACCGCGAGAGCCCGCCGCCGGCGCTCCGAACGGCGAACTCCCGCGTAGGTGAGCGGAAGCTCGACGTTCTGGAGGGTGGTCATGCGCGGCAGCAGATTGAAGGACTGGAAAACGAACCCGACCTTGCGATTGCGAACCAGCGCGAGCTGCGACTCGTCGAGCTCGCTCACGTCGATGCCTTCGAGCAGGTACCGTCCCGAAGTCGGCACGTCCAGGCATCCCACGATGTGCATGAGGGTCGACTTGCCCGAGCCGGAGGCACCCATCACGGCCACGTAGTCGCCGCGATCGACGGTGAGCGTTACCCCTCGCACGGCGTGAACCGCCGTCGTGCCCTCGCCGTAGACCTTGTGCACGTCCCGAAGGTCGATGACCGGGGGCTCCGGCCGCCGCGCTTCCGCGTCCTCGGCTTCGGGCGTCTCCGCTGCTGGGGCTCTCACGCTCCTCCGCCACCCCCCACCATCACGCCTCCTCCGGGGAAGCCCCCACCGGGGAAGTTGCCGGTGCCCGTCGTGCCGGTCGCCAGAGAGATCACGACCTCGTCGCCCTCGGAGAGCCCCGAGACGATCTCGGTGTACTCGTCGCCCTCGAGGCCGACCTCGACCAAGGTCGAGACCTGCTCACCGTCCTGCAGCAGGGTCACCGAGCTCTGCTTTCCAAGGGTCGTCACGGCGGAGGAGGGCACGTACAGGACGTCCTTCGCCACGCCGGTGATCACGACGACGACCGCGGTCTGGCCGACCCTGATCCCCCTCGGCTGCCTGTGGAGCTTGATCGTCACGCCGTAGTCGACCACCTGGTTGACGGTCGTCGAGGTGGCGTCGATGGCAACGACCTTGCCGCGGACCGACTTGCCCGGCAGGGCGTTCAGAGTCACCCGCGCGCGCTGGCCGACCTTCAGGTGCGCGGTGTCGGTCTCCGAGAAGTAGGCCTGGACCCGAAGGTGGTCGAGGTCGCAGATGACGACGAACCCTGACGCGTCGGAGCTCGAGGAGGTGCTCGTGTCGGACATCGTCGACGTGCTGGCCTGGCTCGAGCTCGACCCGCCTGACGAGGCGGTGCTGCCCACGTCGCCGCTGATCGACAGGACCGTGCCCGAGATCGGGGCCGTCAGCTCGGTCCCGTCGAGAGCCTCCTGCGCCTGCGTCACTTGCGCTCGGGCAGAGGAGATCGAGGCCTCGGCCTGGTCGATCTGCGCCCGGGCCGAGGTGACCGCCGCCTCCGCCTGAGCGAGCTGAGCCTCGGTCGGATCGCCCTCCTTCAGCTCCTCGAGGCTGGCCTGCGCGGAGACGAGGTTCGCCTGCGCCGAGACCAGGCCCGCCTCGGCCGATTCGACGCCCGCGTACGCGGACTGGAGAGCCACCCGGTAGCTCGAGTCGTCGACGTGCGCGAGCACCTCGCCGCTCGAGACGTGATCCCCGACCTCAGCCTGCAGGTCGGTGACGGTGCCCCCGGTTACGAAGTTGGCTCCGACGGTGCGCGGGCTCTCGACGGTGCCCGACGCGGAGACGGTCGACCGAACATTGCCCCGCGCGACGGTGGCGGTGGCGACTCCGTTCTCCGACTCGTCCCCATCTCCGTTGAACAGCAGGTACGCGGCGACCCCGGCGGCCACGAGAACGCCGATCAGCCCCAGGTTGAGCAGGAGCCTCCTTCGCCTGCCTCCGGCCATGCCCACGATGCTGCGGACGCCGCCTGGGAGGATGCTGTGTGCGAGAGGAGATTCCGCCGAGAATCGTCGTCGTGACCTGGCCGGCCTATCTCGAGCCCCATCGGACCGGAGAGCTGGGAGCGCGAGCACGCAGCGCCGCCGACCTGCTCGCCGAGCCCTGCCGGGTCTGCCCCCGAGCCTGCCGCGTCGACCGCCTCGCCGACGGCCGCGCGCTCTGCGGCATCGGGCGGCGCGCCGTGGTCGCTTCGGCGTTCGCGCACCTCGGCGAGGAGGACTGCCTCCGCGGGTGGCGGGGCTCGGGAACGGTGTTCTTCTCCGGCTGCAACCTGCGCTGCGTCTTCTGCCAGAACGCCGACATCTCTCGGTACGTTCGGGGACGAGAGGTGATGCCGGAGGAGCTTGCCGAGATCATGCTGGCGCTCCAGGCTGCCGAATGCCACAACATCAACCTGGTGACCCCCGAACACGTCGTGCCCCAGGTCCTCGAGGGTCTCGATGTCGCCGCATCCCGAGGTCTGCGCCTTCCGCTCGTCTACAACACCAGCGCGTTCGAGGGCGAGGAGAGCCTGGCGCTGATGGACGGGCTGGTCGACGTCTACATGCCCGACTTCAAGCTGTGGACCGCAGCCGCCGCGCGCCGGTACCTGGGCCGGTCCGACTACCCCGACGTCGCGCGCCGCGCGATCGCCGAGATGCACCGGCAGGTGGGCGACCTCGCGCTAGACGACGAAGGGCTCGCCCGACGCGGCGTGCTGCTCCGGCACCTCGTGATGCCGGGGATGTTCGAGGAGACGGCCGCGATCCTGCGGTGGATCGCCGAGACGCTCGGGCCCGGCACCTACGTCAACCTCATGGCCCAGTACCGGCCCCATCACCTGGTCGGGAAGGGACGCTACGACGAGATCGACCGGCGGCCGACGAGGGCCGAATACGAACGCGCTCTCGATCTTGCCGAGGAGCTGGGGCTCACTCGCCTGGACCCGCGGAACCGCCCGGAGGCGAGTCTTCTCGGCGGATGACGCCTCCTAACCGCCCGGCGCACGCGCTGGCGCCTACGCGTGATCGACTTGTTCGATCGCCTCGCGGAGCACGTCCGCCGACCGCTCCAGGCGGGCGCGCTCGTCCTCGTCCATCGACACGCCGATCTGGCGGACGACGCCGGCCCCGCTCACGAGACGCGGCAGCGATAGCGCGCACCCACACTCTTCGTTCCACGCGCTGACGGTGAGGATCGAACGGCGGTCTCGGAGCACCGCGTCGACGGCATGCGCGATCGCCGCCGCCACACCGTAGTAGGTCGCGCCCTTGCCCTCGATGATCCGGTAGGCCGCGTTCACCACCTCGTCCTCGACCCGGCGCCGGTCCTCGTCCCCCCAGGAGCCGCCCATTACGTCGACGAACTCGGCGAGCAGCCTCCCGGCGATGTCCAGGCTGCTCCAGATCAGCACCTCCGAGTCCCCGTGCTCACCGACGACGTACCCGTGGACGTGCGAGACGTCGACGCCGACCTGGGCGGCGATGATCTGGCGGAATCTGGCGGTGTCGAGCATCGTCCCGGTGCCGAACACGCGCCCGGTGGGGACGCCGGCGGCGACGGCGCGCCGCTCGGCGACCCTAGTCATCAGGTCGACCGGGTTCGTGGCGACGAGCAGCACAGCCTCGGGGGCATGCTTCACGACCTCCGGCACGATCGATCCGATGATCTCCGCGTTCTTCTGGAGCAGAGCGAGACGATCCTCGCCCGGCTTCTGCGCGATCCCGGCGGTCAACACCACGGCCGCCGAGCCCTCCAGCTCCTCCATCCCGCCGGCGGTGACTCGAGCCGGCCCAGAGAACGGAGTCACGTGCGCGATGTCGGCCGCTTCGGCCCTCGCCTTGTCGGCGTTCACGTCCACGAGAACGATCTCGGTCGCCACGCCGCGAAGCGCCATCGCGTTGGCTGAGGCCGCCCCGACGAAACCGGCACCTACCACTCCGACCTTCATGTCATCACCCTATCCATTCATCACCCTATCCATGCCGCGCGTTTTCGCCACTTCGCTTGCCGGGCGAAGCCCGCCCCTCCGCCTAGGCTGTTCTCATGCCTCTCCGCAGGGAGATCCTCGAGGTCGACGGCCGGGAGGTGGCCGTGTCCGACCCGGAGAAGGTCTTCTTCCCCCTGACCGGGCACACCAAGCTCGACCTCGTCCGCTACTACCTGTCGGTGGCGGACGGCGCGCTGCGGGGAGCAGCCGGCCGGCCGATGGCGCTCAAGCGCTACCCGAACGGCGCCGACGGCGAGTTCTTCTTCCAGAAGCGCGCGCCGGCGCACCGACCCGACTGGATCGAGACCGTAGAGCTCAGCTTCCCGTCCGGGCGGACCGCCCACGAGATCGTCGTCCGCGACGCCGCACAGCTTGCCTGGGTCGTGAACCTCGGCTGCATCGACCTCAATCCACATCCGGTTCGGGTGGACGACCTCGAGCACCCCGACGAGCTCCGCGTCGACCTCGACCCCGTGCCGGGGGTGGACTGGCCGCAAATCCGGGAGGTCGCTCTCGTCACGAAGGAGGTGCTGGAGGAGTTCGGCCTCACGGGATGGCCGAAGACCTCCGGCTCCCGCGGGCTCCACGTCTACTCCCGGATCGAGCCGCGCTGGACGTTCCCGGAGGTCAGGCGCGCGGCGCTCGCGCTGGCCCGCGAGGTGGAACGGCGCGCCCCCGACCTTGCCACCAGCCGCTGGTGGAAGGAGGAGCGCCACGGCGTGTTCCTCGACTACAACCAGAACGCGAAGGATCGCACCGTCGCCTCCGCCTACTCGGTTCGCCCCACGCCGGACGCTCGGGTGTCCGCGCCGCTTTCCTGGGACGAGGTCCCCGACTGCGAGCCGGAGGCCTTCACGATCCAGACCGTGCCCGAGCGGTTCGGTTCGATCGGCGATCCGTCCGCGGGGATCGACGAAGCGGCAGGCTCGCTGGAGGGGCTGCTCCAGCTCTCGGCCGAGCACGAGGCCGCGGGGTTCGGAGACGCGCCGTGGCCTCCGCACTTCGCCAAGGCTCCAGGCGAACCGCCCCGCGTCCGGCCATCGAAGCGGCGCAAGGCCGGCGGACCTCCCGCGCGCGAGGGGATCGTGCCTCCACCGCCTCCGGGCAAGACGGTCGGGCCGACCGGCCGGCGGCGAACGACGGTGCCGGTGGTCGAGATCGCCCGAGCGGCCACGAAGGACGAAGCGATGGAGGGGCTCGAAGCCTGGAAGGCGCGACACCCCGACGCCTGGTCGCACCTCGAACCCGCCGACGTCCTCGTGGATTCGATGCGTGGCCGGTACACGACGTGGACCCGGATCAGGCTGAACCTCCAGAACGTCCCCGAAGCCAAGCGTCCGTCGCAGGAGCCGCTCGAGGTCGACTACGACCCCTGGAGCTAGGCGCCCAGCCGTCTCGCTCCCGCACCAGCCGGACGCCGCTGCTACGGTCAAGGGCCATGGAAGCCGCGCACGAGATCGGTCCGCCTCGTCCGCACGTCTGGCGGGAGGCCTGGTCGCTCCTGCGGCGCAACCGCGACTTCCGCCTCTTCTACATCGGAAACCTGGTCTCGTTCGGCGGCGACTGGTTCCTGATCGTCGCGGTCTCGGGGCTCGTCTACACGCTCACCCGTTCGGCCCTGCTCGTGAGCGCCGTCTTCGTCGCCTACAACCTGCCCTACGGGATCGTCTCGCTCGTCGGCGGACCACTCGCCGACCGGCTGGACCGCCGCAAGCTGATGATCGCCGCCAACGCCGTGATGGGGCTGCTGGCGCTGGGGTTCTTCCTCGTTCGGGGTCGTTCGGAGCTGTGGCTCCTCTACACGCTGGCGGCGGGCATCTCGGGCGTCTCGGCCCTGTTCGAGCCCGCTGCCTCGGCCGCGGTCCCGAACCTCGTCGATCCGGAGGACCTGCCGGCCGCGAACGTGCTGAGCGGGTCGGCGTGGGGAACGATGATGGCCGTCGGCGCCGGCATCGGCGGGCTCGTGGTCAGGGCCTACGGGAAGGAAGTCGGGTACGTCGTCGACGCGCTCTCGTTCTTCGCCGCCGGGCTTCTGCTCCTGTGGGTACGGCGCCCGATGTCCGAGACGCGCGAGCCGCATGAGAAGCACCCGGGTCTCGTCGAGGCAACACGGGAGGCCGTGCGGTACTCGCGCGAGGACCGTCACGTGCTCGCCCTATTCGGCGTGCGGGTGGCCGTCGGCTTCGCGATCGGCGTCGTGGCGCTCGTGCCGGTCCTTGCCCGGGCCGTCTACCACGCGGGAGATCGCGGGACGGGGCTTCTGTTCGCTTTCCGGGGGGTGGGCTCCCTTGTCGGACCGTTCCTCATCCGTCCGTTGATCCGCCGCGAAGACCGACGCCGGCTGTTCACGGCGGCCGTCTGGATGCCGGCCTTCTTCGCGGCCGTCTACGGGTTCTTGCCGTGGATGCCCAGCCTCTTGCTTGCGGGCGTCGCGGCGATGGTCGCGCAGCTGGCCACCGGTGCGCAGTGGACGCTCGTCACTTACTCGTACCAGTCGACCGTTCCGGACCGTGTGCTTGGTCGCGTGTTCGGGTTCGACGGCGCGCTGATCACGTTCACGTTCTCCGCGTCGAACGCTCTGTGCGGATGGCTCACCGGCCTCTTCGGAGTCCGAGCCGTCATGGGCGGGGTCGGGGCGGCCGTCGCGGCATACTGCGCGCTGATGTGGGTCCTCACGCGGCGCCTCCGCCCGACTCTGAAGTCGCCCCCCTCACCGAGCCCGGAGCTCGATCACCGGACGGCCTGAGACCTCGATCACCCACCCCTACCCCTCCGCAATTGCCCAGGCCCATTTGAGGCATCCAGCCCCGGGGGATGAGCGCTTCCTCGTCTGTTCGGCGCGGCTGCCATCTCCGACCATCGAGGCGAGGTCAGAGCGGGCGGCTCGACCCGGAGCGAGGAGGGGCCAAGATGAAGACGGAGAGGGCGATAGGGAGGTCGGCGAGGCACCGTTCCCGGCTCGCCTCCATGCCTGTTCGGCTCGGGATCTTCGCCTTCCTGGGGTTCGTCCTGTGGTCCGTGTCGGGAAGCGCCGCCGCAGACGTGCGCGGGGCCCACACCTGCCGGGTCCTCACGAAGGCGGCAACCATCGAGTACCTCGTGGGGGAGGCCTGCCCGCCCGAGGGCTTCGCCGAGACGATGGGGTACGAGCCGATCATCGTCGCGACTCCGTACGGCTGGCGCTACGAGAAGCCCGCGTGGGCCGGCGGCAACTGCAGCGTTCCGGTCGGCGACCGCGGGTTGTTCTGGAGCTTCGGCTCCCCGTGCCGAACCCACGACTACGGCTACGACCTGGTGCGATTCGGCGTCGGGAACCGACCTCAGGCCGACGACCTCTTCTACCGCGACATGGTTGCGACCTGCGGGGACAACGCCCCCTTCGGCGAGCTTGCCTGCAGGGCGAGCGCCAAGTGGGTTCACCTGGCCCTGCAAGTCGGCGACGCGACCGGGTTCGACCCGGAGGTCCTCCCGCACGCTTGATACGGCGGCCGAGCGGGAGCTCGGACTCCGGGACCTAGAAGACGCTCTGCGGAACGGGAAGCTGAGCGACCTCGTGCGGCATCAGTGCTTCGGCACGTGGGTGGGCCGAGATGGCGCCCGAGGGGATAGGCGTCCAGATCCAATCCCCGCTCTTGTAGATCTCGGCCCCGGCGTCGGGGCTGTCGATCCACGCGCGGAACAGGGACTCACCGAGCCGGTAGATCCGTCGCTCACCAGGGCAGAGATCCACGAAGACCTGCTTTCTCGCGCCGGGGGCCGCTTCTAGGGGGTCGCTCACTGGACTCGGGGGTCCCCCGGAACCCCCGAACCCGGTTCGGATCAGTGGTGTGGCCAGGGGGCCGTGCCCGCCCATAGCGAGGCTATGGCGGCCAAGGTCACGAGCAGGTACCGGATCCTGCGCATCGGAACTCCCCTCCCTCGAGAGACGTCCGGCGCGGGCAATGTAACTCGTGACTTGTCTCATCGCAAACCTTGCAGTTTAGGTCGGCCAAGCGGGCTCCGACCTTTAGCCCATGGGGGAAGATTCCGAAGGAGTAAGTCGCCGGAGCTACAGTCTCTGGGGACGCGTCGTCGGGAGGTTCTGGGGATGATCGGCACCAGGTTGCGGCGCCTGCGGGTTGCCAGGGGACTCACCCAGAGAGACCTGGCCGAGCCCAAGTACACCCACGCCTACGTCAGCACGATCGAGGCAGGGCGCCGTCAGCCTTCGCGTGAGGCGCTGGAGTACTTCGCAGGCAAGCTGGGCGTCGACGTCGAGCAGCTCGTAACGGGCAGACCGCCGGACCTGGTCCCACAGCTCGAGCTCCGCCTCCAGGAGGCGAGGATCGAGCTTTCGGACGGACGCTTCGAACAGGCGGACGAGACCTTCAGGAGCGTCGCCAAGGAGGCGAAGCGATACGGCCTGAGCCGGATCGAGGCCAGGGCCGAGGAGGGTCGAGGTCTGTGGCTGGAGCGCCAAGGAAGGCCGGAGGAAGCGTTTGCGCACTTCCAACGCGCAGACACCATCCTGGCGGCCGAACCTCCAACCACACGCGTGGACGCCGTGGCCGGGCAGGGACGGTGTCTGCATTCCCTGGGCCAGGTGCGATACGAGATCCACATGCTCGAAAGCCTCCTCGACACGATCGAGCGTGGGGACCTCCGCGACCCGGATGCCCTCGCCCGGCTTCACGCTGCCTTGGTGTTCGCCTACATCGAGGCCGGTCTGTACTCGGCCGCCGCCGCGTCTGCCGCGGAGCTCGAGCGTCTCGCGCCCAAGCTGAGCGACCCCGCCCGGATCGCGCAGATGCACATGAACGTCGCGCGCCTGTACCTCGTGCAGGGCAACGCGGACGAGGCAACTCGATCCCTCCAGCGAGCCGAGGACGCCTACCGCCTCCTGAACCTGAAGACGGAGATGGGCGGTGCACACCTTGCCCGTGGCTACGTCCTCAGCCGTGAGGGAAAGCTCCGCGAGGCGCGCGAGCAGCTCCAGCACGCACTGGCGATCTTCGAGCAGACCGCCAACCAGACCGATCTCGTGCGTGCCCTGGACGAGCTTGCGCGTGTCGAACGACTCGAGGGCAACCTCGATCGCGCCAAGGAGTTGCTCGAGCGCTCGATCGGGCTCATGGGCGAGAGCGACGCCCCGATCCTTGCGTGGACGCACCGCGAGCTGGGGCTCACACTTGCCGAGGTCGACCCCCACACCGCCGAGAAGCACTTCCGTCTCGCGATCGGCCTTTTCGAACGAACGGGGCAGGCGGTCGACATCGCCGTGAGCTACCGGGCGCTCGGGGATCTGCTCAGGTCCCGCGGCGATGACGAGGCAGGATTCGAGGCATACCGCACAGGCATCCTCGCGCTCGAGCCCCACCTCTAGAGGCGCGGGCGCGCGTCAGGGATCGACTACTCGGCGCCGGCGCCCTCGTCGACGACGAGGGCCAGCGCCCCACGGACCTTCCCGGCCCGAAGGGTCTCGAGCGCCTCGTTGGCCCGCTCCAGCAGGAACGGTCGCACGCTCGTTCGAACCGGCACCTCGGGCGCAAGCCGGAGGAACTCGACGCCGTCCTGCCGGGTGAGGTTCGCGACGGAGCGCACGACGCGCTCGCGCCACAGGATCTCGTATGGGAAGGAGGGGATGTCGCTCATGTGGATCTCGCCGCAGACGACCGTCCCGCCGGGCGCCACGGCCCGCAGGGCGAGCGGAACCAGCTCTCCCGCAGGAGCGAACACGATCGCCGCGTCCAGCTCCTCCGGCGGCGTCTCCGTCGAGGCTCCCGCCCACTCGGCGCCGAGCTCCCGTGCAAAGGCCTGCCCCTCCACGTCTCCTTCGCGCGTGAATGCGAAGACCCTGCGCCCCTGGAAGCCCGCCACCTGACCCACTATGTGCGCGGCCCCACCGAAGCCGTACAGCCCCAGACGTTCCGCGTCTCCGGCCATCCGCAGGCACCTGTAGCCGACGAGTCCCGCGCAGAGCAGGGGTGCCGCCTGGAGATCCGGGTAACCCGGTGGGATCGGGAAGCAGTACCGGGCATCGGCGACGACGAACTCCGCATAACCGCCGTCCAAATCGTGCCCGGTGAAGCGCGCCTGCTCGCAGAGGTTCTCCCGGCCCGCCGAGCAGTGGCGGCAGACCCCGCAGGTCCAGCCCAGCCACGGGACTCCGACCCGGTCGCCAGGCACGATCCCATCGACGTCCGAAGAAGCGTGCTCCACGACACCCACGATCTGGTGCCCGAGCACGAGCGGGAGTTTCGGCCGCGGCAGATCCCCGTCGAAGACGTGCAGGTCGGTGCGGCAGACCCCGCACACTCGAACTCGAAGCAGGACTTCCCCCCGCCCCGGCGTGGGCCGGGGCAGATCGGCAGCACGAAGCGGCGCACGGGGCTCGTCGAGGACCATAGCGCGCATGCGCTCGCTCACGACCGAACCTTAGACGAAGTCGAGAGGAACGGACGAAGTCGAGAGGAACGCCGCCGTATGAGTCCCGGCGGCGTCCCTCAGGAACCGAGCCGGTAGAGGGAAGCGAGATCGATCCCGAGGACCGTCTCGGCGGCCATCATCGCCGCGACTGCCGTGTCCCGGTCGCCCTTCTGGACGGCGTCGGCGGCGCGATCGAGCGCCCCGGCGACGGCCCAGGCCTTCATCTCCGCCTCTCCGAACTGGATGCGATCGCGGCAGAGGGCGGCCCTGTAGAGCATCTCCAGGGTCGTGTACATGTACATCTCGATCAGCGCGATCATGCGCTCCGAGTCCTTCGCCCCCGGGCGCAGCGCGTCCCGAAGGCCGGCCATCACCTGGTCCCCTCGCGCCTGGATGGCGATGCGTGCCTTCTCCGGGTCGGCCTGGCCGACCCGCAGCATTGCGGCGACGTACTTCGCGAAGATGGCGGTCTCGCTCACGACCCTCCCTCCGGCCGGTCTCCCCTCCCGTATCACCCGACCGTAGCCGCATCCTCCCCAACCGGGGGACGGGGCTGCATCAGTCATTCGGGCCTCGAGTCTAGGCCGAAGGGCCAATTCACGCGAACCCGCGCCCGCGGCCGGCCAATCTCGGATCGGGAAGCCGGTCCTGCGTCCAGCCGGGCGGAGTCCTTCCCTCGTCGCGGGCGCGACTCGACCTTGCCAGGAAGCGCGCCAGGCGCAGCGGCTCGGGCGTGCGAGCGTCCCGAACCGCAGCCATCACGACCTCGCGCGCGGTGCCGGGGTCGGTCCTCCATGCGGCGTGGGCGCATACCGGCCGGACCCCGCAGCGAGTCCGGAGCCAGTAGCCCACGAGCTCCCCTTCCAGAAACAGCGGCGCCGAAGCGCCCGGTTCCGGGCCAGGTTGCGCTCCGTCCGCGGCCAGAGGCCGGTCGGTCACTCCGACGCTCGCCACTCCGAGCACGGCACCGAGATGAAGCGCCAGGCCGGCGCGCCTTGGATGATCTCGCCCGCTTGCGTTCACGATCAGCACGTCCGGCCTCACGTCCAGGGAGCGAACCGCGCGCTCGAGCAACGAGCCCTCCCGAAGCGCGAGATACCCGGGCGCGTAGTCCGCGTCCACCGCCTCGGCAACCACCGCGGAGGACCGCCGGACTCCGGACTCCCACGAGACTGCGGCCGCCCACACGCGCTCGACCCCCGTCCCAACCATCGACCGGGTGGTCGAGAACGCCGCGAAGGCGCCGCCGACGAGGCAACGCTCTACTGGAGGTTGCCAGAGCGCGATCTCGAGCGCGCGCTCCGCAAGCTCGCTCTGGACCCGCTCGAGCTCGGCGGGTATCCGCGGCCAGGCGACCATTCGGCGCTCCACAGCCCTCGGGGCAACAGTCTGACCCTGGACTCATGCGCTGTCATTGGGCACCGGGCGCGTTCGCGCGCGCCGCGTCAGACTCGCTGCGGTTCAGACCCGCAGCAGTTCAGGTCGCTTCGGCTCTCCTCGCTGCAGGACGGGACAGGTCATCGCTCGGATGACACCCTCGATGCCCTGGATCGGCCGGAGCACCGACCTGCCCAGCTCGTCGATGCTCGACGCTTCGGCGTGAGCGATCACGTCGTAGGGGCCGGTTACGACCGCCGTGGCGATGACGTCGTCGAGACGCGAGACCTCCTCGGAGACCCGAGATCCCTGGCCCGCCTCTACCTGGATGAGCACGAACGCCCGCAACATGACCGCACCACCTCGCCTTCGCCTCTCCCCGCCTCCGACCTCTTCGCCTCTCCCCGCCTCCGACCATGGTGCCCGCGGCCGAACGTCTACGACAAGCGTCCGGGCCGAAGGTTCACACGACCGTTACAGGGCCGAGCCTGACCACCACGGCAACCCGGCCTTGCTTGAGCTCGCCCGGCACGGGCGGGACAATCTCGGTCCCGACCATATGGAGTGACGGTGAGGCTCGCCCGCCTACTGCCGCTTGCGTTCGCCGCCTCCGTCGTGCTCGTGACGACGGGGCTCAGCTCGCCCGCGGCCGCGTCCTCCGAGACGGCGACGGTCTCGGCGTCGGCATCGGTCATCGTCTTCGGCGACGCCGTGGAGCTGGCGGCAGCGGTGACCGGCGACCCGTCGTGCCTCGGACCCAGAGATGCGCAGCTCGAGTGGCAGCCGTCCGAATCCCAGACGTGGACGGGGATCGCGAGCGGGACCACGGCGTCAGACGGCTCGGTCGTCTTCTCGGACTCGCCGCAGTACACGGGGCAGTACCGCGTGTCTCTGCCGGCGAGCGGCGCATGCGCACCGGTCGTCTCGCCACCGGCGTCCGTACGGGTCCGCGTGCTCGTCCAGTCAGCGCCGGTCGCGTCGTCGCTCATTCCCGGGAGCTGCGTCGATCTCGATCTGACCGTCGGTCCGAACAAGTCCGGGCAGACCGTCGACGTTCAGGAGCGCTCGGCATCGGGCTGGACCACGGTCGAGACGCTGACGCTCGACGCCGACTCCGCCGCCGGCGCCCGACCGTGCTTCGGCTGGGAGGACATCGGTCACGTCCGGCTGCGGGCGCGGTGGCCCGCCCAAGATGCGCTGAACGAGACGGGAACCAGCATCGTCCTTCGCTTCCGCGTCACCAAGGCGCCGTGGATGCGGCAGCTGGACGGGGTCGTCTCCGGCTATTCGGTGTCCGTCTCGGTCGGAGACGACGGGGTGTTCCTGTACCAGCACGACGAGACCGCTCCGCGCACCCCCGCCTCGAACGTCAAGCTCCTGCTCTCGATGACGCTGCTCGACGAACTGAGCCCCGACTTCACCATCCCGACGTACGCGGCCGCAGAGAGCGTCCGCGGCCACGTGATCGCGGCCGATCTGTGGATACTCGGGCGAGGCGACCCGGCGATCACCCAGGCGCGGATGAGCCATCTCGCGCACCGCATCGCGGCTGCGGGCATCACCAAGGTACGCGGCCGCGTCATGGGCTCGACCGCCTACTTCAGTCGCGACTGGTGGGCGAGCGGCTGGCGCCCCGAGTTCCGCTGGGAGCAGATCCCGCTTCCGAGTGCGCTCACCTTCGAGGGGAACGTGGCGGAAGGCGTGCACATCACCGATCCGGAACGCCGTGCGGCGGAATCACTGACCCGTGAGCTGGAGCTTCGTGGCATCTCGGTGGCGGGGCGGCCCGGCTCCGGCGCGCCACCGGGTGACCTCACGACCGTGGCGACGATCCGATCGTCGCCCATGGCTCAGATCCTGCCCCGCATGAACCGACCCTCGAACAACTTCTACGCAGAGGTGCTCGGCAAGCTCCTCGGCGCAGAGCGCACCGGCCCTCCAGGCACCATCGCCAAAGGAGCGCGTGAGATCCGGCGCTGGGTGGTGAACCACGGAGCCGAGGTCACGCTGTTCGACAACTCCGGCCTGTCCTACGCCAACCGCGTCACCGCCCAGGGAATCGTTCGCCTCCTGTGGGTGGCCGAGGGCTCAACATGGGGAGAGATCCTGCGTGGGTCTCTTCCCACCGGAGGACAAGGGACGCTCGAGGATCGGCTACAGGGCTTGCGGGTCCGGGCGAAGACGGGATCGCTGACGGACATCTCGGCCCTCTCCGGATGGGTCTGGCTCGAGCGCGAGCGCACGTGGGCCGAGTTCTCGATCCTTTCGAGCGGCATGTCTAAGTGGACCGCCTCGGCAATTGAGGACCGGATCGTGGGAATCCTCGCGGAATCCGCCTGACCGAACGCGCTCCGTCGGCACGGCTCCTTCAAGCCTGCCGCCGCGCAGGCCGATGCTATAGGCCGATGGAGTCCAGCTCGTCTACCCCCGGAGGCGAGAGCATCGCCGCACGAGCCTTCCAGGGTTCGTGTCAAGGCATCCTCATTGCCCGCCTCGAGGACGGCCAAGTCCTGGAGGCCAACTGCGCATTCCTGTCCCTCCTCCACCGCAGGCGCGACGGCGTCGTCGGCCGGACGATGGGCGAGCTCGGGCTGTTCGCGGACCGGGGAGACCAACCCATCCCCCGAACGCTGCTCGACCGCGGCTCGATCCAGGGGATCGACGGGCGTGTCTCGATCCCCGCGGGCGAGGCCAGGACCCTCCGGCTCTGGGCGGAGGTGGTACCCGACGAGCACGGGGCGCTCGTGGTTGTTCGCGCGTCGGATGCCGACGGCTGTACGACACCGAGCGCTCGTTCCCCCCTCGTCGAACAGATCCCGGCCGTCGTGTACATCCGTGAGTCCGGCGAGGACGGTGCTTGGTTCTACATCTCGCCGCAGCTCGAGCAGGTCCTCGGATACTCGCCGGAGGAGTGGCTGGCCCATCCGCACCCGATGCAGTCCTTCGTGCACCCGGACGACATCGGCGCCGTGGATGCCGCGGAGGCCCGCTCCGAGCGCCAAGGTGACACCCTGCGCGTCGAGTACCGGATCGAGTCGAAGGACGGCCGTTGGGTGTGGATCCTGGACGAGGCATCGGTCGTTCGCGGCCAGCCCGGCGAGCCACTGCTCCTGCAGGGCGTGATGTTCGACGTGACCGAGCGCAAGCGCGCCGAGTTCGAGCTCGCCAGCGCGAACGAGCAGCTCAGAGCGCTCGACCGGCACAAGAACACGCTGCTGCACACGCTCTCGCACGATCTGCGGCAACCGATCACCGCGATCCTGGGTGCCGCCGCCACGCTCGAGAGCCTCCACCTTCCCGAGCCTGAGCGGCAGTCCCTGCTCAGAGGCCTCCAGACCCGGGCGCGCGGCATGGACGAGCTCATCACCGACCTCCTGGACCTCGACAGGCTCGACCGGGGGATCACCGAGCCCAAACGGGGCCCGGTGAACCTCCGAGAGCTGGTCGAGGAGCTCGTGACCAGGTGCGACTGCCTCGAGGCACGCCGGCTCGAGATCGAGTGCGAGCCGATCGTCGTCGCCGCCGACAGGGTCAAGCTGGGGCGGGTGCTCGAGAACCTCATCCAGAATGCCTCACGGCACACGCCAGACGGGTCTCGGGTCTGGATTCGGGCGTTGAAGCAGGACGGCGGCGCACTCATCTGCGTGGACGACGACGGGCCCGGCATCCCCGACGAGCTCAAGCGGTCGGTGTTCGAGCCGCTCCGCCGGGGGCCGAGCGCGCGGGAAGTCCCGGGGAGCGGACTCGGCCTGTCGCTCGTCGCCCGGTTCTCCGAGCTCCACGGTGGGCGGGCCTGGGTCGAGGACCGACCGGGCGGCGGTGCCTCCTTCCGGGTCTTCCTGCCCGACGCGCCGATCGGCGTCAGCTGACGCCGATCGTGCGTTCGATCTCGCGGGCCGCCTCCAAGACCACGGGGGCGTAGCGGCGCGCGCCGACCTTCCGCATCCTCGTCTCCGGACCCGACACCGACACCACCGCGATCAGGTCTCCAGCCGGGCCTCGAACGGGCGCGCTCACGGATCCGACGCCCGCCTGACGTTCCCCGGCGCTCTGGGCCCAGCCTCGCCGCCGGACCACCTCGAGCTGGTCGAGCAGTTGCGCTCGCGTCGGAGTCTGCGGCGTGAGTGGCACGATCTCCTTCAGCACCCGCTCCAGATCCTGCTCCGAGCTCCACGCCAGGAAGACCTTCCCGGCGGACCCGGCGGCGAGCGTAAGCGACGTGCCGACCGGCACGATCGTCCGGAGCTCACTGGCGGACTCCACCGCGTCGACGCAGACCCGCTCGTCTCCCGAGCGGACGTAGAGCTGCGCGCTCTCCCCCGTCGATCTCGCGAGCCGGGCCAGGGTCGGATGGGCCAGATCACCGAGCGGCAGCCCCCGCATCGCGGTGGTCGCGAGCCGCAGGAACCGCGACCCGAGCCGATAGCCGCGGCCGCCGAGCCGAGTGAGCAGCTCTTGCCCCTCCAGCGCGGTGGCCAGGCGATGTGCCGTCGCCCGGTTGAGGCCGGTCGCGGTTACGAGATCGGACAGCGTGCGGGCGCCGGACTCGACGGCCTCCAGGATCGCGACCGACCGATCCAGCACTCCCACGCCGCTCCGCTCCCGGGCTGGCCGCCGGGCGGCCTCCTGTGCTAGGCTCATGTCACATCTTGATATCATGTCTCACATATCGAGACAAGCTGATACCGAGACGAGCGGCCAACCGATTCGAGGAGCGAGGAGACATGGGTCGGACGCTTGCGGAGAAGGTATGGGACCGGCACGTCGTTCAGAGTGCCGAGGGCGAACCCGACCTCCTCTACGTGGACATCCATCTCGTCCACGAGGTCACGAGCCCGCAGGCCTTCGACGCGCTGCGGGTGGCCGGTCGCCGCGTCCGCCGGCCCGACCTGACGGTGTCGACGATGGATCACAACGTCCCCACCATCGGCCCGCTGACCGATCCCGTCTCGCGGCGGCAGATCGACGCGCTGTCCCGCAACAGCGCCGAGTTCGGCCTGACGCTGTTCCCCATGGGAGATCCCGGTCAGGGCATCGTCCACGTGATCGGCCCGCAGATGGGGCTGACGCAACCGGGAATGGTCATCGTGTGCGGTGACTCACACACCTCCACACACGGAGCCTTCGGAGCCCTCGCGTTCGGCATCGGCACGAGCGAAGTGGAGCACGTGCTGGCCACGCAGACACTCCCACAGAGACGCCCGGGCTCGATGGCCGTCACGGTGGAGGGGGCGTTGCCGCCGGGCGTCTCGGCCAAGGACGTAGTCCTCGGGATCATCGCGCGGATTGGTACGAGCGGCGGCGCAGGCCACTTGCTCGAGTACCGCGGGTCGGCCATCCAGTCTCTCTCGATGGAAGGCCGGATGACCGTCTGCAACATGTCGATCGAAGCAGGCGCCCGGGCCGGAATGGTGGCACCCGACGAGACTACGTTCGCCTATCTCGAGGGTCGCTCTCACGCGCCGAAGGGCGCCGCCTGGGATCGCGCGCTCGAAGACTGGCTTTCGCTGGCAACCGACCCCGACGCCGCCTTCGACCGAGAGGTACGGATCGACGCCTCCACCCTCCGCCCGTACGTCTCCTGGGGAACGAACCCCGCCCAGACCGTGACGGTCGACGACGTTGTCCCAGAGCCGGAGGACGAATCGGCCGAGCGCGCCCTGTCGTACATGGGGCTTGCCGCCGGAACCCCGATACGGGAGATCAGGCCGGACTGGGTCTTCATCGGCTCGTGCACCAACGGTCGTATCGAGGATCTGCGGGAGGCGGCCGCCGTTCTCGAAGGCCGGCGTGTGAACGGACGGCTCCGGGCGATGGCCGTCCCCGGCTCGATGCAGGTGAAGGCGCAAGCCGAACAGGACGGGCTCGACCGGATCTTCGAACTCGCCGGCTTCGAATGGCGAGAGCCCGGCTGCTCCATGTGCCTGGGGATGAACCCCGATCGGCTCGCGCCGGGCGAGCGCTGCGCCTCGACCAGCAACCGCAACTTCGAGGGCCGCCAGGGCAAGGGAGGACGGACCCACCTCGCCTCTCCGGCCGTCGCGGCGGCCACGGCCGTCGCCGGCCACTTCTGCACTCCGGAGGACCTGTGATGCAGCCCTTCACCGTTCACACCGGGACCGCTCTTCCACTCGACCGCGCCGACGTCGACACGGATCAGATCATCCCCGCCGAGCACCTCAAACGGATCGAGCGGTCGGGTTTCGGGCCCTTCCTGTTCGAGAGCTGGTGCAGGGACCCCGGATTCGCGCTGAACCGGCCGGAGTACGCCGGAGCGACGATCCTTCTTTCCGGGCCCAACTTCGGGAGCGGATCCTCACGCGAGCATGCGGTCTGGGCGCTCGAGGATCGAGGGTTCCGCGCGATCGTGGCGTCGTCGTTCGCCGACATCTTCCGCAACAACTGCACGAAGGTCGGTCTCCTGCCGGTCGAGCTCCCCGTCGAGACCGTGCGGACCCTGATGGACGCGGTCCTGCGCGACCCGGCCACGCAGATCACCATCGACCTCCTCTCCAAGACGGTCTCGGCGGTAGGCGTGGAGGTCCCCTTCCACATCGACGATTTCACCCGGTCGCGCCTGCTCGAGGGGCTCGACGACATCGGGTTGACCCTCCGCCACGAGGCGGCTATCAGCGCTTACGAAGCGAGCCGGGCTACCTGGCTCCCGACAGCAGCTCCGTCAACGTGAGGGCATCGCGCACGGCCGCCGCGCCGGCGTCGTTGTTGAAGTAGACGAAGACGTCCCGCGAGGGAAGCGCGGCGATGCGGCGTGCCCATCGCCGCAGCTTCTCCCGCGTGTACCCCGGGTCGCCTTCCCGGCCCTGATGGAACCGCACGTAAGACCAGCCGCCCGTGACGACGTCCGGCACGTGGGCCCCGGGGCGATCCGCGAGCACGAAGGCCGCCCCCGCCCGGTCGAGGATCGCAAGCACGTCCTCACACACCCAGGAGGGATCCCGGAACTCGAAGGCCGCGCGCATCGTCTCCGGGAGCGCAGCGACGAAGTCGCGCAGCCGCTGCGGGTCTGCGGGGAAGCGCGGCGGGAGCTGGAACAGGACGGGCCCGAGACGAGGTCCGAGCTCTCGGGCGCGGGACCACAGCAGCGCGAGGGGGTCTCGGCACTCGCGCAAGCGGCGAACGTGCGTGATGAACCGACTCGCCTTCACGGCCATGCAGAAGCCGTCCGGCGTTTGCTCTTGCCAGCGCCTGAACGCCCCGGCCGAAGGGAGTCGATAGAAGGACGCGTTGAGCTCGACGGTCGGGAAACGCTCGGCGAGATACGCCAGCCATCCGGCCTTCGGCAGTCCCGGCGGGTACAGGGGGCCCCGCCAGTCCTCGTACTGCCAACCGCTCGTCCCAACGAGGATCGCCACCGCCAGAACCCCCGGCCTTCCGCCCCTCGCCTCGAGGCCTTTCCACCCTACTAGAGGGCAGAGAGGGGGTCTGAGACGGGGCTAGAAAGGGGGGCGTGAATATCCCTGGATCGTGGTAGGCCGATCGACAACAGTTCACCCCACACTCGGCCGATACCAGGACCATGATGCGCCGGGCGTGGCTCTACTACCTCCTGGGCGGATGCGCGCTGCTGGCCCTGTGGGAGCTCGTTCGTGTGCTGAAGCTCGGGCCGGTCTCGAACCTCGTTGTGGCCGGCTCCGCGATGGCCCTGTTTGCCCTGGTCGTGATCAGGATGTCGGGGCTGGTCCGCAAGCTCGAGCTCTCGTATCTGAGGGAGAAGGCACTCCGGTCGGCCGGCGCCTCGCTGGTCACGGCTACGAATCGGCAGGGCATCTACGGCGCGACGATCGAGGCGGCGCGGACCCTCGTGGGTGAGAGCGCCGTCGTGCGCCTCTTGGTGAGCCTGCAGTCCAACGAGCCGGGCGAGCTCACCGTCGTCGCCGCTTCCGAGGGCGACGCCGGGGCGATCGGCGCCAAGATCCAGCTTCACGACCTGTCCGCCGAGGCGCAGGAGCAGTTGCTGGCTCAGCGAACGCTCGACACACCGGCGTGCGAGAGTGAGGCCGCTCGTCTGCTGGGTCTACCTGGGAACGCGCAGAGCCTCCTCGCGGTGCCGCTGTTCATGAAGGAAGAGCTGAACGCGTTGCTGGTCGTTGCGAGCGCAGCAGCAGTATCGGACTCCGTTCGTGACAGCCTCGAGGCGCTCTCACTGCAGGTAGCACTAGCCCTGGACAGCGCCGCTCTCACCGAGGACCTTCTCCGCCGTCAGAGCGAAGACCGCTTCTCGTCCCTCGTTCAGCACTCTTCCGACGTGGTGATCGTCGTCGACGCGGACAGCTCGGTGCGCTACGTGAGCCCATCGGTCGCGCGGATGCTCGGCTACGACTCGGACGAGCTCGAAGGCACGAAGCTGACCGCCCTGATCCACCCCGAGGACAAACCGCGGGTTCTCCAGTGCCTGATGACCGCGGACCGGGCCGGCGATGAGGGCCACCCCGAGATGATCGAGTTCCGACTGCACCACCAAGACGACTTCTGGTTGGACGTCGAGACCCATTGCACGAACCTCTTGCACGACCCCAACGTCCAGGGGATCGTGCTCAACACCCGCGACATAGGCGAGC
Organism: Actinomycetota bacterium; assembly: GCA_040754475.1. GTDB lineage: Bacteria > Actinomycetota > UBA4738 > UBA4738 > HRBIN12 > JAJPHY01. The sequence continues at coordinate 1,432 of JBFMCN010000030.1, read as the reverse complement.
GGAAGGCGTTCGAGGAGCAGCTGCAGCACCAGTCTCTCCATGATTCGATCACGAACCTCGCCAACCGAGCCCTGTTCAAGGACCGCGTCGAGCACGCGCTCGAGCGACAGGCGCGAGACGACAAGCCGGTCACAGTCCTGTTCATGGACCTCGACGACTTCAAGACCGTCAACGATTCGCTCGGCCACGCGGCAGGCGACCGCATGCTCGCCCAAGTCGGCGAGCGACTGAAGAACTGCCTGCGAGCAGCCGACACTGCGGCACGGCTCGGTGGGGACGAGTTCGCGATCCTGCTCGAGAACGTAGGCCAGGGCGTGGAGCCCGGCGACGTAGCGGCCAGGATCCTCGCCTCGCTCGAAGGGCCCTTCCACCTGGAGGGCAAGGAGGTCTTCATCCGCGCCAGCATCGGAATCGCGACGGCGCCCTTCGGGGCCGAGAACAGGCCCAAGGACGCCGAGGAGCTGCTCCGAAACGCCGACGTCGCCATGTACATGGCCAAGGAGGCCGGCAAGGGTCGATACCAGGCCTTCGAGCCAGCCATGCACGACACCGCGCTGCGGCGCCTGGAGCTCAAGGCCGACCTCCAGCGTGCCACGGACCACAACGAGTTCATCCTCCACTACCAGCCCGTCATCGAGCTCGAGACCGGCGGGATCTGCGGCCTGGAGGCGCTCCTGCGCTGGAATCACCCGCAGCGCGGGCTGATCCCGCCGCTCGAGTTCATCCCGCTCGCAGAGGAGACGGGGCTCATCAACCCCATCGGCAACTGGGTACTGCGGGAAGCATGCCGGCAGGCGGTCCTGCTCCACGAGCGCTTCGGAAGCGACCCGCCGCTGTACATGGCCGTCAACCTCTCTGCGCGCCAGTTGCAACGCCCGGAGATCGTCGCGGAGATCGCCGAGGTCCTGATGGACACCGGCCTCGATCCCTGCTCCTTGATACTCGAGATCACCGAGAGCGTGATGATGCGGGACGTGGATCTGTCGATCCAGCGGCTGACCGAGCTGAAGGAGCTTGGCGTGAAGCTCGCGGTCGACGACTTCGGTACCGGGTACTCGTCGCTGAACTACATCCGCCGGTTCCCCGTCGACATCCTGAAGGTGGACAAGTCCTTCGTGGATGGCGTCAACAGGGGAGGTGAGGAGTCCGCACTGACGGCCGCCATCATCGAGCTCGCCGGGATCCTCAAGCTCCGACCGGTCGCCGAGGGGATCGAGCGCGCCGACCAGCTCGAGATGCTCCTCGACCTCCACTGCGATCTGGGCCAGGGGTACTACTTCGCCAGGCCGCTGCCAATGGACGGTATCGACGAGCTGCTCGTGACCCGCGCGACGCTGGAGCATCGGGAGTCAGAGCTCTCCTCGTAGCCCGATCCACTCGGACCACTCGCGCCGCCGCAGACGATTGACCCGCGTGTAAACACCAGACTAGG
>JBFMCN010000029.1:0-15258 GCA_040754475.1 Actinomycetota bacterium | reverse complement strand
AGGTGGGGACCCCCGCTGCCGGAGGTGGAGATTACGGACCTGGTTTCCAGGCAACGTGTCTGGATGAAGGCACCGGGTCGGTTCCCGAAGGACCGCTCATGACCGCGACCCTAGTCGGCTATCAGTTCGGAGTATGGCAGGGTCGTCCCGCGCAGCAGTGCGACCAGCGTGTCCCGAAACAGATAGGGGTTCTTCCGGTTGTTGAACCGGAAGCTGATCTCGTCGAGGTAGGCAGGAAGGTGCTTGGTAGAGAGTTGGTGGAACGAGCCGATGATGGAGCGGTCGAGCAGGCTCCATACGCTCTCGATGTTCTGCGTGGAGACCTCGCCACGGACCCATTCCTCTTGACGGTGGCTGACGGTCTCGTGCCGCGTATTCTCGTCCCCGATCCCCTGGTAGCCCCAGTGCTGGTCGGTGTAGATCGCCTCGGCATCGGCGGCCACGACATCCTTGACGAACCGGTGAAGCCGCTTGCGGTTGGCAGGGACCTTGCCCTCGACGCGGAACACGACCCGGCCCTCGCGCTCGATGGCCCCGAGAACCATCGTCTTGTCCCGCCAGGCGTTGGGTCCTCGGCCCTTCCCACCTACGTAGGTCTCATCGACCTCGACGGTCCCGGAGAGTCTGGGCTCGGGACCCTCCCCCATAGCCCAGCGGATGCGGTGGCAGAGATACCAAGCCGTCTTGTAAGAAACGCCGAGCGTCCGCTTGAGCTGGTTCGCGCTCATACCCTTCTTGGATTCGGTCATGAGGTAGGTGGCAAGGAACCACTTCCAAAGTGGCAAGTGGGAATCGTGAAAGACGGTCCCCGAAGTGACCGAGAACCGGGTCCGGCAGTTGTTGCAGTCGAGTTGCTTCCGGGTCGAGATCCGGGAGACCGACTGCCCGCCGCAGTTCGGGCACCGGATGCCTTCGGGCCAGCGGAGCACTTCGAGGTAGGCCCGGCACCGGTCCTCGGAGCCGAACCGCTCCACGAGCTTGACGAGGTTCATGGTCTGCCGGTCCCCGTTGACCTTCGCGTTGTGAGCCGCAGTAGCCATCTAGGAGACCCTTGTGCCTAGGCCCAAGAAGAAGGACCCGAGAGAGTGGACCACCGAGGAAGCCATGGAACGATTGTTCCCAAAGAAGGTCCGCGAACGCGTCAAGAAGGAGGCCGATTCGGCGGTGAAATCCCTGGTCAAGCGGGTCAAGCGTTCCATCAAGGACTAGCCTAGCATTGTCCCTTCCGTGCGTCAAGTAGATAATCCCCTGAAAAGCTTGTTATGCCAGGAACAATCGAGGCGCGATCGAGCGGGCCTAGACCGCGAAGCGAACGTACATGACGTCGCCCTCTCGGACGACGTAGTCCTTGCCCTCGACCCGGACGAGGCCCTTGTGCTTGGCGGCCTCCATCGAGCCGACGGCCGCGAGGTCGTCGTAAGAGATCACCTCGGCCCGGATGAACCCGCGCTCGAGGTCGGTGTGGATGAGGCCGGCGGCCTCCGGGGCGTGGGCTCCTCGGCGGATCTCCCATGCCCGCGCCTCATCCAGGTTGGCCGTCAGGAACGTGATTAGATCGAGCGCACGGTACGCAGCCCGCACGACGCCATCGAGCCCCGGTTCGTGAACACCGAACTCGTCGAGGAGCGCTCGTGCCTCCTCCGGGTCCATATCGGCGGTCTCGGCCTCGATGGCGGCCCACACCCCCACTGTCGCCTCGGGAAGCTCTGGCGGGATGGAGGTTCCCTCCTCGAGGTTCGCAACGATCAGCCATGGCTTGAGCGTCAGTGGAGCGATGGCGCGAAGCTCCTTGCGCTGCTCGTCGGTCAGCGCTGCGTCTCGCAGCAGCGTCTCTGCAGCCAGCGCGTCGTTGGCCGTTCGGAGCGTGTCGACGTCCCTGGCCGGTTTCCCCCGCGCGCGCTTCTCCGCCTTCCCGAGGGCCGACTCGACGACGGCCGTGTCGGCGAGGATCAGGTCGGCCGTAACCTCGGCAAGCTCTACGGCGGGCTCGGCGTCTGCGCCGAAGCAGCGGACGACGACGCAGAGCGCATCGACGTCTCTCAGTTGGGCGATTCCCTGAGCGGAGGAAGTGCCTCCCGGAACGTCGACGAACCGAACCTGAGCGTGGGCGGCCTTCTTGGAACCCTCGATCCGGGCCAGGCCCTCGACGCGTGGGTCGGCGACGGGGACGACCGCCTGGTTGGCGTGGCCGCCCTTGGCTCCGGTCCGCGTGAGCGCCGTGAAGAGGGTGGACTTCCCGGAGAACGGCACGCCGACCAGACCGACATCCTTCACGGTCGTGAGCCTAGTCGAACGTTCGCCCGACGCGAAAGGGCGGGGCCGCGGCCCCGCCCTTTCGTCGAGGGTTGTGATGGCCTATGCGGCCTTGGTCTCCCAGAAGATCTTCGCTATCTCGTCGATGGTCTCGAGCAGCCTCTGCCCCTGGGCCGGGTCTTGGGACTTCTTGGCAGCGCCGGCTTCCTTCGTGGCGTTCCAGAACAGCTCGTGGAGCTGCGGGTACTTCTCGAGGTGCTCGGGCTTGAAGTAGTCGGTCCACAGAACCCACAGGTGGTGCTTGACGAGCTCGGCCCGCTGCTCCTTGATGTCGATCGCGCGCGCTCGGAAGGCCGCATCATCGCTGCCTTGGTACTTCTCCTGGATCGCCTTGACCGACTCTGCCTCGATGCGGGCCTGTGCCGGGTCGTACACGCCGCACGGAAGGTCGCAGTGGGCGTGGACGAGACGGGGGGGTTTGAGCAAAGCTTCCAGCGTGAACGACATCCCGCCTCCTTTTTGGGAGTCAGACGACTACCAAGAAACCTACCACCGAGGTCGGAAAACGAGGCGGCCGGTGGCCGCCCTGGCCGTCGGCGTCGGGGTCGCGTACAGCTTCGTCCGCTGGCGTCCGTTCCGTGTAGAGGTCAGTGGGCCGAGCATGGCGCCGACGCTCCTGCCCGGGGACTTCGCGCTCGCGGTGAAGCCGGGTCGTCTGCGAAGGGGTGACGTCGTCGTGCTCGAGCATCCGAAGAGGTCGGGTCTCGAGATGGTCAAGCGGATCACTGGGCTCCCCGACGAGCTGGCGCCCGACGGCCGGATCCTCGAGCTGGACGAATGGTGGGTCGAGGGCGACAACCCCGACGGATCGACGGACAGTCGGCACTTCGGCCCGGTCCGACGGGATCTGATCAAGGCCAAAGTACGGCTCGTCTACTGGCCGCCTTCGAGGCGGCGTCTCCTCTGAGGTCGCGGCAGAGGTCGCGTCGCGACAGCGCCGGTCACGGCAGGAACTGTTCTTCGATCTCCACGACGACGCCGTGCTCGACGATGAGCCAGTACGGCGAGAATCCGCCCTTGTACGGGCCCGACGGGTACGTCGTCTCCTCGAACGATTCTGCGAAGGGCACCAGGTCGCCGAGGAACACCGCATCGCAGCAGTTCGCCCAGTCGACGAGCTCGAGCCGCACGTCTGGGTCGAGCGTGAGCGTCCGCAGGCGCGGGTTGTCGTTCACGATGTAGTAGTCGTTCGGGACCGGCACCTCGTCGCCGTGCTCGGCGGCGGCCTCGTTGGCCTCGTCCCCGGTCAGGAAGTAGGCGAGGTCGAACACCAACGTCGGGACCTGGGTGGAGAGGTCAACGGATTGAATGAAGCCGAAGTGGCGGCCGTCCTCGAGGACGGGGCTGGCGGCCTCGCTCGGCGACGGCGACCCAGTCGGCTCGGGCGAGGGCGTTGGGCTCGAGGAGACCGATGTCGAAGGCGGCGACGAGATCGTCGGCGAGCCCGATGCTGTCTCTCCCCCGCCCTCCTCGGTGCAGGCCCCCACGATCAGGGACCCGGCCAGGACGAGCACGATCGGCAGTCTGTTCCTCATCGAGCCAACTGCGAGTCTGGCACATGACGCCCGCCGAGGGTAGAGGAGATCGGTGAGCGTTCGGGTGTCCGAGTCCGTGGGTCGTGGAGAGATAGTTCATGGTGCTAATTAGCTATACAAACTACAATAGCTCCATGCAGGACACGGACTCCCCGGACACCGGCGAGCTCGCCTCCCGGCTTAGGCTTGGGGTGACGCGTCTTGCTCGCCGGCTCCGGCAGCAGGCGGAGCCGGGGATCACGCAGTCCTGCCTGGCGGCGCTCGCGACTATCGACGTGCACGGTCCAATGACGATCGGGGATCTCTGCGCACACGAGCAGGTCCAACCGCCGACGATGACCAGGGTGGTCGCGAGCCTGGTGACGTCCGGGTTCGTCGAGCGTGAGACCGATGCCGGCGACCGACGCGTGGCCTGGGTCCGGACGACCGCCGATGGGAGGAAGGTCCTTCAACGCAGCCGCAAGCGCAAGGAGGCGTTCCTTGCGAAGCGTCTGCGAGCGCTCGAGCCCAGGCAGCTCGAGACGCTCGAAGAGGCAGTCGGGATCCTCGAACAGTTCGTGGAGAGCCCGCAGTGACGAAGGTCGGCCTCGCGTTCCATCGGACCTTCCACTCCGTGTCCCACTCTCGGAACTTCAGGCTGTTCTTCGTCGGCCAGGCCGTCTCGGTCACCGGAACCTGGATGCAGTCGATGGCGCTCGCTTGGCTCGTGCTGAGGCTGACCGACAGCGGGGTCGCCCTGGGAGTCCAGATGGCCTTGAACTTCGGGCCGGTTCTGTTCCTTGGAGCCCACGGCGGTCTCCTTGCCGATCGGCACGACAAGCGGAAGATCCTCATCTCGACCCAGGCCGCCTTTGCGGTCCTCGCACTTGCGTTGTGGGCCCTTGTCGCGTTCGACGTTGTGAACGTGTGGCATGTCTACGGGCTGTCCTTGTTGCAGGGCATCGTGACCGCCGCCGACATGCCGGCACGGCAGAGCTTCTACGCCGAGATGGTGGGCGAGGACGATCTGACGAACGCCGTCAGCCTGAACAGCGCGATCATCACGGGCACACGTATCGTCGGTCCTGCGTTGGCGGCTGCTCTGATCGCAACCATCGGTGTTGCCTCGTGCTTCTTGCTGAACGCCGTCTCGTACCTGGCGCTGATCGGTGGACTGATGGCCATGCGCCCGGAGGAGTTCCACGGCACAGGCCAGGTGGATCTCGGAAAGGGTCAGGTGCGCGAGGGGCTCAGGTACGTGTGGCGGACCCCGGGGCTTCGGCTGCCGCTCGTGTGGATGGCGATCATCTTCACGTTCTCGTTCAACTTCTCGATACTGCTCTTGCTGCTGGCCGAGCGAACCTTCCACGGTGACGCCGGTACGTACGGGATGATGCTGGCCGTCATGGGGCTGGGGTCGATGCTCGGCGCCCTCGCGGTGGCCCGGCAGCAATGCCCGAACCCCCGACGTGTGGCGGCCGCGGCAACCGGGTTCGGGCTGATCTCGGTGGGGGCCGCCGCCGCGCCCACGCTCGGTTGGGTGGTTGCGGCGCTGGTTCCGGTCGGAGCGATCAGCATGGTGTTCATGATCACCGGGAACTCGACGCTCCAGCTCACCTCACGTCCAGAGATGCGCGGGCGAGTGATGGCGCTGTACGGGATCGCGTTCCTGGGCGTGGCCCCCGTGGGCGGCCCCCTCGCCGGCTGGCTTGCGGACCGATTCGGGACGCGGTTGAGCATCGGGTTCGGCGGTTTCGTCGCCGCCCTGACGGGCCTCGTCGGGCTGTGGACGCTCGCTCGGCGTCGCCGGGAGGTGGCGAGGGAGCCGCTTCCCGGGCCGAGCGATACCGCGGTTGGGGTGCCCGTAGGCGCGTCCGCCTCGAACGGGACCGATCAGCTCCGCGCCTAGCTCAGCTCGCGGTCCAGGTGCCAGGAGGTGGCGCCCTCGGGCTTGGAGACCTCGATGACCGTGCCGTCCTCCATGGCGAGCCTGAAACAGACCAGCCGCTTGCCGTTCCGTTCCTCCAGCCAGCTCCGCTTGACCTCGACCGTCTCCTCCACGCCCCCCCAGAGCAGCGCGCGGGGCCATTCCTCGGCCTTTGCCCCCTCGTAGAACCGGATCGAGAGCTCCGGGGTGCGTGCGATCCAAATGGGCAGGACGGGTGCCCAGAGGAGGAACACGACGCCGATCAGTCCCACCGACCAGGCCGGGCCGAGGCGGGGCAGCATGGGGATCGCGAAGAACGCCGCGACGATCCGAGACACGTTGTACGCGACGTCGTACACCGCGAATACCCGGCCCCGGTAGCCGTCTGGAATGGCCTCCTGGACCATCGTGTCGATCGGGATCTTCTTCCACGCGAAGGTGAGCCCTACGACGAAGCTCGCGATCAGCACCGTCCAGCCGGTGATGTAGGTGGAGACGGCGATGAGAACCAGACTGCCGATGAAGAACGCGCCGGAGACGATCCGCTCCTTCGCGAAGCGCTCCTCCAGCTTGCCCACTGTGAGGATTCCCAGGAACACGCCGACGCCTCCCGCCCCGATCAGGTTCGAGAACGAAGCCACCCCTTCCTTGAACCGATCCCGGAAGACGATCAGCGAAAGCACGAGAACGATGCCCTGCCCCATCTGGTCGAGCGTGATCGACGTGATCGGGCCGACAGCCCGTGGCGTACCGGCGAGGCGCTTGATGCCGTCGCCGAACTCACGCGCCACGCGCTGAAGCTCGTCTCTCATGGGCGCTTCAGGGAGATGGTGCGGGACGAGGCTGCTCGTGATCCGCGATGCGACGAGCGATGCGACGACCCACATCAGTCCGGCGGCCGCGATCACAGGCGCGTTGCCGAACGCATCGGAGATCCAGCCTCCGACGAATACGCCGGCCAACAGCGCGACCGTGCCACCCACCGTGGCCATCGAGTTCGCCATCAGCAGGTCCTCGGTCGGGACGAGGCGTGGAACGACCGCCATTGCCGTCGCGAGGTAGAAGCGGTTCACCGAAAGGACCCACAGAACGCCCCCGTAGTAGGCGACCGGGGCCGTGTGAGGTTCGAAGAGCGCCAGCCAGACGAGGGCCGTGCGGAGCCACGGCGCGACGGTCAGGATCCGCCGCCTGGACCAGCGGTCGATGAAGACGCCGGTGAAGGGGCCGATGAGCGAGAACGGCGCCGAGACCACGAGCGTCGCGACCGCGAACCCCGCCGTCGTGCTCTGCTCCTCGGGAGAGAAGACTATGGACGCGACGAGCGCGGCCTGGAAGAGTCCGTCGGCCGACTGGCTCACCAGCCGGATCGCAAACAGCCTCCGGAAGTCGTGACTCCGCAGGGCGTCGCGCGCGCGATCGACCGTGCCTTTCACCAGACGGAGTCTATGGGGCGGCGCTGAGGCCGGGCGGCGCTGAGAGAGGTCCGGGCGGGGTCGGGCCTAGGACTCCTCATACGCGGGCTGGACGTCGAAGAACGTGGTCCAGTCGGTGGTCTCGGCCGTGCCGTTGCCCAAGATGAACTCCTCGACCATCTCGCGTGCCATCTCGTCCGTGAACTGGACCGGTGGCGACTTCATGAAGTAGGCGCTTGGTCCGATGAGCGGGCCGGCGACCCCGCGATCCATCGCGAGCTTGGCGCACCGCACGGCGTCGATGACGATCCCCGCTGAGTTCGGGCTGTCCCAGACCTCCAGCTTCATCTCGATGTTGAGCGGCACGTCGCCGAAGTTCTGCCCCTCCAGACGGATCTGCGCCCACTTGCGGTCTTCGAGCCAGGGGACGTAGTCGGAGGGCCCGATGTGGATGTCCTTGCGGTCGAGCGGCCTCTCCATCTGGCTCTGAACCGACTGGGTCTTCGATTGCTTCTTGGACGCCAGGCGTTCGCGCTCGAGCATGTTCATGAAGTCCATGTTGCCGCCGTAGTTCAGCTGGTAGGTGCGGTTGAGCTTCACACCACGATCCTCGAAGAGCTTCGTCAGGACGCGGTGGATGATCGTCGACCCGACCTGGCTCTTGATGTCGTCGCCGATGATCGGGAGGCGAGCCTGGACGAACTTGCGCGCCCACTGCTGGTTGGAGGCGATGAACACCGGCAGGCAGTTCACGAACGCGACCTTCGCGTCGATGGCGGCCTGGGCGTAGTGCTGGGCCGCCCCCTCGCTGCCGACCGGCAGGTAGCAGGCGACGACGTTGGCCTCGGCCTCGCGGAGCACCCGGGCGACATCGACCGGCGGCAGGTCGGATTCCTCGATTGTCTCCCGGTAGTACTTGCCCAGGCCGTCGAAGGTCGGCCCTCGCTGGACGGTAACGCCCGTGGGAGGCACGTCGGCGAAGCGGATGGTGTTGTTCGGCTCGGAGTAGATGGCCTCAGCGACATCTCTGCTGACCTTCTTCGCGTCGACGTCGAACGCCGCCACGACCTCGACGTCGGAGACGTGGTAGGGGCCGAGCTGCACATGCATGAGGCCGGGCACGCGGTCCTCAGGCGAAGCGTCCTTGTAGTACTCCAGTCCCTGAACGAGCGACGACGCGCAGTTGCCCACGCCGACGATCGCGAGACGGACCTTGCTCATGAGGTGCGCTCCTTTCTGCGAAGCGCCCGCGCCTCATGGCGCTTCGTTCCCCTCGTCAAAGAATCGAACTGGCGTCGCTCGGCGGCGATGAGACCGCTCAGCCACTCGATGTCCTGTTCGGTGGAGTCACGGCCGTGCTGCATGAGCGAGAGCGTGTATGTGTCGAAGCCCTCTCGGGTAGCTGCGAGCGACGTCGTGATCGTCGATAGACGTTCCTCGAGATACGCTCGGCGCTTCTCGAGGAGGCGGATGCGTGTGTCGGGAGCCAGGTACTTGAAGAACGCGAGCCGGACGCGGAAGCGGTTGTCCTCCGAGGAGGACTCGGCCCCAGCCTCTTCCAGCAGCTGGCGGAAGAGCTCCTCGCCCCTCGGCGTGATCCGGTAGACGTTCTTGCGACGACCGACCTCCATCTCGTCGAACACCCGCTCGACCGCGCCCGCACCCTCCAGGCGACGGATGGTCGGGTAGAGCGAGCCGTACGAGACCCGCCAGAACCCGCCCAGCGTGTCGGTGAGCCGCTTCGAGAGCTGGTATCCGTGCATGGACCGCTCCTTCAGCAGGCCGAGGATCGCAAGTTCTAGCATCTTCCTGGTAGCTTCCTTCCCTGATCCGGCCGTACCTCTCGATATATCGGCTGAGTATATCGGACCGATATATCGAACCACTATGTCAGCGAGCCGTCAATCTGGAGGATCGCCGACCGCCCGAGCGGACGAGCGTCGTGCGGGGATCGGAGACGGAACGTCCGCCCGCGTCGGGCCGTCCAAGGCGCGTCCGGCGAAAGGAGCCTGCAGATGAGGACCTGGATGAAGTGGACGGCCGCGGGACTCGCCGCAGTCGCCGCGCTCGCGATCGTTGCCTGTGGCGATGAGAGCAATTCACCGAAGTCGGTGGAGCTCTCGGTTGAGGACGACGGGCGAGACTTCGCGCTCAACCCGGGCGACGAGCTGACGGTGACGCTGGAGTCGAACGCCTCGACAGGCTTCCGGTGGGTGCTCGTCACGGAACCGGATTCCGGTGTCCTGGAGCTCCTTGGCTCCGAGTACATCGCAGCCACGACGGACCTGGTCGGCGCCCCCGGCGTGGAGGTATGGCGGTTCCGAGCGACGGGCGCGGGACAGACCACGCTCAAGCTCCGCTACGAGCGGGCATCCGGGGAGACTGCGGGCGAGCCTTTCCAGATCTCGGTGGACGTCGGGTCCGAAGACTGACCTCGAATGCCGTGACACCCCCCGCAGATCGCCGCAGGAAGCGACGAGACGCTTTCGCGGCTCGAGTGCTCGCGCGTCAGCATCTTGCGGAGCGAGCACGGGGGGGCGTGGTTTCGGTCGTCCGAGACCTGGTGGGGCTCCACGCGACGAGCGCCACCACTCCGTATCTGTCGCTTCTTGCCCGGATGGACGGCTTCGCGAAGGAGGATCTCGAACGCGAGCTGTACGAGAAGCGAACCCTCGTCCGAACCCGCTGTATGCGCACGACGGTGTTCGTCCTGCCCAGAGAGCTGCTGGCTCCGTCATTCGCGGCAACCAGCAGGACCTTCGAGTCCATGTCGCTGCGCTACCTGCAGGCGCAGAGCGAGCTTGCAGGTGAGTACGAGCGGCTTTCGGAGGAGATCCTGCAGCTCGTCGGCGACGGCTCCATGACGGTGGCCGAGATTCGGGGGATCCTGGGAGTGGAGGGCCACATATCCCCGGTCGTCAACATGATGTGCGATCGGGGGCTGCTGGTTCGTGATCGGCCGGCCCGCGGGTGGAGAGACGCCGCGCACCGGTACGCCAGGCTGGATCGCGCCTACCCGGATATCGATCTCCGTATGGACGAGGCCGAGGCGACGGCGGAGATCATCCGCCGGTACCTGCACGCGTTCGGGCCCGTGACCGAGACCGACGCAGCGTGGTGGGCCGGGCTGTCGAAGAAGAGGGTCCGTGCGGCGCTGGCCCACCTCGGAGCTGCGGTAGTCTCCCTCGACGTTGGCCTCATGCTCGCCGAGGATGCCGCAGCGTGTGTGGAAGGACGCGAGCCGGACGGCGAGGCTGCTCGGCCGGCGGTGGCCTTGCTCCCCCTGCTCGATCCGTTCCTGATGGGCTACAAGGACAGGTCGCGCTTCCTGGCGGCAAGCGACGAGCCATTCGTGTTCGATCGTTCGGGGAACGCGTCCTCGACGATCCTGGTCGACGGTCATATCGCAGGCGTGTGGGACGCGCCGAGAGGCAAGACGCCCGAGGTCCGCCTGTTCTCATTCCGGCATCTGGCTGACGACGTCAGGGCGGCGATCGAGGCCGAGGCCGGCAGGGTGGGCCGGTTCGTCTTCGAGCGCGATCCGGACGTCCTGTGGATGCGGGGCATGGTGCCCCTCCGGGAGCGTGGGACGAGCGGGTTCATGAAGCCGCTGACGGGGCCGTGATCGCGGCGCCGCCGTCCTAGGCGTGGATTCCGGCCGCGTTGCGGCCCCAGTAGATCGCCTGCGAGAGCGAGCGCAGCAGGATCTCGGCGGAGGCGACGTTCGTCGCGACGGGCACGCCGTGGACATCGCAAACCTTCATCAGAGCCTGGATGTCGGGCTCGTGCGGGTGGGCGGTGAGAGGGTCCCGCAGGAACACGACGGCGTCGACGTCACCCTCGACGATCCGGGCGCCGATCTGGATGTCGCCGCCCTCCGGTCCCGAGCTCATGCACTCGACTGGAAGCTCGAGAGCCTCCGACAGCATGCTCCCGGTGTGCGCCGTGGCGATCAGGTGGAGGCGCGCGAGGGTCGTCCGATACTGACGGGCCAGCCGCAGGAGGTCGTCCTTCTTCCCGTCGTGGGCGACGAGGGCAAGAACGGCCCTCTGACGTGACTCCCCCGGGATCCCGATCGATTCCACCATCCCTCCAAGGCTATCGCGCGCGTCCATAGGCGCATCCAGGCTATCGCTCATGCCAGCTTCTCCACCCGGGAGAGCGTAAGGAAGTGATGAAGTTGAGATCTGGCCGCGTGTAGAAGCCGTGATAGCGTCCCGGTCCATGGGCGGGGTGCTGTTCCTCTCCCGAGCCGACGTCGTCGAGTTGCTCGAGATGGACGCGCTGTTCCGGGCGCTGGAGCGCGCGCTGATCGACCTTTCGGGCGGGCGTGCGGTCGTCCCGCCGCGCGTGGCGGCTCTCGCGCCGACGGGGTTGCTCGGCGCGATGCCCGGATACCTACCGGGAACCGCTCTCGAAGCCAAGCTGGTCACGGTCTACCCGGGCAACCACGATCGTGGCCTCCCCTCTCACCAGGGCCTGATCGCGATGTTCGACGAGGGATCCGGCGAACCTCTGGCCGTCATGGACGCAGAGCACATCACGGGTGTGCGTACCGGAGCGGCTGCGGCCGTGGCGGCCCGGGCGCTCGCCCGGCCGGGCGCGCGCGTGCTCGCCATCCTCGGCGCCGGAGTCCAGGGTCGCTCGCACCTCGATGCGTTCACGCGCGCGCTCTCCTTCGAGGAGATCCGGGTCGCGTCCAGGAACCCCGCGCAGGCGGAGGCGCTCGCCGCCCGCGCACCGGGGGGCAGGGCGGTGGACTCGTTCGAGGAGGCGGTCCGCGGAGCGGACGTCATCTGCTGCTGCACGGATGCCCCCGAGCCTGTGATTGCCGCGGAGTGGGTAGCTGAAGGTGCGCACGTCAGCTCGGTGGGCTCGGGGCGGGAGCTGGATGAGCGAACGGTGGCGCAGGGCTCGGTATTCGTGGAGTGGAGAGGCGCAGTCGAGAACCTGCCTCCCGCTGGCGCCCACGAGCTCCAAGGGCTCGATCCGGCCTCGGTGACCGAGGTCGGCGAGGTGCTCGCCGGAGCTCATCCGGGCCGGCGATCGGCGGAGGAGGTCACGGTCTACAAGTCAACCGGCCACGCCGTCGAGGATGCTGCGGCGGCCCGCCTCGTCTACGACCGGGCCAGAGAGGCCGGGGTCGGCACGATCGTCTCACTGGTCTGAGCAGTCCAGGCGCCCGGCCTGGCGATGTGCCCCAACTATCACGGCGATGTGCATGATGCATCAGTGCGATGCGACATGTGTATCATGGATCCGTGAATGGTGGGCAACTCGTGTTGGAAGCGCGCCGACGAGCAGGGCTCACTCAGCGCCAGCTCGCGGGCCGGAGTGGTCTGAGCCAGGCTGCCGTGGCCCGCATCGAGTCCGGCGAGACGAGCACCTCGTTCGTGCGGATCGTCGAGTTGGTTCGGGCGTGCGGATTCGACCTCGACGTTCACGTCGTTCCCCTCGACGAGGATGTCTTCACACTCGCCGAGCAGAACGAGCGGCTTTCGCCGGATCAGCGCCTTGATGCGCTGATGTCGGGGCTCGAACTGTACGAGGCCGGCCACCGCGCCCGAGGGGAGAGTGAAGACGAGCGACGGGACAGCGATGGCTGAGTTCGAACCACAGGAGATCCTGGCCGCGCTCGACCGCCACGGGGTTCGGTACGTCCTGATCGGGGGCCTTGCCGCGATCCTGCACGGAGCGCCCCACATGACGACCGACGTCGACGTTGTGCCGGAGGAGAGCCGGGACAACCTCGCTCGGCTCTCCCAGGCGATGAAGGAGCTGAACGCGCGAATCCGTGTCGTGGGGGAAGGCGAAGGGGTTCCGTTCAACCACGATCCGGCGTCGCTCGCCCGCGTGCGGATCTGGAATCTCGTCACGGATCGGGGGAACCTCGACGTGACGTTCGTTCCAAGCGGAACGCGCGGATACGACGATCTCGTCCGCGATGCCGAGGCCATGACGGTTCGCGGCATCGAGGTGCCCGTAGCCTCCCTGGCCGACGTGATCAGATCGAAGGAGGCCGCCGCCCGCGAGCGAGATCGAGCCTCCCTCCCGGTTCTGCGCGAGCTGCTGGAACGCCGGAGGCGCGCCGCCAAGACGTGAGCCGGATGGGGTCGGACGGTCTCGGTCAGGTGGCCCCTCCGGCTCCGGGAGCCGAAATTGCGGTGGCGAGCGCAGCGCCCCACTCACCGGCGTGCTGGAGCTCTCCGTCCCGGAGCTGGTTCTGCGTCGTCACGAGGAAGCACTCGGGCGGAACGACGAGCGCGCAGCCGTTCCCTTCAAGCAGGCGGGCGATCCCCTTGGCCGCCGACCCTGTGAGGAACATGGCCTTGTCGATCCTGGTGTCGAAGGCCGCCGCCAGGCGCCCCTCGCCGGCGGGGAGGTCGGTCAGCCACTCCCGGAGCCCGGGTTCGGCTGTGGCTTCGGCGTAGGTGTTCTTCTTGTCCTCCATCGCGGCCCTGCGGGTCTGCTTCTTGCTCATCCCGTGAGCGTGGGTTGGGCCGCCCACGACGATGAGGTCGAATCCGGCCGTCTCGGCGGGCGAGGTCTTCGAGATCGAACCCGCCTCGGTCTCCACCCCGTGCGAGCGAAGCGACGCTGCGATCGCCTCGCCGATCGCGGCGGTGTTCCCGTACATCGACTCGTATACAACCAGCGCCTTCATGAGATCCCCCTAACCGGATGCCCGGCTCATGCTCTCAGATCGGCGGTCTTCTATTCGAGATCGGCGGCTAGGGCATGTCCGCGGTGGCTGGCCTCAGCGATGATCTTCTCGGCGTCCACCTGAAGCAGGAACCGGTCCTTGACGAGCGCCATGGTGCTCTCGGTGACTCTGGCCACGTAGTCGTCGTGGCTCGGGTAGAGCTGGCGCAGCACGTCCTTGTCGAACGGGACCTTCTGTCCCAGCAACATGCAGGTGAGCATCTCGCCCGGCGTGCCCATCGTGTAGGTCGCGATGGGGACATCCAGGTAGGGGCTCCGGACGCCGCCGACGGCATTGCCGTACTGATCCTTCACATTGTTGTCGAGGTGGTTGGGGTTGGCGAAGTCGTACTGGAAGCGGTCCCCGTGCGGTGGTGCGAAGCCGTCACTCCAGAGCTTGAGGTTCTCGGCCGCGGCGTTGAAGTAGTACTCGTAGGGGAAGTCGGTGACCTGCTTGTAGCCACACACCGAGGGATTGGGCGGTGTGACTCCGGACGCGATGATGTCGGCGTCGGGCGGGAAGTTCTGGAAGATGCTGGCCGTGTCGTGTGTTGGTCCGGCCAACTCGTACAACCGGTACCGCTCGCCGGGCGGATCGCTGTCATCGGGCCGGTACTCGAGGCTGAAGAAGTCGCCCTGGGTCCGGATACTGATGACAGGCACGCCGTTCGGGCGGATCTGGTTGCGCGGGTCCGCCGCGGATTCCACGAAGCTGCACTGGTTGATGTCGGCCGGGGCTGTGGCGCCCCCGGTCAGCCATCCGTCGTAGACGGGTGAACCGTCGGCGAGCTTGGCGAGCGGACCGATCGTGCTGAAGTACCTGAGCGCGTACCCGCCGGTCTGAGACCAGCCCTCTCCGTAGACGAACCGCGCCGGCGCACCGAGCGGGTTCTGCGAGCCGGCGCTCTTCAGGACCGCACCGACCTGGCTCATGATGTCCCAGATCAGGCCGTCCTCGGTCTCCCGCGTGGCTGTGTTGAGGGCGCCGCTTCCCGGGCTCTCGCAGCTGAGCGGGTCGTCCAGCGGCAGCGGGTTCGCCATGGACAGCGGTGCGTACCGGACGGGATCGAACTTCTTGAGGGAAGCGATCGTGACCGGCTTGCTGGTGATGCCGACGTAGGCGTCGCCCTCCCGGAGGATCTGCGCGTAGTGGAGCTGCCACATCCGGTCGAGGTCGATCAGGAGCGTTGGGTTGAGCGGCTCGACCCAGACGGTGCCGTTGAACTCCTGCACGTCGGCCGGGCGGCGGACGATGATGCGCGTGGTGTAGAGGGCGTCCGGCGTGCGCACGACGGGGTTGTTGTCGGCGTCCCAGTCGTAGACGTTCGCGGTTCCAGAGACGAAGAACTCCTGATCGACGTAGCCGGCTTGCTGGAGCGCCTCGAGCGGC
>JBFMCN010000028.1:0-32900 GCA_040754475.1 Actinomycetota bacterium | reverse complement strand
CTTCGTCGTGACCCACGAGGCGTTCGGATACCTGGCGAAGGCATATGGGCTCGAGCAGATCGGGATCGAGGGCCTGACGCCCGAGAGCGAGCCGTCGGCAGCCAGCATCCAAGCCGCGACCCAGGCAATACGCTCCGGCACTGCCGCCCCGGTTGTCTTCTACGAGACAACCGATGAGGGCCGAAGGATCGGCGGGGCGATCGCTGCCGACATCGGCGTGCCGGCGCTGCCGCTCGACACGCTCGCGATCGGCTCGCCACCCCGCGATTACGTCTCCGTCATGCGTGCCACCCTGACCAGTCTCAGGAAGGGATTGCAGTGCAAGGCGTGACGGTGGAGATGGTCGATGTACGGTTCGGGTACGGCGCCGCGCCGGTCCTGAACGACGTGGACCTGACGATGAAGGAGGGCGAGTTCTCCGTGCTGGCCGGTGCCAACGGCACGGGCAAGTCCACGCTCCTCAAGATCCTCGTGGGGCTGCTTCGATCCGACGAAGGAACAGTGCGTGTGCTTGGAGGATCCCCGTCCGACCCCGACGTCCGGCGCCACGTCGGATATGCGCCGCAAGGACTTCGGATGGTGACGTCGCTTCCGGTCTCTGTCACCGAGGTAGTTGCTGCCGGGTTGGCGCCGTCGAAGGGGCTGATGCGTCGCCTCGGCCGCAAGGACTGGACGCAGGTGACCGAGGTGATCGAGGCGGTCGGCCTCGGAGACCTGTCCGCCGAGTGCCTGTTCGAGCTGTCCGGCGGGCAGCAACAGCGGGCGATCCTCGCTCGGGCGCTGGTCGCCCGGCCCAAGCTGCTACTTCTCGACGAGCCGACCACCGGGATCGATCAGCGATTGCGGCCCGCGCTCGTTCGCGAGCTCCGCCGGCGCGCCGATGCGGGGGTGACGGTCGTTGCCGTGTCCCACGACCCGGACGAGTTCCACGAAGTCTGCGAGCGGATCCTCGTGCTCGCCGAGGGGCGACTCGAGCTGATCACCCACGAGGAGTTCCACCACCGGTTCCACGGCCACGAGGGCCCACACCACCTGCTCCACCATCCCGAGGCGAGAATGTGAGCCGCCTCCTCCTCGACTTCGCGATCCGCGCCTACTTCGCAGCTGCGGCCGTGGGGATCGCCGCTCCGGTCATCGGCTGCTTCCTCGTCCAGCGGCGGCTCTCATTGATCGGAGACGCGACCGGGCACCTGGCGTTCGCGGGCGTGGCGATCGGCGTCGCCCTCGGGATCGCTCCGCTCTGGGGAGCGCTGGCGACGGCGGTCGTCGGGGCGGTCGCACTGGAGTGGCTCCGGACCAGGGGGCGCCTTGCCGGAGATCTGTCGCTCGCGCTCGTCCTCTATCTGGGCCTCGCGCTCGGCCTGGTGATCCTCTCGGCGCGCGGCGGTCTGACCGCGTCGGCCACCGGTGTCCTGTTTGGGTCGATCTTCACGATCACCTGGCTCGACGTCGGAGTGATCGCGCTCCTTTGCCTGCTCGTGCTTGCGGCCGTCGCCCTCTTCTACAAGGAGCTCGTGGCGGTCGCCCTAGACGAAGAGACCGCCCGAGCGTCCGGGCTGCCGGTCGACGGCCTGAACGTGCTCCTAGTAGTCCTGACGGCGCTCCTCGTTGCGGCCGGGATGCGCGTCGTGGGCCTGCTCCTCGTTGCGGCGCTGCTCGTCATCCCCGTGGCGGCAGGGTCCCGCCTGGCGCACTCCTTCCGTGGGGCCATGCTGTGGACCGTGGCGGCCGGCCTCGTGTCGACTCTCGTCGGCCTGGTCGTGTCTCTCGCTCAAGGCACGATCGCACCGGGTGGCACGATCGTGCTGGCGGCCGCGGTGGTCTTTGGAGTGGCGGCTGTCGCCGGACGCAGTGCCGCGCGGCGCCACCCGAGAGGAGCCGGCGCATGAGGGACCCCAGTGCGGTGCTCGGAGAGGCGGGGCTCCGGACCACTCACCGGCGGGCGGCCATCGTCCAGGCGATGGAACAGCTCGGCCGTCCCGTTACGGCGCAGGCATTGCATGCCCGTCTCCTTCGATCCGGAAGAGGGCCGGGTCTCGCGACGATCTACCGGACGCTCCAGGCGCTCGAGAGGGCCGGTTATGCACGGACCTTCCCGGTGGGCGAAGGCGGGCTCTCTTACCGGCTGTGTGACCCGGGACATCACCACCACTTGATCTGCGAGCGCTGTGGACTCGTGGTGGAGATTCCATCCTGCGAGATCGAACAGTGGGCCACGCGGGCGGCGCCGAGACGAGGCTTCACCGTCTCGTCGCACCAAGCGGACATCTTCGGACTGTGCGGGAAGTGCGCCGCCAGGGGCCGCGTCGGGGTCTGATGGTGATCGGAAGGCAAAGCGGTCGTCATTGCGTAGGCGGAGCCCCGCCCGGGTTGTCGCTGGGCCGATTCTGCTGTTTGGTATGCCGTCTGTGATCCCCCGACGCCTGATCGCCGTCTCTGTCGCTCTTTCGCTCGTGGGCCTCGCGTGCTCGGGGTCCGGTGCCAGCCAGACCGCCGCCACTCCGACCGAAGTATCGGCCACGCCGGGGGTGCTCTCCGCGTCGCCGACCTCGGACGGAGGCTCCACCCTATCGTCGGTTCAGCCCGGTAGCCCCGAGGAGGTCGCGTGCTCGATCCCGCACGAATGGCTGCTTCGGACCTGGCGGGGATACCGCTCCGATCGGAGCGGCGAGATCCAGATCCTGCCGAAGGAGTACAGCGTTGTCGGATCGGGGCTACCTCACGTCGGTCCGTGGCCGTACGTGCAAGACGTTCCCGTCTTCTGGTATGGACCGGGCCACATCCAGGCCCGCGGCGCTGTGGATCGTCCGGTCACGCTCGCCGACATCGTGGCGACTCAGGCCAAGCTCCTGCAGTTCGACCGATTCCAGGCTCCCGACGGTGTTCCGATGAAGGAGGCCATCGTCTCGGGTCAGAAGCCGCCGAAGCTAATCATCACCGTGATCTGGGATGCGGCCGGGATGGATGTCCTGAACCCCTGGGACGACGCGTGGCCGTATCTGAAGTCCCTGATACCCGAGGGAACGTGGTACACGCATGCCACGGTAGGTTCATCACCTTCGAGCTCGGCGCAGGACCACGCGATCATCGGCACTGGAGCCTTTCCAAACCACCACGGCATCGTCGGCCACCGGCTGCGCATCGGCGGCCGGGTCGTGACTCCCTGGGGGCAGGGCCCGCAGCTGCTGATCGTGCCTGCTCTGGCCGATGTCTACGACCGCGCGATGGGCAACCGCCCGATCGTAGCGGGTATGACCACCGTCTCGATCCACCTTGGGTTCATCGGTCACGGCTCGATGTGGGGTGGCGGCGACAAGGACATCGCCACCACCAGAGAGGTCTTCGACGCGGCGACTCTCGGCGAGGAGACCTTCCGGTGGAACCTCAGCCCGCTGCTGCGGCAGTACTTCCGATTCCCCGCATACCTGAACTCGGTTACGGGGTTGGAGCAGGACGCCCAGGAGCTCGACGCTGCCGACGGGAAGGTGGATGGCAAGTGGAGGACGCACTCGATCGCCGAGCTGCTCCAGGGGTTCGAGACGCCGGCCCGCATTCCCTACCAAACCAGGGTCCTCGAGGCGATGATCGAACGGGAGGGCTTCGGCGAGGACGAGGTCCCCGACCTTCTGTTCGTGAACTACAAGGAGATCGACCACGTCAGCCACATCTGGAGCGCCAACTCGCTCGAGATGCGCGACGCGGTCGTGTGGCAGGACCGGTCCCTGAAGGAACTGATCGAGTTCTTGGACGAGAAGGTTGGGGCGGGCGAATACGTGCTGCTCGTGACGTCGGATCACGGCTCGATGGTCTCTCCCGAGCTGTACGGGGGGTTCCAGATCTCCCCCGGGGCGGTCGCGACCGGGATCAACGAAGCCTTCGATCACGATGGTGACGACACGTGGCTCGTCGAGCTCATCCAGCCCACACAGATCATGATCAACATGCAGGAGCTGCACGAGAACGGCGCGACGCTCGCGCAGATCTCCAAGTGGATCATGGGGCTGACGAAGGGCGAGACCGCCGGGTCGGGGGTCGAGGTCCCACCCGATCAGGCCGATGAGCTGGTGTTCCAAGCCGCCTTCCCGTCGTCGATCATGAAGACCCTCCCGTGCCTCCCCGAGGCGCGCGCGTGAGGCCGGACTCGGGCCAAACGGAGGATTCGGGGCCACCCGACCGGACGAAGGACGTCCACGAGTTCGAGCCGACGGCCAGACTCCTCGGACGGCCGGTCGTGCTGATCGCGGTGGTCCTGTTCCTGCTGCTCGCTTTCGGGTGGACATTCCTCCAGGACCCCTCGCTGAGCGCGCCGACGCGCGACCCCGCCTGGTACACGTGGCGCTCGAACGTCTTGATGACGGACGACCCTGCCCTCATCGCCGGAGAGTGGGGGCCGTTCTCGATGTTCTCCGGCGGGTACCGCGTGTCGGTGCCGCTGCTCGGGGCAGCGCTGCAACGGGTGGCTGGGATCGACCTCTACACGTTCAGCGCTTTCATGATGGTCGGGATTCCGGTTCTCATGGGGCTCGCGCTCGGCGCCTTTGCCTGTCGAGTGCATCGGGACCGGCTGCTCTTCCTCATGGTGCTGCTTGCCACCGCCGCGTTGTCGATGACGACCCCGTACGTCGGCTATCTGGACAACATCGCCGTCCTATACGTCCTGTCGGCCATCCTTGCCTTCGTCCCGTCGTCGAAGACGTCCTGGGGGGCCAGATCGGCGCTGTTCCTGCTCGGCATGACGGCGGCCTTCACTCACCCGACCACGTGTGTCGTCTTCGGCGTCTCGCTTCTGGCCGTGTTCGTCCTCCACATCTCCACGAGCGGTTTCTCGCTCGGCTCTGCCCTGAAGGCGGACGGCCACCACCTGCTTTCGATCGGCCTCGGGATGGCCGTGGGCCTCGGTCTGTGGCTGGTTGGGCCCTGGGGCGTGAGGGCCTCGCTCGCCGAGGCTGCGCTCCCGCCTCCCTACACGCAGCAGGTGTTCGAGACGCGCCTGTGGCAGTGGGTGCGATCGCTTCAGCCGCTCGTCACGTTTCCGCTGATCGCCCTCGCGATCGGCTGGACGATCTGGCGCGCGCGGAGAGATCGGCAACCGGCGAGCGGCTTCGGGACGATCTCGGCCTTGTGGCTCCTCCCCCTGCTCGGCATGTTCGGCTGGGTCATCGGCAAGGCATACCCGTACTACCGGTTCATGAACGCGACGGCCGCGCTGTTCGCGCTGGTCGGTTTGGGCGCTTGGGTCGCCGTTCGGTGGCTGCTGCAGCATCGGGACGCGGGTCGGCGAATCCTCGCCGTTCTCGGGGTGGCGGCGATACTGGGATCGCTCGGGTTCGTCTGGGCGCGAGGGCGGGACGCCTCCGGGTGGGCGAGCCCCCACAACCAGTGGATCGATCAGCCCACGCGCACGGCGCTCTCGGCGGTGAGCGCGATCGTCGAGCGTGAGCCGGGGCATCCGATCGTGTTCATCATCGACTACAGCGACACCTATCAGGCCTACGGCTGGGCGAAGACCTTCACCAACGTGTCGCGCACCGGCCTTCCGGGGGACGCGGTCAAGCGGACCTTCTCCTACTTCGGAAGCGTCGACAGGTTCCTGTCGAACGAGCCGACCGTTCTCACCGACCCCACCTACAACAAGATGGCCCGGGGCTTCTACGCCGAGATGGAGCGAGGATTGGAGGAGTACGAGGAGCCCCCCATCGCCTTCATCGTGCGGCAGTTCAACCGCGGCACCGACAACGCCGCGCTGCTGGACAAGGAGCCCGTGCCCGGCCTCCTGGTCGAGGTTGGCGACGACGTCGCCGTCGTGACCGGGCCGAACCTCGCCATGCCTTCAAGCGACGCCCTGGCGGCCGCGAGGCAGGCGGAGAGGCAGACGGCCGCGCTGTACGCGAACCACCCCGGGGCTCTCGGCAACTTCGGCCACACGCTCCGGGTGCTGCTCGGGCTCGCGCTCCTGCTGGTGCTTCCGGGCCTGATCGCGGCGCCCTGGTTCGATCTCGAGGACCGATGGGTGAAGATCGCGCTCGTCCCGGCCGTCTCGTTCGTGCTTGTGATCCTGGCCGGATTCGCGGTCGTGTCGGTCACCCGCGACCCCTACAGCACGACGGACGGGTGGCTCACCCTCACTCTTGCAGTGGCCGTCGCCGGGGCGCTCCGTGTGGGCAAGCCGGGTCTCGATCGGGCCTTCGGCGCCTTCTCCCGCTTCTTCGCGGCGATGTTCGGCGTGTTCTCGAATCGAAGCTTCGCTGCACTCATGGGGACGCAGTTCGTCGCCCAGGCCGCAGACGGCATCGTCCAGGCCTCGCTCGCGAAGTCGATCGCCTTCGGGGGGCAGAGGGGCTTCGACGTCACCAGCGCTCCGTCGACCCGCTACCTGCTGGTGGCCGTCCTGGCGCTCTACGTTCCGTACACGCTCGTCAGCCCGTTCGTCGGCGCGTTCATCGACCGATACGAACGCAAGGTGCTGCTGATCCGCTCGAACCTGTTCCGGGCCGCCGTCGTCGCGGCCGCCGCGATCGCGCTCGCAGCGGCCGGTGACGCTCTTCCCGACGCTGTGCTCATCATCGCGATCCTCGTCGCGCTCGCTTGCACTCGGATGCTGCTGGCCATCAAGTCGGCCGGGCTGCCGGCAGTGGTGCACGGCAAGGACCTCCTGCAAGCGAACGGCCTCTCGCAAGCCGGCGGGGCGATCTTCCAGGTGGCCGGAGGGGGCGTCGCTCTGGTGGGTACGGCGTTCGCGCCGGCGTGGACGGTGGCTCTGGCCGGGGCGCTCCTGTACCTGATCGCTGGTGTCGTGGCCCGTCGCGTCGAGCGTCTGGAGTACGAGCGGCGCGTCACGCGCTTCTCCGACGAGGTGAGGCGGGTCTTCCGCGACATCGGGATAGGGCTCCGAGAGGTATTCGGCCGGCCGGCGGCCGCCCTCGGCCTCTCGTCCTTCCAGGCGCTCCGGATGGAGTTCTTCGGGTTCGTGGCGCTCGTGTTCGCCCTCCAGGCGCGGAACCTGCTCTCAGGCGCGGATTCCGAGAAGACGGTGGTCGCGATCGCCGGCGCGTGCGGGGCGATCGGGGCCGCGATCGGTATGGTGCTCGCGCAGCGGCTGAAGGACCGAGTTCCGCCCTACCGGTTGCTCGTCGCGGCGATGATCGCGACGGGTGTGGGCGTGATCCTGTTCGGCGGCGTCCCTACGATCACCGGCTACTCGGCGATCACGTTCGTCGGCGCCCTTGGGTTCTTCCTCGGCAAGATCTCGGCCGACACGGTCATGCAGCAGGCGCTTCCCGACGATTTCCGCGGCCGTGGGTTCAGCCTGTTCGACATCGCCTACAACCTCGGCTGGATCGTGCCGGCTCTCGTGCTCGCGCTCGTGTGGAACGACGACCGCGTGCGGGTGATCCTGATCGGTTCGGGTGTCGTGTTCCTCCTCGTTACCGCGGTCATCTGGCACTGGGCACGTCGCATCCAAGGCCAACTCGCACGCGAGGACGACGTGGCAGAACCGGGGTCACCCATCGGTGACGGAGGGCGAGGAGTGTGAGGGTCCGGCGTCAGGTGAGCTTCTAGGGCTGGATGATCCGGCGCTCGAAGTCGGGGAAATACTCCGAGATGACGCCGACCTCGAACGACGACAGGATGGCCTCCTTAGGTTCTCGCTCGAGCAAGAACGAGAAGCAGGCGCGCACGAAGTCCTCAGGGGTGCGGTACCGTCCTCCGAGCCGCTCGAAGTCCGCCGCCGACAAGGTGACTTCGTGGTGCGTCGAGGTGTCGCCCTCGGTCACGGTCACGTGGAAGCGTGAGAGGAACCGCTCGACGTCCGTGCGCTGCACCTCGATGTCGGGCATCGTCCGGTATGGTACGCGGGCCAGCGGAGAGTCACGATGCCCCACGTCGAAACCGAGGACGCGGTCCTGTACGTCGAGATCGACGGCCACGGCGAGCCGACGACCGTCGTGGCTCACGGGCTGACGAACAACCGCAACGAGCTGGCCGCGCTCACCCCCCTCGTCCCCGGCACTAAGCTCCGCTTCGACTTCCGGGGCCACGGACGATCGAGCGCGCCTGCGGCCGGCTACCGGTTCGAGGACTTCGCGCGCGACGTCGACGCCGTCGCGGCCGCGTACGGCGCCACGTGCGCAATCGGGACCTCGCTCGGGGCGGGAGCCATCGCGAACCTGGCTTGCCGCGAGCCCGCTCGGTTCGACCGGATGGTGTGGCTTCTCCCGGCCGCGCTCGATCGACCCTTCCCGTTCAAGGATCGCTTCCTGAAGCTTGCCGCGATGATCGACGGCAAGACGCCCGAGGAGGCGCTCGAGGCGATCGTCTCCGACCCCGAGCGTGTTGCGCAGTACGTCCGGATGCCGTGGAAGCTTGAGGTAGACAGGATGATGTGGGATCACGAGCACCCGGACGGTGTCGCTCAAGCGCTGCGTGAGGTCATCGAAGGGTGGCCTGTGCCGGATCGCGAGATGCTGCGGAACGTCGGGGCGCCGACCCTCCTGATATGCGCCGAAGGGGACGAGATTCACCCGGCGGAGCTCGGCCGGATCCTCGCCGGGTTGTTGCCGAATGCGGATCTCATGATGTTCCGGGACGAGGCGGAACTGTTCGGGGCGATCCCGGCGCTGGTGCGGCGGGTGGGCGAGTTCCTGGCAGGCGACTGACGGCAGCCTTAGCCCGTCTCGTCGGATGCCAGCGGACGAAGGCGTGAGGGGGCGGGCATGATCGGCGTGCCTCAAGTGGGCAGCGCTCGCCGCGAAGCCGCCGGCGCACTTCTGGTCGTGTCGGCCTCGGCGCTCTTCGGCTTTGTCGTCGTTTTCGGAAAGCTCGCGCTTCGTCGAGGGTGGCCGGTGACCTCGATGCTCGCGCTTCGGTTCGGGATCGGGGCGGCGATCCTTGCCGTGGCGCTGGCGGTCCTCCGGCGGCCGCTCGTGGCGGCGAGCGGAGAGCGAACGGTTCTCGTTCTCCTGGCCGTCTGCGGATACGCGGTCGAGGCGGCGCTCTTCTTCGCTGCGCTCGAGCACGGGACCGCAGCCGCGGTCACACTCCTCTTCTTCACGTACCCCGTGCTCGTGATGCTCGCCTCGTGGGCGATGGGAACGGGGAGGCCGTCCAAGCTGACGGCCTTCTCGCTCGCGCTTGCCGGGACGGGTACTGCGATCGTGGTGGCAACGGGAGGTCGGTTGTCGATCGAGCGCGTGGGGGTGCTCTTCGCGCTCGGTTCGGCTGTTGCCTACACGTTGTACCTGGTGGGGGCCGACCGACTGCTCCGCAAGACCAACCCGGTCACGAGCTCGATGTGGGTGAGTGCCGGCGCGTCGATCGGACTCGCCGCCTACTCGCTGGTCTCGGGCGTCGGGCAGATCCCCGCGGGCTGGGGCAAGTGGTGGCCCGTGCTCGGCATGAGCGCGGGGACGGCCGGAGCCTTCGTGTGCCTGCTGTCCGGTCTCGAGCGGCTGGGCGCGGTCCGGACCTCCGTCATAGCCGCCACCGAACCCCTGTCCTCCGCGTTGCTTGCGTACTTGTTCCTGAACGAAGCGGTGACGATCGGAACCGCGCTGGGCGGTGCGCTCATCCTCACGGGTGCCGTCGCGGCCGCGCTTGCCCGAACCTCACGTGCGGCGGAGCCGCCGATCCCGTAGCTGCGCGGGCAGGGGCGCGGCGGTCTCCCGCAGCCAATTCTCGACGGCTGCGATCCACAGATCCGGAGCCTCGATCATCGGAACGTGGCCTACGCCGGGTTGGAGCTGCACGTGCCAGCTCGAATGTCTTTGGCTCTCGGCCCGGGCAAAAGCGACCGGAACGAACCGGTCTGCCTGGCCGTGGATCACGAGTACCGGGCACCTCACGGCTTCCAGCACGCGCCTGGCCAACTCACGATGCCGGCCGAGGGCGAGGAGCGACCTGGCTGCTTCCAGGAGCGCCGGGCCGAGATCGGGATCCTGTTGTCCCTCCGCGAACAGCTCGACATGGAGCCGGATCAGTTCCTCGGGGACCGGGCTGGGGTCGGCCGTGACGACCCGAAAGCCGAGCCTGACGGCTCGCTCCGCGGACAGCCCGGCGAGCCGCTGGCGCGCCGCCCACTCACCGGCGACCGGGACCTGGTAGAGCGCGAAGCCGGCCATCACGAGAGGCGACGGCAGGCCGCCCCGGGCCCATGGGAATACCGATCCGGTGAGGACGACGCTCTCCGCGGAGGCCGGCTCGCGGGCAGCCTGCAGCATGACGATCGCGCCCCCCATCGAGTTGCCGACCAGGACGGCCGGCCTGCCCACGACCTCGTCGAGGAAGCGTGCGAGCAGGGCTCTGTTGGCGGACAGCTTGCTGCTCCGGCCATCCCTGGGCGTGCGTCCGAACCCGGCGAGGTCGATGGCGATCACGCGTCCGTGTCGCGACAGATCGCGGCCGATGAGCGACCAGGACAGATGTGACCCGCCGAGACCGTGAACCAGCACGAACGTTCGCTCGACCGGCCCGTTCCACTCCACGTAGTGAACAGGTCCGCCGAGCTCGGCGAACCGACCGGCGGGAACGTCCGGTGCTGTAGCCATTACGTCAGCCTATCGCGGCGCAGGCGGAGCCCCGTGCAATGATGTCGGCGTGGACTCCACGGAGGACCTGCGCCTGCTCCTCGCGTCGCGCCACTCGCTGATCGTGGCGGAGATGCAGGAGGAACAGCGATTCATGGACATCCTTCGGCGCGCGGCCCAGGCCGTCGGCTACCCCGTTTGGACCTGGTCGGTAACGCGAGGGCTCGCGCGGGACGGCTTCGATTCGCAGATGGGAACGGTGGATCCGCGAAAGGCGCTCGATTTCGTCGCGAGCCTCTCCGACCCTGGGGTATTCGTGATGGCCGACATCCACTCGTCCTTCACTGATCCGGTCGTGGTCCGCCGCATCAAGGAGATCGCCCAGAAGGCGAAGCCCGGGCAGACGCTCGTCCTCACAGGTCCGCGGGCGCTGATCCCGCCCGAGCTCCAGGGCCTCGCTCTTCCGTGGACGCTCGAGCCGCCAACGCGCGCGGAGCTCGAGAGCCTCGTGCGCCGGACGATCGACGAACTCGCGACGCGAGGCGTGCCAGTGGCCCTGGACACGAAGGGTATCGGAGAGCTCGTCGATGCGATAAGGGGGCTCACGCTGCCGGAGGCGGAGCGGCTCGTCCTGGAGGCGGCCTTCCGCGACGGACGCCTCGACGAAGGGGACGTGGCCCAGGTTCGGTCGATGAAGGCACAGCTTCTCGAGGCGAACGGCGTCCTCGAGCTTGTGGGAACGGACGTCGGCGGACTCGACCGGGTGGGCGGGATGGAGAGGTTGAAGGAATGGCTGCGCGTACGTAGTCGAGCTTTCGAGCCCGCCGCAGAGGGCTTCGGCCTGGAACCCCCTCGAGGCGTGCTGCTCACCGGCGTGCCCGGCTGTGGGAAGTCGCTCGCCGCGAAGGCGCTGGCTCGAAGCTGGGGGCTCCCCCTGGTTCTGCTCGATCCCGGACGGTTGTACGGCGCATACGTCGGCGAATCCGAAGGGCGGCTCGAGGGCGCACTCCGGACCGTGGAGGCGATGGCCCCGGTCGTCCTTTGGGTGGACGAGATCGAGAAGGGCTTCGCCGCCGGCGTGTCGGGCGGGGACAGCGGGGTTTCACAGCGGGTCCTCGGGACGTTCCTGAGGTGGATGCAGGAACACCCGGCGGGGGTGTTCCTCGTGGCGACGTGCAACGACGTTACGGCCCTTCCGGCGGAGTTCCTGCGGCGCGGCCGGTTCGATGAGATCTTCTTCGTCGACCTGCCGAGCCCACGCGATCGAGAGGAGATCCTGCGGGTCCAGCTGGAGCGCCGCAAGCGCGATCCCGGCTCGTTCGATCTGGCGAAGCTCGCGGCGGCCAGCGAAGGTTTCTCGGGGGCCGAGATCGAGGGAGTCGTCGTCGCGGCCCTCTACCGTGCATACGCGGAGGACCACGACGTGACGACCGAAACGGTCCTGCAGGAGATCGGGGCGACCACACCCCTCTCCCGCACCCGCGCGGAGGACATCGCGCGGCTCCGCACTTGGTCGGTCGGCAGGGCGACCCCTGCTGCGGACGGTGGAGCAGCGACCGCCTGACGACAGGCCGGGCTCCGGCCCCAGCGAACCAACAGACGTGACCGCGACGGAGAGGTCGGGGCCATTTGTTGTCTGGCTGGGGAATTAGTTGTGGATTTGGTGAATTCCTAGTGGTGAAGGCCTTTACAGGCAGCGGCCTGGACCGGTAAGATACGTGTACGTTGGCCCGGGGCGGCCAGCTTCGGTTCGTCCTCAGCCATGCGCAGATGTCAGGTCCCGAAGACCTCTGACAGGGTCCCCATGCCCTCGGATGAGGCTTCGAGGGGAGAGTGAACGAGTACATGCCAGAACCCGCCCGTCCGCTGGGAACCGACGACGCCGATGACCTCCGGCTGTACCTGGAGGCTGCGGCCCGCGAGCCGCTGCTCACCAAGGAGGAGGAGGTCGAGCTCGCGATCATCATCGAGCACGGCAAGGAGGCGGAGGAGAAGCTCCGGTCCGGTCGGCTGCGCTCTGAGAAGAGCATCATGAAGGCCCGCCAGTCGGTCCGGAAGGCCGAGGCCGCACGGCAGCGGTTCATCATGGCCAACCTTCGGCTCGTGGTTTCGGTGGCGCGCAAGTACCAGGGTCAGGGCCTGCCGCTGCTGGACCTCATCCAGGAGGGCAACATCGGTCTCATGCGGGCGGTCGAGCTGTTCGACTGGCGCCGCGGCTTCAAGTTCTCTACGTACGCCACGTGGTGGATCCGCCAGGGGATCACGCGTGCCATCGCCGACCGCTCGCGTTCGATCCGCCTGCCGGTCCACATCCACGACCGCCTGCGGAAGCTGAATCGCACCAGGTTCCAGTTCGCCCAGACCATGGGGCGCGAGCCCACGCGCGAGGAGCTTGCGAAGGCCCTGGACACGACGACCGAGGAGATCGACGACCTCACCGAGATGGGCCGGCGCGAGCCGCTTTCGCTTCAGTCCCCCGTGGGCGAGGACACCGAGCTAGGCGACCTGATCGAGGAGGTCGACTCGGACGCGGCCTTCAACGAGGTCGAGGACGCGCTCCTCCGCGAGGAGATCGGCGACGCCGTCGAGCGGGTGCTGGACGAGCGTGAGCGGCATGTGGTGGCGCTCCGCTACGGCCTCGAGAATGGGCAGCCGCTCTCGCTCAGGGAGACGGGCAAGGTGCTCGGTCTCTCGGGTGAGCGTGTGCGGCTGATCGAGCGCGAGGCGCTGCGCAAGCTGCGTGACTCGAACCTGATCTCTACCGTCACCGTGATGTGACGAGTCGAGAGGTGTGACGAAGGGGCCGGCCCCTTGGGCCGGCCCCTTCGTTTGCGGACCCGCTCGCGCCGGCGCAGACTCGGCGGCGGTGGCATCGCTGGGAGGGAGTCTCGATTGAGCGAGGTCGAGATCACGATCGGGTCCGTTCGGCTCCCGGGATCGCTCGCGGTCCCGCCCGGGGCAGCCGGCGTGGTCGTGTTCGCCCACGGGAGCGGAAGCAGCCGGCTCTCGCCGCGCAATCTCGCGGTGGCTGGGGCTCTCAACGAGCGGGGCTTGGGCACCCTGCTGTTTGACCTGCTGACCCCAGATGAGGCCTACGCCCGGGCGAACGTGTTCGACATCGAGCTACTCGCCGATCGGCTAACGGCGGCCGTCGCGTGGCTTGGGGAGCAGAAAGACGCCGGGGATCTGCGCCGGGCGCTCTTCGGCGCGAGCACCGGCGCGGCCGCGGCGTTGGTCGCCGCTGCCCGTCTCGGAGACGGGATCGCGGCGATCGTTTCGCGCGGGGGTCGGCCCGACCTGGCCGGGCCGGCGCTGGAGGCCGTGACCGCGCCGACGCTCCTGATAGTCGGCGGGCGTGACGAGATCGTCCTGGAGCTGAACCGCGAGGCCCAGGCCCACCTGCGCTGCCCGTCCAAGCTGGAGGTCGTACCGGGGGCAACGCACCTCTTCGAGGAGTCCGGAGCGCTTGAGCTCGTGTCGGAGCTGGCTGCGGACTGGTTCGAGCAGCACCTGCTGCCCTGACGGATCAGCCCTTCACGACGCCGATCGGGCGCAGGCGGGCGACTCTGCGCGCCAGTCCGGCACCCTCGCACGTGGCGACGACCTCGTCGACGTCCTTGTAGGCGAACGGGGCCTCCTCTGCGAGCCCCCGAAGCGAGCCGGCCCGGACGACTATGCCCGAGCGCTCCAGCTCCTCCCGGAGAGCGCCGCCCTGAATGCGTCTCGTCGCGGCGTGCCGGCTCATCGACCGCCCCGCGCCGTGGCACGTCGAGTTGAGCGCGCCCCCCGGCGCGACCCCTGCCAGGACGTACGACGCGGTTCCCATCGAGCCCGGGATCAGCACGGGCTGGCCGAGCGGGCGGAGATCCTCGGGCAGGTCCGGATGACCGGGCGGCAGCGCGAGCGTCGCGCCCTTGCGCTGTACACAAAGCGTCCGCGGTCGACCTTCGACCTCGTGGGTTTCGAGCTTCGCGAGGTTGTGGGACACGTCGTACAGCAGGTCGAGATCGCGCGTCCCGAGGGCCAGCGCGAATGCGTCCCGCACGGCCTCGGAGAGGATCTGCCGGTTGGCGCGGCCGTAGTTCGTCGCGGCGGCCATCGCACCGAGGTACGCGCGCCCCTCCGGCGAGTCGACCGGCGCGCACGCGAGCTGCCGGTCGGGGACCTCGATGCCGTACCGGGGCATCACTCCTTCCAGCGACCTCACCTGGTCGGTGCAGACCTGGTGTCCGAGGCCGCGCGAGCCGCAGTGGATCATCACGCACACCTGCCGATCACGAAGGCCGTATGCGTGGGCGAGATCGGGATCGAACAGCTTGTCCACGACCTGCACTTCGAGGAAGTGGTTGCCGGAGCCCAGGCTGCCGACCTGGCGGAGTCCGCGCTCCCGCGCGCGCCGACCGACCTGTGAGGGATCGGCGGTCTCGAGCGCGCCCCCGTCCTCGCACCGCTCGAGGTCGCGCGGAGTCCCGAAGCCGCGCCGCACGGCGAAGGCAGCGCCTCCCGCGAGCAGGTACTCCAGCTCCGAGTCCGAGCGGAGCCGCCAGACCCCCCCCGCGCCGACGCCCTTGGGGACGCTGACGTCCAAGGCGTCCATCAGCCGATCGAGGCTCGGCGCGACGTCCTCGCGGTCCCGGCCGGAGACGAGGAGGCGTACTCCGCAGGAGATGTCGAACCCCACGCCGCCGGGCGAGACGACACCGCCCGCCGCGACGTCGGTTGCCGCGACCGCCCCGATCGGGAACCCGTACCCGAGGTGCACGTCGGGCATGGCGTAGGACGCGAGGACGATCCCGGGCAGTGAGGCGACGTTCGCGACCTGCTGGAGGGACTCGTCCCGCAGGATGTCCGGAAGGAGCGTGGGCGAGGCGAAGACGACGCCCGGGACCCGCATCCCCCCGCGGGGCTCGATCCTCCAGCGGAACGGCCCATCGGGGGTGAGCACGAAACGCCCGCCGTCCGATGCACGGGCGGTGTGCTCGTCACTCATAGCCCCCTCCTCGCCGGCCCGGTCAGCGGCCCTGGGTGATGGACCGAGCCCTACTCACCTGCGTCCCGATGCTCGTCATGACCGATTCGGTGAAGGCCTTCAAGTCGGCTCTTGAGGCGATGTCGCCGGAAGGCTCCATTGGCTCCCCGAACACGAGCGCCACTCGAGGCCGCCAGGGTCGTCGGAAGTGAAGGCCGTCACGCGGCCACCGATCCTGTGTGCCCCAGATGCCGACGGGGACCACCGGGGCGCGGGACTTGAGGGCGATGGTCGCCATGCCACGGCGTCCGCGCTGAAGTCCACCTTCCGGCTCAGGGTTCACCCGGCCCTCCGGGAAGATGCCGGCGAGCGCGCCGGCACGGATCGTTCGCCCTGCCTCTTCCAGCGCCCCCATGTCGCGGGTACCTCGTCGCAGCGGAATCTGCTGGAGGAGCCTCAGCGCCCAGCCGAACTGGGGGCGTTCGAAGAACTCGGAGGCAACGAGGAAGCGCGTCATCCGCTTGCGTTTGCAGCCGGCGGCGAGGGCGAGGAAGGGGCCGTCGAGTGCACTCACGTGGTTGCAGGCAAGGACCGCCGGACCTCGGGCCGGCACGCGTTCGACTCCTACGAACTGCGCACGGAAGCAGCAGCGCAGGACCGCACCGACCACCGCCAGGCCGACGTGCCACCAACCGCTCAACTCGGAGCGTGCGCGCGCCCCCACGAGCTCGATGCTACAGCCGGCGTCCGTATACTTCCCCGCGCCGTGGATGTCCAAAGGCTCCGGGAGATCGCAGCGCGCCGCCATGAGGAGTACGTCGACGCGTTGCGTGCCATCGTGGACGTCGACAGCGGCTCCTACACGCCCGACGGCGTCAACGTCGTGGTCGACGCCTGCCAGGCGCGGTTCGCGAAGGCAGGCTGGGAGGTAGAGCGCGTCCCGCATCGGCCGCAGACGGGCAAGCCGCAGCTCGGCGACCTGCTCGTCGCACGGCTGCACGGGAGCGGCGGGCCACGGATCCTCATGATCGGCCACACGGACACCGTTTTCGAACGTGGGACGGTCGGGGAGCGCCCGTTTCGGATCGACGGCAACCGCGCGCTGGGGCCCGGCGTCTCGGACATGAAGGGCGGCCTGCTGGTCGGGTTCTTCGGGGTCGAGGTGCTGCTGGAGGCCGGGTTCGACGGGTTCGGCTCGATCACCTACGTCTGCAACCCGGACGAGGAGATCGGTTCTCCGTGGTCGTGCGAGTTCATCAGAGCCGAGGCGTCCCGCGCCGACGTAGCCCTGGTGCTGGAGAGTGCCCGCGAGACGGGCGACATCGTGTCCTCGCGCAAGGGCGTCACCGACTATCGGATCGTCGTGATCGGGCGTGCTGCACACGCGGGCGTCGAGCCCGAGAAAGGCCGCAGCGCGGTGCTGGAGGCGGCCCAGAAGATCGTGGCGCTCCACGAGCTGAACGGACGCTGGCCCGGCGTGACGGTGAACGCCGGTGTGGTTCGAGGCGGGACGCGGCCCAACGTGGTCGCCGAGCGCTGCGAGATCCAGGTCGACGTGCGTTCCCCGCAGGAGGAGACGCTTGCGGCCGCCGAGGCCGAGGTCGAGCGGATCGCCAACTCTCACGGCGCCCCCGACGTCACGGCAAGGGTGACCGAGGGCAAGTGGCACCGGCCGATGGAGAAGAACGAGGCAGGCGCGAGGCTCGCGGCGCTCGCGATCGGCGTCGCCCGGGAGCTCGAGTTCGAGCTCGGGGACACGGCGACGGGTGGGGCCTCGGACGCGAACACGACCTCAGCCGCCGGTGTGCCGACCCTCGACGGACTCGGTCCCGTCGGCGGGGGCGATCACAGCGTCGGGGAGTGGATCGACCTCACGAGCGTGGTCCCTCGAATCTCGCTCCTGGCCGGACTAATCTCCAAGGTCGGCGTCCAGTCCGACTGAGGAGCTCTCATGGAGATCACGACCGTTCCGTTCGACAAGCCTGAGGGACTGAACTTCATCCTCGGGCAGTCGCACTTCATCAAGACCGTCGAGGACCTCCACGAGGTGCTCGTCGGAGCCGTGCCCGGCCTCAAGTTCGGGATCGCCTTCTGTGAATCGAGCGGCCCGCGCCTGGTCCGGTGGAGCGGGAACGATCAGGAGCTGATCGACATCGCGGTTGCCAACGCGCGGGCGATCGGCGCGGGGCACAGCTTCGTGATCCTCCTGAAGGACGGGTTCCCGATCAACGTGCTCAACGCCGTCAAGGTGGTCCCCGAGGTCTGCCGGATCTACTGCGCGACGGCCAATCCCGTCGAGGTCGTCGTCGGCGAGACGGAGCAGGGACGTGGCATCCTCGGCGTCGTCGATGGGGGCTCGCCGCTCGGGGTGGAGACCGAGGAGGACGTGGCCGAGCGCAAGGACCTGCTGCGTCGGTTCGGCTACAAGCTCTGAGTCTTTGTTTGCATTCGCTTGACTCTCCCCCCGGGGGAGGCCCCACCATCAGCTCCACAAGGAGGGATGCCGTGGAGAACCTGGTTCCAATCGGGCGGTTCTCGAAGATGACTCGGCTCTCGGTCAAGGCATTGCGCCACTACGACCAGCTGGGGCTGCTCGTCCCGGCGGTCGTCGACAGGTCGTCCGGCTACCGCTACTACACGTTCGCCCAGGCCAACCGCGCCGAGGCGATCAGAGTGCTTCGCTCCCTCGACATGCCGCTCGAGGACGTGCGCGAGGCGCTGGCCGCGGACGATCCGGTCGTGGCGGCGAAGGTGCTGGATCGGCACCGGGCCCGGCTGGAGGTCGAGCTCGAGCGGCACGAGCGGATGCTCGGCTACCTCCAGAGGCTGATCGAACGGAAGGAGGGTGTCATGCCGTACGAGGTGCAAGTGAAGGAGGTTCCCCCTCAGCAGGTCGCCGCGGTTCGCATGCACACGTCGATCGAGACGATCGGGAACGACGTAGCGGAGGGCTTCGGGAAGATCGGGGCGGCCGTCGGCAAGGCCGGTATCCCGTTCGCGGGTCCACCGCTCCTGATCATGTTCGACGTTCTCGACGAGGAGAGCGGGGGAGAGATGGAGCTCGCGTTCCCGGTGGCCAAGCCCTTCCCCGGCGAGGGGGAAGTCTTCGGCAGGGAGCTCGAAGGCGGCACGATGGCGTGGACCATGCATAGTGGCCCGTATGACGAGATCGGCCCGGCCTACCACACGCTCACCGGCTGGATCCAGGAGCACGGCCACGAGATCGCAGGTCCTTCCCGCGAGGTCTATCTCACGGACCCGTCGGAAACGCCGGATCCGGCCGACTACCTGACCGAGGTGCAGTTCCCGATCCGCTGACGGCTCGTCCTCAGGAGCAGGCCACGCGTTTGGCCTTCGAGTCGGTGAACGCCGGCTGGCCGGCCGCCGTGACCCACTCCCAGGTGTAGCCCGAGCGCATCAACGTGATCCGCAGGATGCCGAAGCTCGTGTCCTGCGCCGCGGCGAGGTTCGGCGGCCTGGTCCCCGATTGGAGCGCGTACTTGCTCGCTCCGCCGGCACCGACGATGAACTGGCGTATCCCGTTCGCAGGGTCGTGGGCGCCCTCGGGGTCCTGGCGCTTCCAGCGCTGGTAGTTGTGCGAGTGGCCGTTCAGCACGATGTCGGCATGAGCCGCGTAGAGCAGGCTCCAGAGCGGCTTCACGGCCGAGGTTGCGCCGCTGCCCGTCGAGAAGGAGAAGAGGGGGTGGTGCCAGTACGCCAGCGTGCACGCGTACCGGCCGTTGGTGTGGGAGGCCAGATCGCTCTTCAGCCACTCGTACATCCTGTTTCCCGTCCCGGGGTTCGTCGGGTCCGACGGCGGACCGCACCCACCCGGCGCGAAACAGAGCTCCGAGGACAGGGCGATGAAGTGCCAGCAGACGCTCTCACCGGGCGAGCATCCGATCGGAAGATCGTAGCTGTAGTAGCCGAGGCCGTCGGGCCCCTTCACGCGCTTGCCGAAGTAGCGAAAGTAGCCGCTCGGCGTCGCCGTCGGGTCCTGCGAGTACTCGTGGTTGCCGGGGGTCGGGCTCGTGATCTTGCGGACCCGTCCCCATGTCGGCTCGTAGTAGGTCATGAAGTCCTCGTACGCGCCGGTGGGGTACTGGTTGTCCCCGACTGTGAGGACCCGCGTGAGCCCGGTTCCGACGAGTAGATCGGAGGTCTTGCCGTACTGACAGCTGTCGGGATCTGTGCCGGGGTTGCCGCGGCAGACGATGTCTCCGGCCGCCGCGATCGCGTAGGTGCGCTTCTCGCTCGCCCGCGCGATGCCGTTGCCGACCAAGCCGCTTCCGGCCGGGGGCTGCACGGCGCCTGAAGCGAGCCACAGCGCCAGGATCGAAGCGAGGGCGGCCAGCTTCCTGGTCATGGGAGCTACATAGCGTAGACGTCCGCGATGCGTTGGGTCACCTTGCGGCTACCACCCAACGACGGGCCCGCATCGGATGTCGCCGTCAGTCGCCCGTCGGTCCAAGGGCCCTGTCGAGGAACTCGATCACGGTCGGCACGTAGCGGGGGTCCCTCGTCGGCGGGCGTGCGTCTCGGGAGTGTGCGCTTCGGCTTGCACCAGAGCCGTGCGATGGCCCAGGCAGCCCCCGTGGTGAGCAGCGGCGCGGCCAGGGCGCCGCCCACCAGCGCCTTCGGTCCAGGGGGCCTCATCCGAGGAATGCCTCGAGGCGCTCGAGCGCCTCCGGGTCCACGAAGCAGCGGACGGTCTGACCCCGCTTCTCGCACCGGACGAGTCCGGCGTTCCTCAGCTCCTTGATGTGATGGGACACGGTCGAGAGCGACAGGTCGAACTCGCTCGCGATCTTGGAGATGCTGTTGGCGATGTCCTCCTGGGTCCGGATGCGCCCTCCACGCTCACGGATGAGCTGGAAGATGGCGAGCCGGTTCTCGTCGCTCAGGGCCTTGAAGATCCGTGCCAGCTCGGTCATCGGCGGGCCTCGCCTCGGTGTCGGAGCGTTTCCATAGTTGGACAATCATCGATGTATATCCTGTCCGGGCGGGCCGCCGTAGCATGTGACACCAGTCGAGGAGGGACCCGATCTGATCCCATACCACACGTTCCCGAGCTTCCACGTGGGGCCGGTCACGCTGCACACCTTCGGCCTGCTCGTGGCGCTGGGGCTTGTCGTCGGATCGTGGATCTTCCTCTTGCACGGGCGCCGGAACGGGCTGGATGTCGATGCGCTCGCACGCCTGGCCTGGTGGATAGTGCTCGGCGGGATCATTGGCTCCCGCCTGGCATTCGTGGTGAGTCACCCCTCCCAGTTCGCGGATCGGCCCTTGGCGGTCTTCGCGCTCTGGGAGGGCGGTCTGGAGTTCTCGGGTGCTTTCCTCCTGGCCGTTGCCATCGTGCTGTGGTGGCTCCGTCGCCATCGGGAGGTTGCCGGTCTCGTGCTGACCGACGGCGTCGTTCTCGGCCTTGCCGTCGGGCTCGCCATCGGGAGGATCGGCTGCTACTCGGTTGGCGAGCACTTCGGCCACGAGACTTCGTTCTTCCTGGCGGTGCACTACCTGGGCGGCGCCACGCGCGAAGGGCCGATCCCGATCGACGCCCACATCCACAACACGGCGCTCTACGAGATCCTGCTGCTCCTTCCGCTCATAGCGCTGCTCTTCCAGATGCGGCGCAGGGGCGTACGGTCCGGGCGGCTCACCAGCGCGTTTCTGCTCTGGTACGGGATCCAGCGATTCGCCACCGACTTCCTGCGCGCCTACGACAGGCGTGTGCTGGGACTCACGGGTGCGCAGTACCTGTGCATCGGGCTCGTGGTCGCCGGGCTCGTGATGGCCGCTCGCTTTCGCCGAGTCGTGCCTGCCGAACCCAGCTCCCCCTCGCCCGGCTAGCTCCGATCACCCTCTTCAGTGCTTGCACTTGGCGCGGGTGGTCCCTAGTCTGCCACGGACTAGGGAGGTGATCGCGTTGGTCTCGAAGGTGGAGGTCGTGATCCTGGGGCTCCTGGCCGAGGAGCCACTGTACGGCTACGAGCTGCTCGAACGGTTCCGCGACCGGAGCATGGGATCCTGGGTCGAGATCGGGAAGGCCTCCGTGTACCAGGCATTGCGACGGCTCGAGGAGCACGGTCGCGTGGCGGGCAGGGCCCAAGAAGGGGCCGCCGGGCCCGCCCGCCGGGTGTTCCGCATCACCCGGCCCGGCCGGGACCTCTTGAAGACCGGACTGAGGGAGCGGTTCGCGGGGACGGGGCCGTACGAGACCGGTGCCGGGCTCTCGCTCGGATTCGCCCATCTGGTCGGCCTCGAGGACGCTCGACTGGGCATCTCCGAGAGGGCGGCCGCGCTGGAGGCGAAGCGAGAGGCGATCGCCACCGAGCGCAGCCGGTTGTCCTCGGGCCGAGGACCCGCCCGCGCGGCGTCGCTCCGCCTGCTGGGCCTGCAGGAGGCCTTCATCGATGCCGAGCTCGCATGGCTCGCGGCCTTCAGGCGCGATCTGGCCAGGCTCCGCCGCTGAGCGAAGTCGCAGGTCGAAGGCCTGTTCGTGTCGGTGGCGTCCTCTACCATGAAGAGGCGATGGATGCGGCGTTCTTCGATCTGGACAAGACGATCATCTCCAAGTCGAGTTCTCTCGCCCTCTCGCGGCCCATGTACCGGGCTGGCATGGTCAAGCGCTCGCAGCTCTTTCGCGGGATCTACGCGCAGCTCGTCTACCTGCTCGTAGGAGCCGACGAGAGGAAGATGGAGCGCCTGAAGGAAGGCATGCTCGCTCTCACCAAAGGGTGGGACCAGCAGCAGATGGAAGAGCTGGTGCAGGACGTCCTGATCGACGTGATCGATCCGTACGTGTATCAGGAGGCTCTCGACCTGATCGAGCTGCACCGGAAGCAGGGTCGGCGTGTGTACATCGTCTCGTCGTCTCCCGAGGAGGTCGTACGGCCCCTCGCGCGCCATTTCCGCGCGTCGGGCGTCCTTGCCACGCGGGCGAAGATCGAGGAGGGGAAGTACACGGGGGAGCTCGAGTTCTTCTGCGCCGGCGAGGCCAAGGCCGACGCCATCCGGGAGCTGGCCGAGCGCGTCGGGATCGACCTCGCCGGGTCGTACGCCTACTCGGACTCGGCCACCGATCTACCCATGCTCGAGGCAGTCGGACATCCGGTCGTCGTCAACCCCGACCGCGACCTCCGAAAGGAGGCCGAGACGCGCGGATGGGACGTCCGCGAGTTCCGGCGT
The DNA here is from genome assembly GCA_040754475.1 of Actinomycetota bacterium. GTDB lineage: Bacteria > Actinomycetota > UBA4738 > UBA4738 > HRBIN12 > JAJPHY01. The sequence goes on along the minus strand of JBFMCN010000028.1, from coordinate 10,220 downwards.
CCAGTGCGCCTTCGGAGCCGGATCGTCACCGTGGCCGCGAAGCCCAGGAACCAGGCCGCCGCCGGCGTCGTCGCCGCCGCGGCGGTGGCCGTCGTGTTCGGCTGGGTCGTTCTGCGCTCGAGGGTGTCGTCCGGAAGACGCGCTGCTTGAGCCGCGCGCCCGGCGAGCGGTGACGCACTAAGATTGGCTTGGTCGCCTTCGGGTGACCGCGAAGGGAGCAGAAACCCACGCGCGTCCTGCCGCGGGAGGCATGCTCGAGGGTCCGAGGCCGAGGCCGGCGGGCACCGAGCAGAGCAGACAGCGCATGTTCGCTGCTCCCTTCGCGCATGTTCGAGTCGCGGTCAGAGATCAGCGGGCAAGAGAGGACGGGTGCTCCAAGCGCTCGGCCAGCCGCTCGGCCCGCTCGGCGGCCTCCTCCACCCGGCCCGCCGACACGGCACCGGTGATCGCGAGGAGCTCGGTCTCCACCGTGGGGTGGATCCGGTACCGCCCCGAGGTCACGAGGCGGCCGAGCCGAACGACGGCCGTCTCGAGACGCCCGACCGGGCGCTCGACCGGGGCCTCGGTGCCGGTCCTGCCGGCAGGCGGGTACGGCGGGACGACCAGCTCACGGCGGTTCCGCCACCCCTCCAAGTCGATTACCGATCCCACGCTTCGAAGCGTAGAGCGGGGGTCTGACATCTCCTCGCAAGCTCAGTCTGTTGGCCGACGCGGAGCGACAGCATTGTTCAGCTTCGGTGGGACCGCTCAACCCCGTATGCCGCGATCGCGCCTTCTCGCCACCCTGTCCCCTGCCCGCCGCGTCCGTGTCCCCAGGACGTGGGAGGATGCACTCAGCCGGGAATGCTCGCCGGCGTCCCCTGCGCTCCTTGGGAAACCGGCCAGCCTGGCGATTGCCTCCGAGTGCCTCCGCACCTAGGCTTCGGGGAGCGCGGCGGCCCCTGCTGCGATTCCCCTGGACCTCTCCCTCGCTTCCCAGCGTGCAGTTGCCTCCCCGGTTGCGAACGGAGTGTGCGTGGAAGAGGTTGCGCGGATCCTGCTCGCGCTCGAGGAGCACGAGGTGGCCGAGGAGGTCATGCACTTCCTGGACCGCACGGGCCAGGCGAGGGTCGTCGCGACGGCCTCGGACGAGCGCCAGCTTGCGGAGGCGATCCGGCAGCTCGAGCCCGACGCGATCGTGGCCTCGCCAAGGCTCGCGAGTCACGCAGGCTCCTGGAACGCCGGGGTCCTTCTTGCGCTCGATACCTCCGAGTCGGTGCAGTCGTTGCGCGCGGCCATCCGCGCGGGCGCGAGGGGATTCTTCGTCTGGCCCGGTGATCGCGACGAGCTGGCCAGCCTGGCAACCCGGGCGATCACGCCGGCCGAGCGCACTGCTGATAGGCGGGGGCTTGTGTTGGCGGTGTACGGCGCGCGCGGGGGAGCGGGAGCGACGTTCCTCGCCGCCCATCTCGCTGCGGCGATCGGGCATCGTGGGAACGACTGCGTCCTCGTCGATCTGGATCTTGCATTCGCGGACATCTCGGCGGCGGTGGGGGCACCTTCGGACGACCAGCCCCGGACGCTCGCCGATCTCCTCCCACTCGTCGACGAGCTGACCAGCCAGCATCTCGACGGGATCCTGTGGCCACACCCGGATGGATTCAGAGTGCTCCTCGCGCCGGGAGACGCCGATACTGCCGCGTCCATCGGTGGGGACGAGATACGGGCCACCATCGAGGCTGTTCGGCGCCTGGCTGACGTCATCGTGCTCCACATACCGCGAGGGCTCGACGACGTGATCCGGGCAGGGCTGCAGGTTTCCGATCGCGTGGTCCTGGTGCTGCAGCTCGATGTCCTTTCGTTCCGCGCCGCCAGGCGGGCGATTGCTGCGACGGGCATCGACGAGCGCTGCCTCTTCGCGGTCAACCGAGCGGCACGAGCCGAGATCGTGCCCAGCGACGTCGAGCGCGTCTTCGGCCGGCCGGCTGCAGCGGTGATCCCCATCGATCGTGCGGTGCCTTGTGCCCAGGACGGGGGACGCTTGGTGTCGATGCGCAGTCGGACGGGTCGTGCCGTGGCCCGTCTTGCGGCACGGGCGCTCGAGGAGACGGACTAGTGGTGAGCGACGTGCTGGTCGACGTTCGGCGGGGCCTGCACGAGCGGCTCCTGCGGCGTATGGACGCCCGTTGTCTTGAGAGCATCCCGCGGCACGAGAGACGCCTGCGGGTGCGGGAGCAGGCGCTTGCGATCCTGCGTGAGCAAGGGCACGTCCTGCCCCAGAGCGCTCTCGCCAAGGTTGTGAATGAGGTTTCTGACGCTGTCGTCGGGCTGGGGCCCATCGAGTTCCTGCTGAAGGACCCCGACGTCACCGAGGTCATGGTGAACGGTCCCGACGACGTCTACGTGGAGCGGAAGGGGCGGCTCGAGAGGGTGCGAGACCGTCTGTTTGAGGGGGAGGAGGCGGTCACTCACGTGATCGAGAGAATCGTGGCCCCTCTCGGCCTTCGGGTCGATGAATCGTCACCTTGGGTGGACGCGCGATTGCCGAACGGCAGTAGGGTGCACGCGATCATCCCGCCTCTTTCGCTCCGCGGTCCCACGCTCAATATCCGCAAGTTCTCTCCCGTGCCGTTCACGCCGGAGGATCTGATTGCACTGGGGACACTCGGCCCACGCATGCTTCACTTCCTCGGAGCGTGCGTGCGCGGGCGAGCGAACATCGTCGTCTCCGGCGGAACGAGCTCGGGGAAGACGACGCTTCTGGGTGTGCTCTCTGCGTTCATTCCCGACGACGAGCGGTTGATCACGATCGAGGATGCCGCCGAGCTGCGGCTTGGGAAGCCGCACGTGATCGGCCTCGAGGCTCGACCCCCCAACGTCGAGGGCAAGGGGGAGGTCACAGTCCGGGATCTCGTGCGCAACGCGCTACGCATGCGGCCGGACCGCATCATCGTGGGCGAGGTTCGGGGCGGTGAGGCTCTCGACATGCTCCAGGCGATGAACACGGGCCACGACGGCTCTCTGTCGACGGCGCACGCCAACTCGCCTCGGCATCTCCTTTGGCGATTGGAGACGATGGCGCTGATGTCCGACGTGGACCTCCCAGCTGCCCACGTTCGTGACCAGGTTGCCTCCGCCATAGACGTTGTCGTGCACACGGCAAGGCTCCGTGACGGGCGACGCGTCGTCTTCGAGATCGCGTCGGTGGAGGGCGTGCGGGACGGTGACCCTGTTGTTCGGGAGATCTTCGAGTTCCATCGACGGTTCGGCGGTGTGGGGGCGTTCGCTGCGACCGGTGAGGTGCCGCGGGTCGCCGGCCAGCTGGCCGAGCAGGGCGAGACGCTCCCGGAGGAGGTCTTCGCGCCCGGCCCAGACCCCGAGTCAGGCTGGGTGCGCGACGGCTCGAGGAGGTCGCCTTGAGCGCAGCCCTCCCTGCGGCTCTGACGTCGCTGTCCTGTGTGCTCGCGACCATGGCGGCGAATCGCGTTCAAAGGGACCTGATCTTCGAACGCGCCGGAGTCGTGCCGAGGACGGCAGCCGCTCGCCGCGAATCGCCGCGCCGGGCGAGGGCAGTCGATCTGGCTGTTCGACGTCTGGCGGTTCGCGGTGTGGCTCTGGCAGCAGGGATTGGGATCGGCGGGGTGTTAGCCACCGCTCCGGGGGCGGTCGCAGGCGCGGCCGTTGCACTTGCCGCGCCACGCATACGTCGCCGCCGACTTGAGGCCCGCCGAGCAGAGCTCGTCGGGGCTCAGCTCGCGGACGCAGTCGCAGGCATCTCGGCTCGTCTTCGAGCAGGCCTATCCCTCACGCAGGCGATCCGGTCGGCAGCGGACGACGTGGAGGAGCCTCTGGCGTCATCGTTTCGAGACCTCGCTGACCGGACGTCACTCGGAGTGCCCTTCGATGAGTCCGTCGAAGCCTGGGCGGCGTCGCTCCCGTCCGCGGAGACGCGTCTAGTTGCGGGTGTTCTCGGCCTCCACAGGAGGACGGGTGGGAACGCGCCCGCGGTGCTCGATCAGGTCGCCCGGACCCTGGGGGAGCGCCGTGCGGCAGCACGCGAAGTCCGCTCCCTCACGGCTCAGGCGCGGCTGTCGGGCGCGATTCTGGGCCTTCTTCCGATCGGCTTCTTCCTCTTCCTGTCGGCGACCTCGCGTGGGGACATGGCCGCCGCGTATCGATCTCCCGAAGGAACGGCGGCCATCCTGGTGGGTCTGGTGATGCAGTCTGCTGCCTTCTTCTGGATCCGGCGGCTTCTGCAGGTGGAGCCGTGACGACGGAACTGCTTGCTGCATCCCTCGCGGCTATCGGCTCCGGGATGGGAGTGTGGGCAATGCGTCCGCATGCCAACACGGGCATTCTTGGTTGCCTCGGTGCACCCTCGCGCGCAGGTCGGAATGTGCTCCCGAGGTCGCTTCTTCAGAGGTTGGGCTCGACTGAGACGGCTCAGCGGCTCCCCGGTCGAGATCGGCTTGCGCGGCGGCTCTTGCTGTCGGGCTGGAGGGTCGACGTCGACGAAGTCGTGGGCGCGAAGGTCGTTGCTGCGGCTGCTGCGGCTGCGCTCTCTCTCCTGGCGCCCCCGCCCGGTCCTTTGCTCGCTCCCGTGATGGTACTTGCCGGCTTCCAGGGACCGGAGTTCGCGGTCGTGTCGGCAGCTCGGCGACGGGCACGGCAGGCGGATCGAGAGCTCCCTCTCTTGCTCGACCTGCTCGCGGCTGCATCCTCCGCTGGGCTGTCCGCGCAGCTCGCGTTGAAGCGGGCTGTGTTCGCGGTTCAGGGACCGCTCGCGGCGGAGCTCACACGAACCCTGGACGCGGTGGATCTCGGCGCACGCTTGCGAGACGAGCTGCGGGCGACTGCGGACGGCCTTGCCCTGCCGGATCTTCGTCGGGCGGTGGCTGCGCTAACCCGAACCGAGTGGTACGGGGCCTCGCTTGCCGAGCAGATGACGATGCTGGCAGCCCAGGCGCGTGAGACGAGACGGGCCGCGATCACCGAGCGCGCGCGCAAGGCGCCCGTGAAGATGCTCTTCCCCCTCGTATTCCTGGTCCTCCCCGCGTTCCTCCTCCTCACGGTGGTGCCCGTGCTGCTCACCACCTTGAGGTCCATCGCGTGAGAGGAGGTGAACCCATGTTGCTCTCGCTGTACGTGCGCCTGCGTACGCGTGTGGCCGAGGAGATCGGGCAAACGACGGCTGAGTATGCCCTCGTGATCCTGGCGGCGGCGGCGGTGGCGGTCGTGTTGATCGCGTGGGCTCGCTCGTCGGGCAAGCTTCCGGCCTTCTTCGACAACATCATCGACCAGGTGGCAGGGAGTGCCCAGTAACCGCGCATATGCGCTCCAGGCCGAGCGCGGGTCGGCAGTCGTGGAGTTTGCTCTTCTGCTGCCGGTCCTGTTGCTTGTCACGCTCGCGATCGTGCAGGTTGGAATTGTCGCCCGCGACCAGCTGCTGGTCGTGGAGGCTGCGCGCGCCGGGGCGCGCGAGGCCGCGGTCGATCCCGATGCCGGAACCGTGCGCACGAGCGCTATCGCGGCTGCACCAGGGATCGACCCTTCCCGTGTGGAGGTATCCATCCAGCGATCCGGTGGGCTCGGCCAGCCGGTTTCGGTGAAGATCGGATACGCGGCGCCGATCGCCGTCCCACTCGCCGGGTGGCTGTTTCCGTCAGAGGTCCGCCTCAGCGCCACAGCGACGATGAGGCAGGAGTTCGGGTGAGCGGGCAGCAAGGGTCGGTGTCGGCTGTCGTTGTCGCCATCGTGGCGATGGCCCTCCTGCTGAGCACGGCCGCAGCGGACCTGGCACGAGTGTTCGTCGTCGCCGCACGGGCCCAGGCCGCGGCCGATGCGGCGGCCCTCGCAGCGGCGCAAGAGCTAGCACTGCCTTCGGACATCGAGCCGGTCGACGCCGCGACCGAGTACGCAGCACGCAACGGCGCTGAGCTCCTGGCGTGCACATGCGATCGGGGGAGCTCCAGCGCCGTCGTGCAGGTGCGCGTTCCGGTAGGCGCGTTGATCCTCTTCGGGAGTGGCAGGAGTGTCGCCGCCGAGGCCGCCGCCCTCGTCGACACTGTGGGCGCGACCTGACGGGGAGTGGCGGTCACGGCTCCGGAGCGCCAGGAAGGCTGCCGAAGGGAGAGCCGGGCTTAGAATGCTTGAGCCATGGAGAATCCACGGGCCAGGCCGCGAGGCAAGCGGGCGCTGCTGGGAGTCGTCGACTACACGCTCGCCAAGCGCGCCGTGCTCCGCGAGGTCAGGATCGGCCTGAGGTCCTGGGCGGACGTGTGCGACGCGCACCCCGAGCTGATGCGCGCCGCCAAGCACGTCGGCGAACCCACCCGCCGTGACTGCCCCGTCTGCCGTCGCGCCAAGCTCGTGATCGTGGCCTACGTCTACGGGGACGGCATGAATCGGGAGAACGGCCGCGTCTGGCCTCTGGACGTCGGCCTTTCCCTTGCCGCCGACCGGCCGCGTACGTGCTGCTACGTGGTCGAAGTGTGCACGGCGTGCTCCTGGAACCACCTCGCCGAGGCCTTCCTGGCCAGGAACGCAGGCTGAGCCCTCGATAGCCCCTAACCCGTCCGCCACAGGAACTCCACGCCGCGGACCGCGATCTCCCTGGGAATCAAGCGCGTCGACGTGAGTAGAATCGGGTCGCCTTGGCGGTCAACACCGCACCTGAGAAGCCCCGAGAGGGCCGAAAGCAGGCCTCCCGAAAGCCGACGGAGAAGCGGGGCTTCTTCCGTCGGTTCTGGTGGGTCTTCGTCGCCGTCCCCCTGATCGGCGTTCTCGGCGTTCTCGGGACGCTCTACTACGTATACGTTCACCTCGAGCTGCCCACGACCCCGCCGCCGGTACAGACGACTTACGTCTACGACTCCCGGGGCAACCTGCTCACGACCCTGCACTCGAGCGTCAACCGCACGATCGTTTCCTTCGACGAGATATCGAAGAGCATGTGCGACGCGGTCATCGCCGCCGAGGACCAGAACTTCTACTCGAACCCCGGGTTCGACCCGCTCGGCATCATGCGGGCGGCCTGGAACGACCTGGTCGCGCACAAGGTCGTGCAGGGCGGCTCCACCATCACGCAGCAGCTGGTGAAGAACGTCTACGCGGGCAGGTACGTGACCGACCCCGAGACCGGCCAGACCACGTACGAGATCCCTTCGCGGACGTTCGGGCAGAAGGTGCGCGAGGTCCTCCTCGCGATCAAGCTCAACCAGACCTACTCGAAGAACGAGATCCTCGCCCAGTACCTGAACACGATCTACTTCGGTCACGGGGCGTACGGTATCCAGGCGGCCGCCAAGACGTACTTCGGCGTGGACGCCAAGGATCTGACGCTGCTGCAGTCCGCGACCCTCGCCGGGGTCATCAGGCGACCGTCGCTGTTCGACCCTATCGAACACCCGGTGGACGCGAAGATTCGCCGCAACTACGTCCTGGACCGGATGGCCCAACTCGGCTACATCACGCACAAGCGTGCCGCTCACCTGAAGGACAAGGAAGTCAAGACGGTCGGCGACTCGCCGGCGCAGCGATTCCCGCCGAAGCTCGGCTACTTCCTCGACTACACGAGGCGCGAGCTGATCGAGCGTTTCGGGGAAGCCCGCGTCTACGGAGGCGGCCTGCGAGTCACGACGAGCCTGAACCCCTCGTGGCAACGCGCCGCCGAGCAGGCGGTCGCCAACCGCCTGAGCTCGCCGGGCGACCCCGCCGCCGCCCTCGTCGCGATCGACCCCCGCACCGGCGAGGTCGTCGCGATGTACGGGGGTAGCAACTTCCGCCAGTCGCAGGTCAATCTCGCCCTGTCGGGCGCGAGGGGCTACGGGGGCACGGGGCGCCAGTCGGGCTCCGCCTTCAAGCCGTTCACGCTCGCCGCCGCGATGGAGGACCGTGTCTCCCTCTACTCTCGCTGGTACGGACCGGGCCGCATCACGATCCCGGACTACCGCTGCTTCACGAACGGCGCCCCATGGAACCTCTCGAACGCAAGCGACTCGGAGGCCGGCGTGTTCTCGCTCCTCCAGGCGACGGCGCACTCGGTGAACACGGTCTTCGCGCAGGTCGTGACCAAGGTGGGCCCGGAAGCGGTGGTCGACATGGCTCACCGCATGGGCATCCGCTCACCGCTCGAGCCCGTCTGCTCGATCACGCTCGGCACGCAGTCCGTGAATGCCCTGGAGATGACGAATGGGTTCGCGACGCTTGCCGCACAGGGCGTGCGCCACTGGGCCACGCCTCTCGCCGAGGTCACCGACACGGCCGGCCAGGTGCTGTACGGGGGTGCCGGCAAGGGCAAGCGGGTCATGGAGGCGAACGACGCGAACCTCGTCACCTACGCGCTCGAGTACGTGATCAGTGGGGGGACCGGCTACCGTGCCTACATAGGCCGCCCGGCGGCGGGCAAGACCGGCACCGCTCAGGACTACGTCGACGCCTGGTTCTGCGGGTACGTTCCACAGCTTGCCGCGTGCGTGTGGGTCGGCTACCCGCAGGGCGAGATCCCCCTCACAGGGGTGGAGGGCTACTCGGCCGTGTTCGGAGGGACGCTGCCCGCCCTCATCTGGCACGACTTCATGATCGAGGCGACCAAGAACATGCAGGTGAGGGACTTCCCGACGCCCTCCTTCGAAGGCTACACAGAAGGCCCTGCGACGCCCCCGCCGGTGCTGACGCCCACGCCGAGCCCGACGCCTTCGAAGAGCCCCAAACCCTCGAAGAGCCCAAGCCCATCCCCTTCGCCCTCGCCGGAGCCCTCACCGAGCCCCTCGCCGGAGCCCTCACCGAGCCCCTCGCCGGAGCCCTCCCCGAGCCCCTCGCCGGAGCCCTCCCCGAGCCCCTCGCCGACGGGCACGCCATCTCCGCTTGGGATGGGCGCTTCGAAGGTGCGGAGCCGAGGGTCCTGACCGGGAGGGCGTGAGCCTAGCTGGCTTCGTTGGCGGCGAACGCTCGAGCAGCCGGGACCGAGGCGAGCGGAAGGGTAGCGAGCACCGTGGTGCCCTTTCCAGGCGTGGAATGGACCATGAACGTGCCGTTTGCCAGCTCGACACGCTCCCGCATCGAAGCCAGTCCCACGCGGCCCATCTGCAGGAACTCCCGGGCCTTGGCCGAGTCGAACCCAACCCCGTTGTCGGCGATCTCGATCCGCAGCTGCCCCCCGAGAGACTCGACCGTCACGGCGATCCGCGTGGCCTGCGCGTGCTTGGCGGCGTTGGAGAGCGCCTCCTGCACGATCCGGTAGGCGAGCGTCTCCAGGTCCTGCGGCACCTCGCCGATCGCGTTGCTGGAGAACTCCGTGCGCATGTCGTTGTCTCGCCCGAACTTGTCGAGCGTCTCGCGAAGCGCCGGGACGAGGCCGCGCTCCTCCAGCAACGGCGGCCGCAGGCCGGACATGAGCCGCCGCAGGTTGTCCGCCTCCTCAGACAGCTCCGTCCGGACCTTCGAGAGGATCTCGATGCCCTCCTCCATCTCTCCGGCGCGCAGCATGAGGAGCACGGCCTCGAGCGAGAGCGAGGCGGCGGAGACACCCTGGACGGGCCCGTCGTGCAGGTCGCGCGCGATGCGGTTGCGCTCGCTCTCGATCGCCGCGTTCGTTCGTCTCATGATTCGGCTCCGGTCCTCGTCGCGGTCCTGGAGGAACTTGAACAGCGACCTGATGGTCTGGTCGGCAACGCGCGCAGCGGTGACGTCGCGAACGAGCAAAAGCCGGCGCGGCGGGGTGCCCGGAACCTCCGACGCACGGGCTTCGAGGTAGATGGCGTGTCCCTGGCGAAGCAGCGTCCCTTGGCCCGTTGTGGGAAGCGTGGCGAAAGACTCGTCCGTTTCGATCGAAGCTGCGAGGCCCGTCCACGTCTGCCCCTCGACCATGCTCTGGGGAAGCTCCACCATGCTGCAGAACGCCGTATTGGCGCGCACGATCACGTCCTTCTGGTCGAGTTCCACGATGCCGTCGACCGCCGCCTCGAAGACGAGCCGGAGGCGCTCCTCCGACTCCCGGAGCGTCTCGTTGGCAAGCTGCAGCCGGTCGAGGGCACGGTCGGTCTCCTGCAGGGCAGAGTCCTTCTCCTCGTAGGCATCGCGTACTGCGCGGGTCGCCTGCGAGCTACGGAGCTGGTTGACGAGGATCCGGACGATCACGGCGGCGCCCAGCAGGATGATCAAGCCCGTGCCCTGGGCGGGGGTGATCTTCTCGCGCGTCTCCGTCATGGCGACGAGGCCCAGCGCGGCGGGGGGGCCGGCCC
>JBFMCN010000027.1:0-19834 GCA_040754475.1 Actinomycetota bacterium | reverse complement strand
GTGCAAGCGGGAGCGCGAGCCCGCCTCGCATGACATGACAATGAGGGGGAGTGCCTCATGGCGCGGAGTCTCGCACCCCCCTGTGACACGAACTGACGTTCGAGCGCAGAGCTCGGATCTCCCGGGCGTTTGCCCGCGCCGGTGACGCCCTACTGACGTTCTGCGGGGAAGGCGGCGGCCACCGCGTCTAGGATGTGCGAGGCCCGTTCGATGGCCGCATCCGAGTCCTCCCGGTCGAAAGCCTTGGCGGGTCGGCCTCCCGCAGCACGAGGAAAGCCTTCAGAGCCTTCTCCGCCGCCTGCTGGGAGTGGAAACAGGCCAGGTTGTGGCGTCCTCCCTCTCGCAGGTACCGAGCATCGCTCAGGTCCTGGCGCGCTTGGTCGAGCCAGCGTCGGCCCTCTTTCCATCGGGTCAGGCTGCATGGAGCACCTTCCCCTCGGCCAGAGCGCGCCGGATGAAGGACCGCCGCTTCATCTCATTCCACTCCTCCGGCGTGTAGACGAGGAGATCCAGGCCGACGTGCGGGACGATCTCCCCGTAGAGCTCGCCCAGTCGCTTCACGAAAGGCAGGTCGCTCTGCATGACCGCGATCATGTCGAGATCGCTCTCCCGCCGCACCCGGCCACGGGCGAAGGAGCCGAAGGCGAGCACGAGCGTCGCGCCCCGTTCGACAAGGAACGCGGTTATCCGCTCGGCTTCGGCCGCAAGCTCACGCGCCCGCTCCTCCCGGTCCACGTCGCGAGTATAGGAGTCGTCCTAGCGCACCACTTGCAGCCGGCTCCCGCGCGGCGACTTCTCGACCTCGATCCGCGTCGGCAGGCGGATCGCGAGCTCCTGCACGTGGGTGACGACGCCGACCATCCGGCCGTCGCCGCCGAGCTGTTCGATGGCGTCGACCACGGTCTCCAGCGTCTCCGGGTCCAGCGCGCCGAAGCCCTCGTCCAGGAACAGACTGTCCAGGCGTGCCTTCTCGGTGAGCGAGAGGGATCTCACCTGCTCGGAGAGCGCAAGCGCAAGCGCAAGCGACGCGAGGAACGTCTCCCCGCCCGAGAGGGTCCGTGCGCTCCGCTGCTCATCGCCGTTCCAGGTGTCGACGACGAAGAACTCGTCGCCCTGGTATGCCAGCCGATACCTCCCGTCGGAAAGCGTCGCCAGGTGTTCCGACCCCGCCGAAGCCAGGATCTGAAGTGCCTCCAGCTGCAGGAACGCGATGATGCGGTCCGCGCGAAGCTCCTTCGCAAGCGCGTCGAACCGCTGGGAGCGAACCCGCTGACCGGCGATCCGCTCGCCGAGGGCGCGCGTGTTCTCGAGCTTGGTGCGAAGCGCCTCCGCCTCGTGAGCCGCGGTCGCGGAGTCGGCTGCGGCCTTGCGTCGGCTGTCGGCAAGGAGCCGGGCGAGCTCGGCCAGCGATCCCGTCGGTTCGGCAAGCCCCTCAACCACCGAGGCCGCTTCCGAGAGCAAGTCGCTCTCCCCCTCGGCGAGCTCGGCCGCGCGACGGTCGAGACCGTCGGCCAGCGATGAGAGCCCCCCGGCGAGCGCGTCCGCGACGCCGGATAGGGCGGCGGCGTCGTTCGTCCGTGGTATCCGGGGCACGTCCTGCGTGGAGATGACCCCGAGTGCCCGAGCGCGCTCGACGAGCGCGGTTGCGGGTACGCCCGCGAGCTGCCCACGCTCCTCGGCCAAGCCGGTGGAGAGGTCGCTGCGCTCGCGCTCGGCGAGCGCAGCGAGGTCCTTGGCCTCCGACACCTCCTCTGCAGCCGCGCGCATCGCCGCCTCCATCGCCTCCAGCTGCAGCGCGCGATCCTCGAGGGTCGCGGCGGGATCGGGTGGAAGCTTGCCGCCAAATGCCTGCGCCAAGGTCGTCTCGAGGGCTGCCACGCCCTTGCGCCGCTTGGTCCGTTCGCCATCCAGCAGTTGCAGGCCTCCGTTCAGGTCCCGCAGCGCGCTCTCGGCCGCGTCCCTTGCCAGCCGCGCCTCCTCGACGGCCCGATTCGCCGCGGCCGCTCGCTCCTGTGCCTTCGCGTGAGCCGCTCTCGCCTTCTCCAAGCTTCGGACCCTGCCTCCCTTCGGCAACGACGCGACCATCGCCCCGCAGACGGGACACACGTCGCCGCGGCGAACACCGGCGCGGACGGCGGCAACGAGGTCGGCGTGCTGGGCCTCGTCCAGGGCCGTCATCGCCGCGTCCAGCACGAGGATCGCGGCTTCGGCGTTCGCCGCGCGCGTCTCGAGGAGCTGCCGCGCCCCTGATGCGGCCTTCACCAGCGAGGGTCTGCCCTTGCGCAGACCCTCGAGCTCGGCTTCCACGGCGCCCAGGTCGTCACGGGCGCCGGCCAGCTCCTCGGCCCTCGCACGCAGGGCGCCGAGGTCTCCCGCCCGACCCCACTTCGACTCGGCCCGCGCCCACGCCGCCTTTGCCCGCTTCGCAGCCCTCTCAGCGGCCGCAGCCATCTTCGAGCGCTCCGTCGCCACTGCTTCGGCTTCCGCCTGCGTCGCGGCGAGCGCCTGGAGGGCTCGAGCCGACCTCGCCGCGATCGCGGCTGCACCCTCGGCGTCCTTCGCGCAGGTGGAGAGCTCGCCGATCACGCGGACCGTCTCGGCCCAACGATCTGCCATCTGGCGGACGCGGTCCTCGGCGACGGCCAGCGCCTCCTCCCTGGCGGCCGCCTCTTCGGCCGTCATTTCGGCACCCTCAACGACATCGGCGGTCACGCCCGCGTACTCGGTCTGGAGCAGGTGCTCGCCGGCCTCCGCCTCCGCGGCCGCCGTGCGCTTCATCTCCCCTGCGGTCCTGGCCAGCCGCTCGAAGAGCTCGAGCCCGAGGAGCTCGGTGAGGATGTCCCGTCGGTCCTTGGCATCGCCGACCAGGAACTCGGCGAATCGCCCCTGCGGGAGCAGCACGGAGCGCGTGAACGCCTCGTAGTCGAGCCCGACGGCGTCGCGGATCATGGCGTCGGCGTCGCGCACGCGGTCGGCGCCTTCGCCGGCCTGGCGCCAGCCGTCCTCCCACCTCTCGAGCAGGATCCTCGTCGGACCCTTGGCCGGGGTGGAACGCGCCACGCGGAACCGCCGGTCCCCCACGGCGAACTCGAACGTGACCGCCATCCGCGGCTGCCCCTGGCTGATGAGCTGCGAGCACTGACGGCCCACACGCTCGACGTAGCCGTAGAGCGCATACGTCATCGCGTCGAGGATCGAGGACTTGCCCGATCCCGTCGGCCCTGAGACGGCGAACAGGTCCAGATCCGCGAAGTCCACCGACTGCGGGTCCCGGAACGCCGTGAAGCCCTTCAGCTCGAGCCGGATCGGTCGCATCAGGCGCCCTCCGTCTCGGTTGCGAGGACCTCGTCGAACGCTTCGAGCAGATCCTCGTTCGGATCCGCCTCGTGCTGCCGCCGGTAGTAGGCGAGAAACTGATCGCGAGGCTTCAGCGATGAGAGTGGCTGAGCGCCCGCTGCCGTTTCGCGCCGTTCGTACTCGAGGTGCACGTCGAGAGCGTTGGGAAGCGCCTCGCGCACGCGGTCCGCGATGCCGGGGACGGGCCCGTCGGTCTTCACGAACACACGCAGCCACGCGTTTCCGACCTCGGCGGACCTCGCGACGACCTCGTCCAGCGTTCCGCGGAGATCGACCAGCGGTCGCCCCGAGCCGAGCGTCACCTCACGAACCTTGGGCGGCTTCCCGGGGGCCACGTCGACGATGGCCACGGACTTGCGCTGGTCCAACTCGCCGAAGTCGAGCTGAAGGAGCGATCCCGCATACCGAGCGGGCGCCGACGAGCCAACCACCGCCTGCGGCTTGTGCACGTGGCCGAGCGCGACGTACGAGGCGTCTCCCGGCAGGCGCGACGGTGAGATCGCGTACGACAGCCCGATCGTGATCTCACGCTCACCGCCGCCCAGGAGAGCCCCGTCGGCGAACAGGTGGGCGAGGACGACGTTCACACCGCCGGGCCGAAAGCCGAGCGCCATCGCGCCGAGCAGCCGCCCCATGCCGTCTGCGTAGGACTGGTACCAGGTCTCGCCCGCCTCGAACAGCTCGGCTGCGTCGCCGAACCGCCGCTCCGGCACGAACGGCACGCACGCGACGCTCGCCACCTCCGAGCCGTCGCGCGAGGGAACCTCCACGATCCCCCCTCGCTCCGGCGGGAGGACGCGATCGGCGACCTCGACGCCGATCGGGCGAAGCAGCTTCCCAAGAGCCGAGAGCCGAAGGGCGGAATCGTGGTTCCCGGGGATCGTCACGACTCGGATCCCGGCGTCGTGGAGCCGGAGGAACGCGTCGAAGACGATCGCGTCGGCCTCAGGCGCGGCCGCCCGGTGTTCGTAGACGTCCCCGGCGAGCAGTACCGCGTCGACCCGCTCGTCGATCGCGATCGCGACGACCTCATCCAGGGCGGCGGCAGACTCCTCGCTGCGCGACCGGCCCCGGATCGCCTTTCCGACGTGCCAGTCGGCGGTGTGCAGGAACCGCAACCTGTCTCAGTCCCCTTCGAACGGTTCGAACGGATCCGAGCCCGAAGGCGCCGCTTCGTCTGCGCGCGTCGCCCACGACGGGAACGGAAATCGGATCTGCAGCGGCACCGGGATGTGCGGCTGCTGCAGGATCATCGAGCCCGGCTTGAGGATCGAGGCGCGCGACCTCGTGACCGCCGGCAGGAATCCGTACTCGCTACGCTGCGCCTCTGCGGTATCCAGCCGGCCGACGACGCGGAGTGCGCTGTTCGCGATGATGCGCCGTTCGACCTCGCTCGCCGTCTGCTCGGCGCCGACGAGGACCATCCCGAGGGACCGGCCGCGTTCGGCCACGTCGAGCAGAACCTCCTTGATGGGGCTCCAGCCCTCTCGCGGCGCGTAACGGTTCAGCTCGTCGAGCACCAGGAACGCGAGGGGCTCGCGCCGTCCCATCCGCTCCTTGTGCTCGAACAGGCGCTTGACGACCACGCCGGTGACGAACCGCTTCGCCCGATCGTGGAGGTTGTGTATGTCGATCACCGTGACCTGGCTTGTCTCCCAGTCGATCCGGTGGCGCTCCGGGCGCTCGGCCGCACTTCCCCAGACAAGGTGGCCAATCCGGAACCGCGCTGCGTCCAAGCGTCGCACGAACGCGGCCACCGTGGCTTCGGACAGACGGCCTCGCCACGCCGACTGGTCGTCCTCGACGTTCTGCCGGATCACCTCGCAGAGCGCGTCGAAGTCCTCCACCCGGTACCCACCGAAAAGCACGGTGGCGTCGTTCTCGGGGTCGTCCTCGCACTCGCGATCGAGGTGCGATTCCACTCGGGCTACCAGGTCGGCGATCTGCGAGCGCTCGTCCTCGGCCTCGGCGAACATGAACCGGAGGAATCGCTCCCGCACGAACTCGCGGACGGTCCAGAAGTAGGCCGTGACGCCGCGCGAGCGCCCCTCCACCTGCGGGATCGCCTGCCCACCCGCATCGGGCCGCACCGGTGCCCAGAGTCCCACCGATTCGAAAGCGCCGCCCCGCAACCCGAGCCGCTCGTAGTCCTCGCGGTCGGCGTCGCGGAGCTTGGCGTTCGGCGTGTCCAGCCACATCAGGTCTTCGCCCTTCACGTTGAACACGATCGCCTTCGTGTTGGCCGCGTATCGGCCCAGGACGTCCGAGTGGAACAGCGCATGCAGGAGAAACAGGGCATAGGTCGTCTTCGTCGCGACCCCGCTGATCCCGCTGATGTTCACGTGTGCACCGCGAGTGCCATCCAGGAAATCGAGGTCGAGGAACACCGGCTCGCCGTCACGCGTGAGGCCGGCCGACACGCGTCGCTCCATCTGGTCGAAGGAGAGAGCTTCGTCCCGGTCCTTCCCCCGAGCCCGGAACGCCGGCATCCCCGGCATCGGCGGGACGAACACCTCGGGCTCGAACCGCGTGGCCACTACTTGCGCGGCGGTCGCCAACTCGACGGGCAACACGCCGCGGTCGACGAGGAAGACGTCTGTGTCGAACTGCGCGCCTTCGTGCCTCGCCCGAACGTCCTGGACGATGCCCGCGATCCTGAGCGGCCCGCGTCCCGGCACCTCCGTGTCGACGAAGACCACATCGTCGAGCTGCAGGTACGCGTCCTGCGCGACGCCGACCCAGAAGGAGAGCGGCGTGGAGTCCTCGGTCCCAAGGACCATCCCAACCTGCTCACTAACCTCGGGTATGTTCATGCGGTCGCCTTCCCCCCGTTCAGCTCGCCGGCCGTCAGCCATGCGGTCAGGGCCCGGCGGATCAAGCCCCGGTGCCCCATCCGGTGTTGCAGCCAACCCTCGAGAGCGCCGACGGGTGCGAGGTTCTGCGGGAACCGGGGGTCGCTCGGCCGCCCGGCGAACGCAGGGAGCAGGGCGCTGACTCGATCGGCGAGCGCCTTGGCCGCTTCAGCTCCGACGCCGGCGCGCACCTCACAGCGCACGAGCCCGGCGTGGTCGTGCCACGCGGGACGTGAAGCAACCAGTCGCGTGTACCACGCGTAGCGCGCAAGCGGCTGCCCCTCGTAGACGAGGCCGAAGACGGGGGTCCGCTCGCTCGGAGCGAGTCTCGGCAGCAGCGCGTCTTGCTCGGGCTCCAGATACGCACGCATGAAGCGCTTGACCACCCCCACCACCGGCGAGACGGTCGGGTCCAGAAACCCAAGCCGTCCGTCGGTGAGGACGAGCCCCTCGTTCTTGGCCGCCGTCCTCGCGGCCATCATTGCCTCCGCGTGCTGCATCGCCCTTTGAAGTCCAGCCAGCGGAACGTCGGGGTCGGCCCCGGGCTCGGCGACGGGTTCGAAGGCGAGAGCCGAGCCGCCCACGTCGATCTCGACCCGCTGTGGCTGCAAGCCACCTCCGACGACCACCGAACGCCCGATCGCGTTCTCGGCGAAGACCGCCCGTTCGTCGCACCGAACGGCCCCGACGGCGAACGATCCGAAGAGCCCCGGGGCCCGCCGCCCGCCCTCGTCGTCGGCGAGAAGACGAAGCTCGACACGACGCACGCCATCGACGAACCACACCGGCCCCTGCCCCGGCGGACCCGAAGAGATCGGATGGGACCAGTCCTCCGTCTCCACAAACGGGTCCGCACGCGCCGGCGTCTCGTCGAGCTTGACCTCGAACCCCACGCCGTAGTCCGGTGTCCAGGGGTCGGCGCGCAGGGTGAGCATGCGCGAAGCTTACCTACCCCCTCCGACGGGGCCCAACGCCTGCCGCCCTTACCCGGAAGGCCTAGCCCCCTTTGCCGCATGGCGCCACCCTGGTCACTTCTAGCCAGCCCGTCTTGACTATCCGCCTTCGGGGGGACTACGCCGACCAGCCGTCATCTGCCGATAACCGCAAGTAGCCGGTGACCCACGGAGGGGATCATGGTGGCATCGCTCATTGGCCATGAGCGTCGAGCGCTCTGGGCTGCCCTTTCGATCCTGCTTGCTGGCGCGCTCGTGACTTCGCTACTGATCACAAGCCGGACGCGCGACGGCCTCGTGGACGAGGCCGTCCAGAACGTCGAGAAGACAGCTCAGAGCGCGCTGTCCCCGTTGCTCAAGCCGAAGGACCTGCGGGCACCGATCACGGGGCTGCGCCGCGCGCAGGTGTCCGAGGGGATTCGTGAGATCACGACCGCCGGGCCCGTGAACGGCGTGACGATCTGGTCGGCATCGGGCCGGATCCTCTACGACGAGGAGCAAGCGCTCCAGGGGAACCGCATCTCCTCCATCCGAGACCTCCTGTCCGAGGCTGCGGCCGGCGCGACGCAGAGCAGGGTCGTCTCGAACACGCTCGAGGTGTACACGGCGGTGCGGGCCCGCTCCGGAGGTCCGGTTGCCGTGGCACAGCTCGACCAGCCGTATGGCCCAGTCGTTGCGGACGCGAGAAGCCCGGTCGCCTTGTTGCTCGGTCTTTGCCTCGCGCTGCTTGCGGCCCTTGCGCTCCTGGTTTCGAGCCTACGCAAGCAGCCGAAGCCCGAGCAGGTGGTGTACGTGCCTCCGCGCCCAAGGATGAAACCCTCGACCGAGGAACCGGACCGCGCGATCGCATCGACCGTCGCGACCCCCTCGGCGGTCTCTGCCGCCTCGGCCGTCCACAGACCCTCGACCGCCCCCGCTCCCTCGGCCGCCCCGAGCGCCGCGGCGTCGGACGGCGGGAACGCCGCGCTCGAGAAGGCCCTACGGACGGCCGAGGCGCGCGCACGTACGGCTGACGAGAACTACTGGGGCCTGCAAGCTCAGTACAAGCTGGCGCTGGAGCAGATAGCACAGCTGGAGGCTCAGGTCCAGGTACACGACGCGACCTCCTCGCAAGCGGACGAGGAGCTCAAGGCACTCCGCGAACAGGCTCGCGAGTCCACCGAGCAGATGGAAGCAGCCGAGGTCGACAACAAGGCGCTCCGGGAGCGCCTGACGCTTCAGCGGACCCAGCTCGACGAGAGCGAGACGCAGATGCGGGCCGCACAGCAGCGCATCGAGCGTCTCGAGAAGGAACTCGCCGATATCCGCATGGAGGGCGAGCAGCAGCGCTACAGAGTCCACGCAGCCGGACTCGAGGTGCTCAGACAGTTGAACGAGGCGGATTCGTCACCCGCGCAGGACACCGAATCTGAGGAGGTCGTCGTCGAAGCGAACGAGCGTGCTCCTCGCGTGATCATCGGGATGCCCTCGACGGCACCGGTATTCCCCGCCGGACCACCGCCTGCTTCCCCACCTGACGCGGAGCAGAAGGCATACCCGAACGCCTGAGCTTCCTCGGCCCGGCCGGGAGCACGTCGTCCGATCAGGCCGGGGGGTTGGGGTCCCCCGGTCGGCCTGCCGTCGGCAACCCCCGCTCGCTGAGCCATCGCTCGAACACCTCTCGACCGTCCGGGCAGAAATCGAGGTCCTCGAGCATCCTGCGCAGCTCCCCCAGACCGACGAACGCTCCCCAGGCCACCTCGCTCTCCTGGTGCCGTATCGGGCCGTCCCACTCGGCCTCGTAGGCCGCGCCCAACACTCGGCCGTCGGGGCCCTCGTGGTGGTGTGTGAACAGGAAGTGGAGCGGCGCTCCTGCGATCCCGAGCTCCTCCTCCAGCTCTCGCGCAGCGCAGTCGTCGTAGGATTCCCGGCTCGCGCACACCCCGCCTGCCGTGACGTCGTACCGGCCGGGGTTCACGTCTTTCGTGTCGGTGCGCCTGTGGACGTAGACGTCGCCTCGCGAGCTCCGAACGATCACGTAGGTGCATCGATGCAGCAGCAGGTTGGCCCGCATCTCGCGCCGGGTGACGGTCCCGATCACGCGTCCTTCCTCGTCGACGAGGTCGACGAGCTCGTCTCCGGGGTCCACGCACGCAGTGTAGGCGTATGCTCCCGGGCGCTATGGCGAGGCCGGTCCGCTCGGTGATCTTCGATATGGACGGCACGCTGATCGACTCGTTCGACGCGATCGCGGACGCCTACGGGGCGACGGTCGATCAGCTTGGTGGCGGGATTCGACCGCGGAACGAGCTCGTGGCCGCGTTCGCCCTCGGCCCCCCGGGCAGGATCCTCGCGCACCTGCTCGGTCGGCCGGTGGCCTCCGACGAGATCGAGGTCTACCACCGCGAGCTCTCCGCGCGGGCGCCGCGCGTCACTCTCTACCCGAACGTCGGACGCGTGGTGGAGGCACTCTCGGCCAGGGTCCCGCTCGCCGTGTTCAGCGGAGCGAGCACCCTTTCTTGCGAGATCCTCCTCCGAGTGACACGTCTGCGGTCGCCGTTCGGCGTCGTTCTCGGCTCCGACCACGTCGAGCGTCCCAAGCCGGAACCGGACGGCATCGAGCTGACCTGCGAGCGGGTGGGCGTGCCGCCGGAGTCCGCCGCGTACGTTGGGGACTCACCGGACGACATGGCGGCCGCAAGGCGTGCCGGCGTCCTGGCGGTCGCGGCCGCGTGGGGGGAGCTGTTCGACCCCCAGTGCCCGGCGGACGTCGTGGTCAGTGCTCCCGAGGGACTTCTGGAGCTCGTCCCCGACGGCCGACCCGGTTAGGCCCGGTCCCTCGCGGCGAGCGCCCCTTCGATCACCCGCAGGATCTCGTCGCCGACGAGCTCGTCGCGCTCGATCAACGCATCGCGGAGTGCCATCACCACGTCGCGGCTCTCCTCGACGAGTGCGAGGACGCGCTCCTTCTGCGTCGAGAGGATATCCTCCACGCGCCGCTTGCCGTCGGCGTCGGCAAGCACCTTGCCGACGAGGTTCTTCGAGCCGATCGGGCCCTCCGCGATCGCCTCGAACGAGATCAGCGAGCCGGCCATGCCGAACGCGCCGACCATCTGCGCCGCGAGCTGCGTTGCCGCCGCAAGGTCCGAGGCGGGACCCGTGCCCGACTCGCCGAGGAACAGCTCCTCGGCGGCCATGCCGCCGAGGGCGATCGCGACGTGCGACTCGATCTCCGAGCGCGACCGCGTGAACTTCTCCTCCTCGTCCCCATGAGCGAGCAACCCGAGCGAATCTCGACGCTTGATGATGGACAGCACCTCAAGGCGCCTGCCCTCGCCCCAGAAGTACGCGACCGTCGCGTGCCCGGCCTCGTGCGTCGCGACCGCGGTGCGGTCCCGTTCCGTGTACGTGACAGCCTGCTTGATGCCGATCTCCTCGGTGAGCTTGGCCTCGTATACGTCCTCGACGTTCATCTCCCGCCTGCCGGCTCGCAGGGCGACCAGGAGCGACTCGTCGAGTAGGTGCTCGATCATCACCGGCGTGTACCGGAAGGTGTCGTGCGCCAGGCGCTCGCGGACTGCGTCGTCGTCGAGCTGCGAGTGGTGCGCCTTACGCTCGAGGAAGAAGTCGATCAGGTCCCGCCGGCCCTGCTTCGTCGGCGCGTCGAAGTACAGCCGCCGGTCGAACCGCCCCGGCCGAAGGAGCGCCGTGTCGAGGTGGTCGGCGCGATTCGTCGCCGCGATCAGCAGGATGTTGTTGTAGTGGGGTTTCGTGCCGAACACGCGCTTGCCGGGCGGCAGGTAGCTGTTGATCCACTCCACCAAGCGCGTCTTCACGCGCTGGGAGAACTGCGGCTGGTCGAAGGACTGGAGCTGGATCAGCAGCTCGTTCACCATGCCGGACCCACCCGGGCCGAGCATCAGGGACTTGGTGCGGCCGAGGTCGGTCGGATCCGGCGCGGCCCCGAGGGAGCCTCGATCGCCCCCGATGGCGTCGATCTCCTCGATGAAGCCGATCGCGCCGCCTTCCTTGCGCGCCAGCTTGCGGAGCCGCTTGAAGAACGACCTGATCCGGGATCCCGTCATTCCGAACCACATCGACTGGAACGCCGGCGCCGAGATGAACAGGAACGGCACGCCCGCCTGCTTGGCCATCGCCATGGCCAGATAGGTCTTCCCGGTACCGGGCGGTCCCTCGAACAGGATCCCGCGGCGAGGGTTGCCGCCGAGCTCGCCGCGGAAGGTAGCGTAGCCCAAGAACACGTCGAGGCTTCGCGCTATCTCGTCGACCTGCGTGTCCAGACCCCGCACATCGCTGAGACCGACCTCGATCTTCTCCGGCTGCACGAGGATGTGCGGCGAACGGCCGCTGAAAAGCGGCAGCATCATCATCAAGACGATGGCCACGATGAGCACGAAGATCGGCAGCCAGATCACCCAGTCGGGTCCCAGGCTCGGCAGCTGGAACGGGTTGTCGGTCGCGTAGCGGTACCAGAGGTAGCCGTCGACGATCCCGAACGCCAGGAACAGGCGCCACAGGCGACGCCGGCGCGTTCGCTCGCGGACGCGGACGACATCAGCCTTGCCCGCGCGAACGAGTTCGGAGCCCTGAAATGCCGTCGCCGTCGAACGCTCCGTGCTCGTCACGTGTCTCCCCCGACTGAGGGGCCGGCATCCCCTCGATAGGGGAATGGTACGTGGGGCCGGAGGATGCGCGCCATGAGACCTTCGGCCTAGACGCGTGAACGAGGCCGGCTGCCTGCAGGTGCCGGTGACAGGGTCCAGCCGCTATGGTGCAGGGCCGAGAGCAGCGGAGGATGCCCATGGCGCGCAAGAAGCAGCATCCGGTCTCCGTCGAGGAGGCCCGGCAGGTCGGCGCCCTGCTCCGGAGCCTCCGACGCGCCGCCGGGTTCCGTGCGGTCCACGAGGTGGCGGCCCGTCCGGGCTGCCCGGCGGCCTCCCAGACGATCTACGCCTACGAGCGCGGCGGTCTCGTGCCCTCCTTGCCTCAGTTCCTCGACCTCGTCGAGTTCTACGCCCTGAGAACCGAGCTCGGTCCCGAGGCCAAGCCGGAGGAGGACCTCCGCGCGCAGGCAGTGGCGGCGGTCATCGCCTCACTTGCGATGCGCTGCTACAACTTCACCGAAGCGATGCGGCTGATCGCCCAGCTCCAGTCGCCCCCGGCACCCAAGCGCCGCAGAGACTAGGGGAGGTCCCTCAGTCCTTCGGACGGCGCGTTCACCAGCACGGCAGCGTTGCCCTCTGGCAACTCGCCGTCGCCCATGAGCTGGTGGGCGTGAGCGGTCTCCCGGTACTGGAAAGTGCGCCCCAGAGTCGTTCGCACCCTCCCCTGGCGGACGAGGTCGTTGAACCCGGCGGCTTGCTCGTCGTTGAACAGGTGCGATCCCTGGTACCGCTTCTGCATCGACCACAGGTACCTAACGTCCACCGACGTGTCGAACCCACTGGTCCCCGCGCAGATCACCACCATGCCGCCCCGTTCGCAGACGAATATCGAGGTTGGGACCGTGTCCTCTCCCGGATGCTCGAAGACGATGTTCGGATTGCGGCGTTCGCCGAGCGCGTCCCAGATCGCCTTCCCGAAAGCCTTTGCGCCCTCGAGCCAATCCTTCCAGCCCGGGTCGTTCCACTTGGGTGGCATTCCCCAGTGGGAGAAGTGCTTGCGATTGACGTAGCCGACCGCCCCCAGACTCCGGCAGTACTCGCCTCTCTCGTCGGAGGACACGACGGCGACGGCGTGGCCGCCAGCCAAGCTCG
Source organism: Actinomycetota bacterium (assembly GCA_040754475.1). GTDB lineage: Bacteria > Actinomycetota > UBA4738 > UBA4738 > HRBIN12 > JAJPHY01. Next base: position 6,916 of record JBFMCN010000027.1, on the reverse strand, counting down.
CGAGCTGGATCGCCAGCGAGCCGAGCCCACCGGAGCCTCCCCAGACGAGAACGACGTCGCCCTCCTTCACGGTGTTGGGCGGCCATCCGTGCAGCATCCGGTAGGCTGTTGCCCCCGTGAGCGTCGGTGCCGCCGCCTCCTCCCACGTCAGCTCCTCGGACTTCGGCAGGCACTGATGCGCCTGAACCTTGCAGAACTGCGAGAACGAGCCCCAGCACGTGTCGTAGCCCCAAACTCGGAAGGTAGGGGCGAGGCCCGGATCGTTTCCGGAGATCAGCCAGGGGTCCGCCGGGTCCCACTGCGCGGCATGGACCACCACATGGTCGCCAACCCGCAGGTTCGAGACCCCTGAGCCGACGGCCCATACGACGCCGGCGGCCTCGGATCCCACGACGTGGAAGTCGGTCGGCTCCCCCCACCTGGCCTGGATCTTGGTCACGTCGGCAGGCACCCCCCGAGCCGCCCAGACGTTGTTGAAGTTCAGGCCGGCCGCCATGACCATCACGAGCGCCTCGTACGACCCGATCTCAGGAACACCGATCACCTCGTCGCGGATGGAGCGCTCGGGCTCCCCATACCGATCGGGACGCACGAGCTGCGCGTGCATCCGCTTGGGAACCTCGCCCACCGGCGGGATCTCGCCGATCTCGTACAGGTCCTTCGCCATGGTTCCACCCTTCGCATACGTCCCGACGCTTCGCCGCCGACCATAGGCGAGGGCGCAGAGCCCGACAAGCGAGCTACGAACCCGCCAGGGCGCGCGCCACCATCCGCGCCACTGGACCAACCATGTTGACCGGAACGAGTCGAGTCTCGGGGTGGTAACGGGGCCAGACCCTGAAAAGCTCGTCCACGAATCCCTGGCCAACGTCCTCCACGCCCGCGAAGTCGACCTCGACTTCCTCGAAGCCCTCGAGGCGGCCTCCGAGTCGCTTGGCCTCGGAACGTGACACGAATCCCGTTCCCCCGATCTCGTAGAGACGCACCCGGACCGACGTTCTCGTGAAACCGAGTTCCCCCGAATCGGTCGTGTAGGCGTCGAACACCTGGCTCAGCACTCTCTGCGTGGCCCGAGACACCTCACACCGGACTCGCGTCCCGGCAACGCTCGTGGATCTCCCGACCGCCTCGTCGTGCCTGCGGTTGTCCACGGTCCAGCGGAGGTCTCCGCTTTCGATCAGGAACAGGTCCACGGCCCGAGAGGTGAAGAAGATGCCCTCCCCCGAATGCCTGTCCGGGTCTGTGGTCACCTTGCCCTTCGCGAGCTCTTGTAGCGCGGCGAACTCGTCGGCCAGGCCGAAACGCTCACGGATCGTGCGGAAGGCGCCGACCCCGTCGTCGACGATCTCGAAAGCGATGTCGGTCTGGCCCACCCAGACTCGAACGGTGGCCGCCGTTCCCCGCGAGTGGTCGATCGCGTTGTTCAGAATCTCGGTGAACGCATAGCTCAAGATCGAGCCGACGTTCGTGGAGGCGTCTCGCAGGGGCGAGACCGCGTCGAGAACCTCAAGCCAGGTCCGATGCTCGTCAAGTCCGTCGATCCCACACGTCCGGGCGAAGTCGGCAAGCGAGGAGTAGCGAGCGCCACGACCGGACCCGGATCGAACCAGCTCGCCCTCTCGCACCATCCGTGCCAGGTGGTAGTGAGCCGCCTGACGAGTAACTCCAGCCACCGAGGCAACCAGACCCGAGGACACCGTCTCGCGGCGCGAGAGCAGCGATCGAACGATGTCCTCCACGCGAGAGCGGCCATCATCCCGACCCTGGTTGTCTTTACGTTTTGACATTTGGCTTTCATATTGGGCACAAAACGTCAAAACGTCAAGCCACTGGAAGCAACCCCGCGCAAGCGTCAAACATCAAGGCTGGCGCACGTGGCGGTGGATGTCAGGCCCCACCCGTTGCGGCAGCCACGCCTGACGGGCAGGTGGCGGCTCGAGGACACCATGTGCAGTAGGGGCCCGGCCGCGGACGCGCCGGGCCAGAGGCGTCGATCGCGGCTGCCACGCCGACTGCTTCGATCACTCTGTCCGCGGCCCGCTCCAGGACCCGACGATCGACATCCTCGGCTTGCCACTCCCCCGAGTCGAGGTACAGCGTGGCGACACGGTACGGGGGCACGCCGAACCGCAGCGAGAGCAACAGCGCGTAGAAGCGCATGTCCTCGGCGTGCTCCGGCCAGGCGCGTCCGGTCTTCAGGTCGATCGCGAGACGCGTGGCACGCCCCTGGTCTGCCCCCTTCGACGCTCCGATGACGAGATCTAGGGTGCCGGAGAGCACCAGCGCACCACCCAGCAGCTCGACCCTGATGTTCCACTCCGTGGACGGCGAGAGTTCTCGACGCATCCTTCGAAGCGGCGGCATGGTCGAGCGGAACAGCTCGAGCGTCTTGGCCGCCTCCATCAACGTCTCGTCGCGGCGCAGCCCGTCGAGGCGGTCCCAGTACGTGCGGAATCCATCGTCCTCGATCAGGCGCTCGGCCGCTTCCGCGACGAGACTGTGGGGATCCCGGTCTTCTCGGCCCGAGACCTCGAGCTCCACGGCCTTGTGCGCGAGGCGGCCGGCCGCGAACCGCGCCGAGAACTGGAACGGCCCGCGCGCTCCCTCCCGGACGGCATCGAACAGGCCCGGACACCTCGCAAGGTCGTTCAGGATTGACTTGCCGAGCCACAAGGGCCGATCGAGCTCGGCGGCTCGAACCGCTCCTTCGATTCGGTCGCGGAGACGCTCGGCGAGACCCGAGGGGAAGACCGGTCGGTCGTCGACGCCGATCAGTCCATCCAGGGTCCGGCGCTGGGCCGACGTGAGCCCCGACATCACCTCCATGGCCAGGATGCTAGGAGCACCCACCGACAACCGCAGGCCGAAGCGTCCGATGGCGTGACCGTCGACACGTGAGCCGCCACGCGACGCAAGGGCGTGGCGGTAGACTCCGGGGACCATGGCCAAGACCAGCAAGGATGCCCCCGGGGACGCTCGGCCCGCCACCAGCGTCGAGGATCGGATCACCGGACTACGCAAGCGCAAGGCGGCCCTGCTCGACTCCCGCCGCAAGGAGGCCGTCCGCGAGCAGCATGAGCGCGGCAAGCAGACGGCCCGCGAGCGGCTCGACCTGCTGCTCGACAAGGGGTCGTTCGTCGAGACCGACCCGCTCGTCGTTCACCGATCGCACGACTTCGGGATGGAGCGCAGCCACCCCCCCGGTGACGGCGTGGTGACCGGCTACGGCATGATCGACGGTCGCAGGGTGTTCGTCGCCTCGCAGGACTTCACGGTAATGGGCGGATCGCTCGGTGAGGTGCACGCGCAAAGGATCTGCAAGGTGATGGACCTGGCGATGTCCACGGGCACCCCGTTCATCGAGATCAACGACTCGGGCGGCGCCCGGATCCAAGAGGGCGCTGCGTCCCTCGCAGGCTTCGGGTACGTGTTCGAGCGCAACGTCCGAGCGTCCGGCGTGATCCCGCAGATCAGCGTGATCATGGGTCCGTGCGCCGGCGGCGCCGTCTACTCGCCGGCCATAACCGACTTCACGTTCATGGTCCGCGGGACCTCGCACATGTTCATAACCGGTCCGGAGGTCATCAAAGCGGTCACCGGTGAGGAGGTCTCCTTCGAGGAGCTCGGTGGAGCCATGACCCACGCGTCGCGGTCGGGCGTCGCCTCCTTCGTCTCGGAAGACGAGGAGGAGTGCCTCGCGAGCGTCCGGCATCTCCTGAGCTTCCTGCCGTCGAACAACCTCGAGGACCCACCTCTGTTCGCACCCACCGACGACCCAGAGCGCCGCGACGATGGCCTCACACACCTGGTGCCCGGCTCGGCACGTGAGCCCTACGACATGCACGAGGTCATTCGCCGCGTGGTCGACAACGGAGAGCTCTTCGAGGTCTTCCCCTACTGGGCGATGAACATCGTCATCGGGTTCGCCAGGCTCGACGGGCGGACCGTGGGGATCGTCGCCAACCAGCCCAAGGTGCTCGCCGGGACCCTCGACATCGAATCGAGCGAGAAGTCCTCGCGGTTCGTTCGATTTTGCGATGCGTTCAACGTTCCGCTCGTTAGCTTCGTCGACGTTCCCGGGTTCCTGCCCGGGACGGCGCAGGAGTACGGCGGGATCATCCGCCACGGAGCCAAGCTGCTGTACGCGTTCGCCGAGGCCACAGTTCCGCGCCTCACGGTCATCACGCGCAAGGCCTACGGAGGTGCGTACCTCGTGATGAATTCGAAGCATCTGCGGGCGGACGTGTCCTTGGCATGGCCCACCGCCGAGATCGCGGTGATGGGACCGGAGGCCGCCGTCAGCGTGGTGTTCAAGAAGGAGATCGAGAAGGCGGAGGATCCTGCAGGCAGACGCGCCGAGCTGATCGCCGAGTACGAGCGCAAGTTCGCGAACCCGTACGCTGCGGCGGAGCGAGGATTCGTCGACGACGTCATAGAGCCGGCCGAGACCAGGCCGCACCTCGTCAGAGCGCTGCGGATGCTCTCGACGAAGCGCGAGGCCGTTCCGGCTCGAAAGCACGGCAACATTCCCCTGTGATCCATGGACGGCCGACTCGCACTGCCGCAGGGTCTCTCCGGCGAGGAGAGGCGCGCCGTCGTCGTAGCCCTCGAGCGGTACTTGATCCAGGGGAGCCTGCCGGCCGACCCATGGGTGCTGGCGGGACGGATGAAGGCGATGGGGCACGGCATCCTCCAGGCACGCCGGTACACGGACGGCGCATGGCGCGCTTGCGGGCGGGCTCCGTTCGTCCGGCCCGGCGTGCCGAGCCTGAGCGGTCGGGGGGACGCGAGGTAGCCGTGGAGGCGCTGCGGTGACGAGCGTCGCCGTACACATAGACCAGCTGTGGTTCCAGGCCCCCGGCGGCATCGGCACGTACGTTCGCAGCCTGGTCCCCGCCCTCGTCCGGCAGGATCCGTCGCTCGACCTCAGGCTGTTCCACGCCCGGTTCCCATCACGAGAGCGGCCCGAGCGGTGGCTGCGCGACTTCTGGGTCGAAGAGCTTCCAGGGTCCATCAAGATGCTGTACCCGCGTTGGAACCTCACCGGCCGGCCGCCGCTGCCCGCCGACCTGCAGTCGGCCGACCTCGTGCACGCCACGAACCCCGCAGCGATCCCGCCGGCAGCGGCCGGCCAGAAGCTCGTCGTGACCGTCCACGACCTCGCGTTCAAGCACTACCCGGGGATGTTCGAGCGGAGCTGGCGCTACCTCTACGAGGTGGGGCTTCGGGCGGCGGTAAGACGCGCCGACGCGATCCTCACACCCTCGCGGAACACCGCCGAGGACGTCCTGTCGCGAACGAAGGTCGACCCGGGGAAGCTCCACGTCGTCCCCCTGGGCGCCTCGCTGGATATTGGGGCCACCGACGCCGAGCTCACGCTCGCGCGACTCAAGATCCCTCAGCCGTTCGTGCTGTTCGCCGGAACGCTGGAGCCGCGCAAGAACCTGGTACGGCTGATCCGTGCTTACCGGCGCGTGGCGGCCACCGGGCTCCCTCACGCGCTCGTGCTGGCCGGTGCGCTCGGCTGGCGCCACGATGCGCTCATGCGGGAGATCGCCCTCGAGGGGCCCGGCGACATCACGCTAACAGGCTTGCTCACGCCGGAGGACCTAGACGCCCTCTACCGCTCGGCCGACGTGTTCGTCTACGCGTCGCTCTACGAGGGCTTCGGCCTGCCCGTGATCGAGGCGATGGCCAGGGGGCTTCCCACCGTCACTTCCAACACATCCTCCCTGCCGGAAGTCGCCGGCGACGCGGCCCTCGGAGTGAACCCCCGATCGGTCCGCGAGATCGCCCAGGCGATCGAGGCGGTCCTGACCGACCTCGATCTAGCCGAGCGGCTGTCGATGCAGGGGCTCCGGAGGGCCGAGCAGTTCTCGTGGAACGAGACCGCTCGTATGACGCTGAAGGTATACGAACGGGCCGTGGGGGCGAGATGAGGGTCTCGCTAATCACGACGGTGAAGGACGCGCATGACCGCATCGGCGAGTTCCTGGCCTCGATTCGTGCCCAGACTCGACCGCCGGAGGAGGTCGTCGTCGTAGACGGCGGCTCTACGGACGGCACTCTCGAGGTCCTTCGCGCGGCCGAAGGCATCGTGCTGATCGAGGAGCCGGGCGCGAACATCGCCCGCGGCCGAAACGTGGCCCTAGCGGCCGCCTCATACGATCGGATCGCCGTCACCGACGCAGACTGCGTCCTCGAGCCCGACTGGCTCGAGCGGATCCTCGAGCCGATCGAGGCAGGTGCCGACGTCTCGATGGGTCTCTACGGACCGCTCACGGAGACGTTCCTGCAGCGGTGCATGGCTGCCGTGAACCTCCCGAGCGCCGACGAGATCGACGAGAGCCGATTCATGCCGAGCCACCGCTCGGTCGCGCTCACGCGCCAAGCCATCGAGACGGTGGGCGGCTGGCCCGAATGGCTCGACATCGGGGAGGACATGTACGTCGACCACAGGTGGCGCGAGCTCGGGCTCGACATGCGCCTTGCCCGTGATGCGGTGGTTCGCTGGCGCCTGCGAGAGACGCTCGGCGAGACGTGGACCCAGTACTTCCGGTACGCGCGCGGGGACGCGATCGCACAGATGCACCCCGAGCGGAACGCACTCCGCTTCGGCGCCTACGGCGGCGCCTTGTTCGCCTTGGGCTCAAGGGGCCGAATCCTCAAGCTGCTAGCGCTCGCCGGCGGCATGGCCTACGCGGCGCGCCCGGTGCTGCGTGCCCTCTCCCGCGTAGGGGATCCGGCCGAACGCGCGAAGGCCGTCGTAGCGGTACCGGCGCTGATGGCCTTTACCGACATCGCCAAGATGGCCGGGTATGTGGCGGGACTCCTGGGCCGCCGGCCCGGAGCCCCCTGACTCACGACCCCCGTCCGAGTCGCATCTCGCTGCTAGAGTCGTTGAACACCTGGGGAG
>JBFMCN010000026.1:0-22209 GCA_040754475.1 Actinomycetota bacterium | reverse complement strand
CTCGCTCCACATACGAGCTTCCTTCTTGGTGCGAACGTCTCCGGCGCGGGGCTTGCCGCCGATGAAGGTCTCATCTGCCTCAATGACTCCCGACAGTTTCGCGCTGAACGGAGGTTGCGTCATCGCATAGCGAATACGGTGCGTCATGAACCAAGCCGACTTCTGCGTGATTCCGAGCATCCGACTCAGCTGAAGGGAACTCATACCCTTCTTGGACGCACACAGAAGATGGAAGGCGATCAGCCACTTGTGGAGCGGGATGTGGCTAGCCTCGAAGATGGTCCCTACGGCGACACTGAAGGGCTTACGGCAGGCCGCACACTTCCAGAGGCGACGGCGGTCACGGCTTGCCTTGATCCGGTACACCTTGGCGCCATCACATCGGGGGCACACGGGGCCGGTAGGCCAGCGGATCGCCTCAAGGAACTCCGCCGCCGACTCGGCGTCGGAGAATCGCTCCATGAGCTTGATGAGGTTCAGGTCGTCCCTTGCCATACGTCGATAATACACCCAAGCTCATGGGTATGTCAAGTAAATAGTTCCCAAGTCTGTCGATGCCAAGTGTGCGCATTCCATCCATACCTGTCAATGCCTGCAAAGGCGGAGTCCTGAGTCGCACGGCAGAATGGGTGGATGCAGGAGGACTTCGTACGCGTCTACTCGGCCGGATCGGTCCCCGAGGGCTATCTGGCGAAGGGCCTCCTGGAAGCAGAGGGCATCCCGGTGCTCGTGAAGGGTGAAGCCGAGAGCCCGTACCCGGTGGGTTCCATGGACCTCTGGGTGCCGAGGAGCCTGGAGATCCAGGCGAGGCTCATCCTGGAGGAGTACGTCGGCGACGACGAGCCCTAGCCCTCAGCGCTTCGAGTACTGCGGAGCCTTGCGGGCCTTCTTCAGGCCGTACTTGCGGCGCTCCTTCTCGCGCGCGTCGCGCATGAGGTAGCCCTCCTTCTTCAGGGCGGGCCGCAGCTCCGGGTCGAGCTCGATGAGCGCGCGGGCGATCCCCAGTCGAAGCGCGCCGGCCTGGCCGGAGACGCCACCGCCCTCGATGCGGGCGATGACGTCCAGCTCCTTGTCGCGTCCGACGGTCCGAAGCGGCGCCGCAACGATCATCCGGTGGGCCCGGGCGGGAAAGTACTCCTCGAGACTCCGCCCGTTGAGCTGGTAGTTGCCGCTGCCCGGCACCAGGCGGACCCTGGCGACGGCCTCCTTGCGGCGTCCGGTGGAGATCTCCGCTTGCGCCAACTAGTCCTCCTTCTTCGCCCTGCGGCGGGCCGGCGCCTTGGCCTCGGTCTTCTTCGGGACCCCTTCGGCGGCCGTCTTACGCTTGCGGGTGGTCAGCTTAGCCGTGATCCGCTTCGCCGTGCTCCGCTTCGCGGTCGTCTTCTTCGCGGCAGTGCTCTTGGGTGTGGCGGCCTTGGCGGTGGTGCGCTTGGCTTCTGCAGGCTTGGTCACCGCAGGCTTGGCTGCGATGCGCTTGGCGGCAGCTGGCCGCTTGGCCGCCGGGCGCTTGGCCGCAGGAGCCCCGGCCGCAGGTCGCTTGGCGGCCGCCCGCTTGGGCGCCGGCTTCTCCACTCGCCGCCGCTTCGGACCCTTCGGCTCGGGGGCCTTGGCAGGCTTCGGGGCGGGCTTGGGAAGCCCGTCCCACTTCGGCACCTCGCCCAGCGCCAGCGGCTGCGGCCTCTGTGCCTGGTGAGGGTGCTCCGGCCCCGCGTAGACCTGGAGCTTCTTGGCCATCGCGCGGCCGAGGCGGTTCTTCGGCAGCATCCCCTTGATCGCCTTCTCCACCACGAACACCGGCCTCGTGGCCATGAGACGGGCATACGTGGTTTCGGTCAGGCCGCCCGGGTAGCCGGAATGTCGGTAGGCGATCTTCTTCTGCTCCTTGCCCCCGGTCAGGCGAACCCCGGCGGCATTCACGACGATCACGTGGTCGCCCGTGTCCATGTGAGGGGCGAAGATCGGCTTGTGCTTGCCGCGGAGGATGGCCGCCACCTCTGAGGCCAGACGGCCGAGAACCGCGCCGCCGGCGTCGATCACGTACCAGCGCCGCTCGATGTCGCGCGGCCTCGGGCTGTAGGTCTTCATCCGTGGGAAAAGCCGGCCGGAACGGCCGACGCCCAATGCTACGTGCGGATTCGCCACCCCGTCAAAGGAGAGCACCCGGCTGCCCCGAGGACCGACATCGGCGGACCAACGTGGGTTGCTGATGGAAGCCTCTCCTACGCAGCTCACGCTCTCAAGGTGGGCGCCGGAGACCCCGATGAAGGAGTAGGAGGCATGATGAGTATCCTGACCAAGGTCGACGAGAGGGCGTGCCCAGCCGAACGCTACATGAGGTGTCCGGTCTGCGGTGAACCGACCAGGCCGTACGGCGGCTTCGGGAGCAACTCGTCGTGGCACACCGTCGGGAAGTACGCGTGCCGTGGCCCGGGCAAGTGCGGACTCAACTGGTACGGCGACCCGACGGCCGGCGAGTTCTTCGTGCGTGGCGACCGGGGCCTCACAAGGACGCCCGCCGAGCAGGCGATTCGCTGGTAGGCAGTTCTCTCGGGCCGACCCGAAACGGCACAGTCGGAATCGCGTCGGAGGACGTGACCCGACCCTAACTGCAGTGAGGCGTCCCGCCGGGCGCCTCGCTGCGCTTTCCGATCGTGGAGCCGCCGCCTACGCGGCCTCGCGCTGGAGCAGCACCGGAACGTTCGGGTGCGGCTGTGCCGCCGGAGAGTAGGACGGGTGACCGGTCAGGTCGAGGCTGGCGACCTCCCAGCCCTCCTTGCCGAGCTCCGCCAGCCTTTCGATCACTTCCTTGACGTGCGTCTCGAAGTGCTCGGTGAACGGCAGCTCCTCGACGCGGTACTCGATCCGCTTCATCTCGACCCTCCTTTCCCGCAACAGCCGGTAAGCCACCTTCATCCTGGCGCGTACCCCTTCCCGCGTCAGTGACCAGAGTCCCTCACGAGGGTGACTTCGGTCACTTAGGACGCCCATCCAGGCCACGGCCGGGCGCGCGCAGAAGGCTTAGACTGAGGTTGAGGTGCGAGGCCGCTCGGCTCAGCGGACGGGACCGGGGCCAGCGGTGGACGTGCTCGAGAGTCTCCCTCGGGAAGAACTGCGGGGCAGCTTCCTCTCCACGCTTCCTGAGGATGCCGCGGAGCGTCTCCTGGCCGGAGCGATCAAAATCACCGTCCCGGCCGGCGCGCTGGTATACCGCGAGGAAGAGAACCCGCGCGTGATCGTGGTGATCGAGGGCCTGCTGCGCGTGTTCCTCCGCTCTCCGGACGGTCGAGAGGTCACGGTGCGCTACGCGCGGAGCGGCGACGTCGCCGGCCTCCCCCTCGTCCTGGGAGGCCCCGGACCGATGAGCGTCCAGACGATGACGACCGCCTCGGTCGCTGCACTGGGGGTCGAGACGCTGCGCTCGATGATCGCGTCGGATCCGCGCGTGGCCAGGGCGTACGCCGAGGAGATCACGCGACAGCTCTACGTAGCCCTCGCCGACTTGTCGGAGCAGGCCTTCCTCTCAGTCCGCCAGCGCCTCGTCCGACATCTGCTGGATCTGGCCACCACGGGCAGCGGGCGACACCTCGTCGTGCGCACGACGCAGCAGGAGCTGGCCGATGCGGTGGGTTCGGCGCGAGAGGTCGTGACCCGGACCCTCCGCCAGCTTCGCAAGGAGGGCATGCTGAAGACCTCGCGCGACAAGATCGTGCTGCTCGATCCGATCGTCCTCAGTGAGGAGGAAAGGAGCGCGAACGCTCCGTCAGTGCCCGCTCTCCAGCACCGTTGCGGCGATCACGAGCTGGGGAACGATGACGAGGGCGAGGCCGAGCGCCGTCAGGCCGTTCCGACGCTCCTGGCCCACCTCCTCCGTACTCGTGCGAAACGGGCGCAGTAGCCTGTCCTCGGATCTGGATATCCCGCAGAAGGGCCTCAGCAGCTCCGCCTCGCCCGCTCACGTCGCCACCGGCACCCAGTACTCCACAACGGTCCCGGAGCCGGGCGAGGACCTGACACGGAGCCAGCCGCCGGCCATCTGCGCACGTTCTTGCATGGCCGCAAGTCCCATCGTCGGCGGAGAGCCCGCGTCGACGGTGTCGGTATCGAACCCTATCCCGTCGTCCTGGATCCGCACGAGGATCCCATCGCCCTGCGCGGCCAGGGTCACGGCGACGTGAGCCGCCTGGGAGTGCTTGCGCACGTTCGACAGAGCTTCCTGGGCGATCCGGTAGAGGATCACGCGCGTGTCCACGTCGGGCTCCTCGACCAGCTCGTTGTCGAGATGGGCGATGATCCCAACCTCCAGTTCCATGCGCTCCAGGTAGTCGGCCAGAGCCGGGGCGAAGCCCTCCTCGTCCAGGACCTTGGGGCGGAGCTCGAAGATCAGGTGCCGCAGGCGGTAGATGGCGGCAGACACGACGTCCTTCAGCTTCGAGAGCGCTTCGGACCGCTCCTTCTCGGATGGGCCCTGCATGAGCGTCTCAAGCCTCATCCCCACTGCGGTCATGACCTGGATGGAATCGTCGTGTATGTCTGCGGCGATCCTCGCTCGCTCCTCCTCCTGGGCGTTGACGAGGTGGGCAAGGATCAGCCGTCGTTCTTCCTCCGCCCGCCTGCGCTCGGTGACGTCCAGCGCCGTGCCGCTCATCTTGACGGGGCTGCCGGTGGCATCCGAGACGAGCGCGCCTCTCGAGTGCAACCAGCGCACCGAGCCGTCGGGCCGCAGGAACCGAACCTCGACGTCGTAAGGCACACCCTCCGCAAGGGTCCTCTTGACGGCACGATCAACCGTTCCGCGGTCGGCGGGATGCACGAAGGCCAGGAAACCCTCGTAGCTGCCGGTGAAGCCTCCTGGCTCCACCCCGAGGATGCGGCACATCTCCTCCGACCACCCATGGGTGTTTGCCGCGATGTCCCATTCCCAGCTTCCGAGATGGGCCATACGCTGTGCTTCCGCCAAACGCGCCTCGCTCTCGCGAAGCGCTTCCTCAGCGAGTCTCTGCTGAGTGACGTCGCGGTAGACGCTCAGGACGCCAGCCATCTTGCCCTCAGGACCTCGAAGGGCGCGGGCGGTCACCTGAACGATCACCGGCACGCCGTCCTTCCGCTGATGGGTGACCTCGCCTCGCCATTCGCCGAACTCCCCGAGCGCGTGGAGCACCCTCTCCCGTGTCTCCTGCATGAAGTCCGTGCGGAGCAGGTCGGTGATGTTCCGTCCGACTGCTTCCTCGGCGGCCCATCCGTACAGGACCTCGGCGGCGTGGTTCCAAAGCGTGATCCGGAGATCGGAGTCCATCGCGATCGCGGCATCGCCGATCAGATCCAGGAGAACGCCCTCAGCCGCCACAAGCGACAGGGGCTCGACACCCGAAGCCTCGATTCGTGCCATTCGAGTTGCCCTTCGGCACAAGCATAGCCGCGCCGGCGCAACGGCGCGACGGCATGGTCTCTGCAACCGAGCGACAGCTCAGTGGGCCGTGACCGCCCATCCGCCCCTGTAGGGACGGGACTTTCGCCGGTCGGCGGTGTCGCCCCGATGAGGGAGCATCCCGCGAGGGACGCGGTCGTCCCACGCCCAACGAAGGAGGATCCCTGTGGAAGAGACTCAGCACCGCCGCGTCGAGCTCGCACCGGCCGCAGATCCTGCGCCGCTCGGGCTCGCCGCCTTCGCCCTCACGACCTTCCTGCTGTCGGCCAAGAACGTGGGGTGGACCGACGGCGGAAATGCCTGGCTCGGCTTTGCGTTCGCCTACGGCGGGCTGGCTCAGCTCCTCGCGGGCATGTGGGAGTTCCGCAACCGGAACGTGTTCGGCGCCACGGCGTTTTCCACGTACGGGGCCTTCTGGATCGGACTCGGCCTATACGTGCTGCTCGTCGAGGGCGGCAGCCCGAACGCGCTCAACGATCTCGGCTTCATACTCCTCGCCTTCGCCATCTTCAACACGTACATGCTGGCCTGGAGCACACGGACGAACCTTGCCACCTTCCTCGTGTTCCTCACGCTTGAGGCAACCGAGATCATCCTGTTCCTCGGCTTCTTCTCGGCCTCGGAGAGCACGGTCCAGCTGGGCGGCTTCGTCGGGGTCATCACCGCCGGAGTGGCTTGGTATACGTCGGCCGCAGGCGTCCTGAACGGGATGGCCGGTCGGCAGATCCTGAAGGTCGGGGACCCTGTCTGGAAGGAGCCCGCGGCCGGGTAGCCCGACCCGGCTACCGACGGGCGAGGCTAGCGCTCGACCCCCAGCGCGCGACGTCCGTAGACCACGCGCTCGAGGGTCAGTCCGTGCGGAGGCGCGACCGGACCCGTCTTGCTCCGGTCGCGCGCCGCAAGGATAGCTGCCATCTCGCCGGGCTCGATCCGCCCGTCGCCGACCGGCACCAGGGCCCCGACGAGGCTCCTGACCATCTGGTGTAGGAACGCGTTGGCCCGCGCTCCTATCTCGACGCGGTCGCCCGTCCGCGACACGGCGAGCCGCTCCAGCCGCCGAACCGTCGACGCACCACCCTGCGGCGCGCGGCAGAACGAGGCGAAATCGTGCTCGCCGACCAGGACCCGCGCGGCCGCCCGCATGCGAACAAGCGACGGCTCGCCGGGACGGTGCCAGACGAACCGGGCCGTGAACGGGTCTGGAACGGGACCGACGTCGATCAGGTATCGGTACTCGCGGGCGGTGGCCGAGCGCCGCGCGTCGAACCCCTCCGGCGCCCGCCGCGCGTCGAGGACGACTATCTCGGGAGCGAGCATCCCGTTGAGCCCGCGCTGGAGCCTCCCGATGTCGAGTCCATCGTCCGCCGGGAACGAGACCACCTGGCCGCGGGCGTGCACGCCGGCATCAGTCCGCCCGGCGACGGAGAGCTTCGGAACTCGACGCAGGGATCGTTCCAGCGCAGTCTCCAGCACGCCCTGGACGGTACGCTGGCCGCGCTGCCGGGCCCACCCTCGGAACCCCGTCCCGTCGTACGCCAGCGTCAACCTGATGGTAGCCACGGCAGTCAGACGGCCGAAGCCACAGATGAACGGCCGCGATGGGCTGAGGTCCGGATGGTGATGGGCCTCGCGAGCGCCCGTCGGCTCAGCCGCCAGCGAGCAAGGCCCCTCCCCATCTCCGCGTGTTACTCCTCCACGAGCTCGATGCGCGCCATCGGCGCGCCGTCGCCCTTCCTGTGCCCGAGCTTGAGGATGCGTGTGTATCCGCCCGGGCGCTCGGCGTACCGCGGCCCGATCTCCGAGAAGAGCTTGTGGACCACGTCTCGATCCGGGATGACCTTGAGGACCTCGCGCCGGGCGGCCACGTCTCCCCTCTTCGCGAACGTGATCAGCTTCTCCGCGAGCGGGCGCACAGCCTTGGCCTTCGCCTCGGTCGTGTTCACACGCTCCCTGGCGAACAGATCGGCAGCAAGGCCCGAGAGCAGCAGTCGCTGGTGCGCGGGGCTCGATGCGAGTCGCGGGCCTCTGCTGGGCTTCGGCATCTGCTACTCCTCCCGCAGCGAGAGGCCGAGCTCCTCGAGCTTGGACTTGACCTCGTCGATCGACTTCTGACCGAAGTTGCGTATGTCCATCAGCTCTGCCTCGCTCCTTTGCACGAGGTCGCCGACGGTGTTGACGCCCTCGCGCTTCAGGCAGTTGTAGGAGCGGACCGACAGGTTCAGCTCCTCCACCGTGATCGCGTAGTCAGACGGCACGGCCTCGGCCTCGGCGGGGCCGACGGTCACGCTGGCGGCCTCGGCCAGCTCGGAGAACAGGTGCACGAGCTCGAGGAGAGTGCCGCCGGCCGAGGCTACGGCCTCGCGAGGGCTGATCGACCCGTCGGTCTCGACGTCCAAGATCAGCCGGTCCCTGTCGGTCATCTGCTCGACGCGGGTGTTCTCGACCGCGTACGACACCTTGCGGACCGGCGAGAAGATCGAGTCGACCGGGATCACACCGATCGGATCGCGGGGCTTCTTGTTCTTGTCGGCCATCCGGTAGCCGACCCCGCGCTCGACAACCATCTCCATCTCGAGACTGCCGCCCTTGCCGAGGGTGGCGATGTGGAGATCGGAGTTGAGGATCTCGACCCCCGCAGGCGGGGCGATGTCGCCCGCCGTTACCTCGCCCGGACCCCTTGTCTTCAGATAGACCGTGACCGGCTCCTCCAACTCCGAGCGGATCACGAGCTCCTTCAGGTTGAGGATGATGTCGGTCACGTCCTCGGTGACCTTCGGGATGGTCGAGAACTCGTGCAGCACCCCCTCGATCCGAACCGACGAGATCGCGGCTCCGGGGATCGAGGACAGGAGCGTCCGGCGGAGCGAGTTGCCGAGCGTGTAGCCGAAACCCGGCTCCAGCGGCTCGACGATGAATCGGGAGCGCGTCGGTGTGACGCTCTCCTCCTGGATCTGCGGCCTTGCGACGATGAACACCTGCTACCTCCTCCGGCGGGGGATCATCCACTCCTGCCCCGCCGACCGTCCGGCCCGTCGGCCGGCGTTCCGTCCGAACTAGACGCGCCGGCGCTTCCTGGGCCGGCACCCGTTGTGGGGAACCGGCGTCACATCCTGGATGCCGGCAACCTCGAGACCCGACGCCGCGAGCGAGCGAATGGCCGTCTCACGGCCGGACCCGGGTCCCTTCACGTACACATCGACCTTCTGCAGCCCATGCTCCTGGGCACGCCGGGCCGCGGCCTCGGCGGCGAGCTGCGCAGCGAACGGGGTGGACTTCCGGGAGCCCTTGAACCCCACGTTCCCGGCGCTCGCCCAACTGATGGTGTTCCCCTGCAGGTCCGTGATGGTGACGATCGTGTTGTTGAACGTCGACTTGATGTGGGCCTGTCCGTGGACGACGTTCTTCTTCTCTCTCTTGCGCGCCTTCTTTGCCTTGGGCTTCGCCATGTCTACCCCGCTACTTCTTCCCGGTCGCCTTCTTCTTGCCGGCCACGGTCTTCTTGGGCCCCTTGCGGGTACGGGCGTTCGTGTGCGTCCGCTGGCCCCGCACCGGAAGGCTCCGGCGGTGGCGAACCCCTTGGTAGCAGCCGATCTCGATCTTTCGCTTGATGTCCTGGGCCACCTCGCGCCGCAGGTCCCCCTCGACCTTGTACGTGCGGTCGATGAACTCGCGGATCCGGGAGACCTCCTCCTCGGAGAGGTCGCGAACCCGGGTGCCGGCGTCGACGCCCGTGGCGCTGACGATCTCGTACGCGCGCGTGGGCCCGATCCCGTAGATGTAGCGCAGGGCGATGTCGACCCGCTTGTCGCGGGGAAGGTCGACGCCTGCGATGCGTGCCACGATCGTTCCTCCCTCAGCCCTGTCGCTGCTTGTGGCGGGGGTTCGAGCAGATGACCCTAACCTGGCCACGCCGCCGGATGACCTTGCACCGGTCGCACATCTTCTTCACCGACGGCCGAACCTTCATCTCCTCCGCACCTTCCCGCTCGTTGCCGCGTCTACTTGTACCGGTAGACGATCCTGCCGCGCGACAGATCGTACGGCGACAGCTCCACCAGCACCCTGTCTCCGGGGAGGATCCTGATGTAGTGCATCCGCATCTTCCCCGAGATGTGCGCCAGCACCTTGTACCCGTTGTCGAGCTCCACCCGGAACATGGCGTTCGGCAGCGGCTCCGAGACCGTGCCCTCCACCTCGATGGCGTCCTTCTTCGACAAACTCCCAGGTGACCTCTCGACAGAACACACTCGACCCGCTTGCAGGCGAGCCGAAACTGCCCCCGGCTGGGGACGGCAAGCAAGTATAAGGGCGGCCGGTGAGGGTGTCCAAGGCTGCTCAGAGAACCGGCTCCGGTGGCGGACGGACTCAATCAGGGGCGGTCAGGACCTCGTGCCCGTCCTCGGTAACGGCGATCGTGTGCTCGAAGTGGGCGGAAAGCGATCCGTCCTGCGTCACGACCGTCCACTGGTCGGCAAGCACGCGAGTAGGCCAGTCGCCGACGTTCACCATCGGCTCGATCGCGATCACCAAGCCCGGCTTCAGCTCGGGGCCGCGTCCCGGCGGGCCGTAGTTCGGGATCTGCGGCTCCTCGTGGAGGCTGCGGCCGATCCCATGTCCGACGTACTCGCGCACCACGGAGAACCCGGCACCTTCGACGACCTGCTGGATGGCGTTCGAGATGTCGGACAGGCGCCCCCCGGGCCGGATCTGGGCGATCCCGGCCTCGAGCGACCCCCGCGTCACGCGCAACAGCTTCTCTGCCTCGGACGACGGAGGATCACCGACGAAGACGCTCACGGCGGCGTCGGCGTGGAATCCCGCCCAGATCGCTCCGAAGTCGAGCGATAGGACGTCTCCCTCCTTCAGCACCCGCTTCTCCGAGGGGATCCCGTGCACAACTTCGTCGTTGATCGACGTGCAGATGGAGGCCGGGAAGCCCCGGTAGCCCTTGAACGAGGGCGTGGCCGCACGTTCGACGATGCATCCCTCGGCCACCGAGTCCAGCAGCGCAGTTGTTACGCCCGGCCGCACGTTGGAGACGACACGATCGATGGTCGCCGCGACGATGCGACCGGCCGTGCGCATCCGGTCGATCTCTTCCGCCGACTTGTAGACGATCATGCCTCGAGATCCGTGAGGTCGGAGACCGCCTCCATCGTGCGGTCGGCGACGACCTCCTCGGAGGCTTCGGCGTCGATGTCGCGGAGGAGGCCGCGCTCCCGGAAGTGCTGCACGAGCGGTTCCGTCTGCTCCCTGTAGATCTCGAGCCGGCGACGGATCGTCACCTCGTCGTCGTCGGAGCGGAGCTGGAGCTGCTGACCGCAGGCATCGCAGATGCCCTCGACGCGCGGTGGCTTGGACGACAGGTTGTACAGACGCTTGCAGTTCGGGCACACCAGCCGCTCGGTCAGCCGCTCCACAGCCACCTCGTCGTCGATCTTGAAGTTGAGGGCAGCGTGTAGCGGTCGGCCGGCCTCGGTCAGCGCGCGCTCGAGCGCCTGGGCCTGCGGCACGGTGCGTGGGAACCCGTCGAGGATGAAGCCGTCCCGAGCGTCGGGCTCCTCGAGCCTGTCGAGCACCATGCCCACAGCGATCTCGTCGGGAACGTACTCGCCGCGGTCCATGTATGCCTTTGCCTGGACCCCGAGCGGCGTGCCCCGAGCCACGTGATCGCGGAAGATGTCGCCGGTCCCGATGACTGCCAGGCCGTGGCGGTCGGCGAGCTTGGTCGCCTGCGTTCCCTTTCCTGCTCCGGGCGGCCCAAGGAGAACGATTCGCATCATCGCCTGCTTTCTCTAGTCGCCTACTTCAGGAAGCCCTCGTAGTGACGCATGAGGAGCTGGGACTCCAGCTGTTTCATGGTCTCCAGCGCCACGCCGACGGTGATCAGGAGCGACGTGCCGCCGAACGGGAACTCCTGGATCATCCAGATGGCCAGCACGATCGTCGGTAACAGCGCTATCGCCGCGAGGAACAGCGAGCCGGGAAGCGTGATGCGCACCAGCACGTCATTCAGGTAGTTCGCCGTTGGCGTCCCGGGCCGGATGCCGGGGATGAACCCCCCGTACTTCCGCAAGTTGTCGGCCGTGTCCACCGGGTTGAACGCGATCGCCGTGTAGAAGTAGGCGAAGAAGATCACGAGCAGCCCGTAGATCACCATGTACACGATGCTCCGCTGGTTGTTGATGTAGTTGTTGACGAAGTTCTGGAACCAGCTTGCGTGGTACGCGCTCGCGACCAGCGAGGGGAAGTAGAGGATCGACGCCGCGAAGATGATCGGGATCACCCCCGCCTGGTTGACCTTGAGCGGGATGTACGTGCTGCCTCCGGCGGTCATCCGGCGCCCGACCACCCGCTTCGCGTACTGCACCGGGATGCGCCGCTGGCCCTGCTCGACGAAAACCACGGCAACGATGATGGCCAAGCCGATGACCAGGATCGTCACGAACTTCGGCGTGCCGCCCTGGAGGAGGATGGCGCGGCCCTCCTGCGGGAGGCGGGAGATCACGCTCGTGAAGATCAGGACCGACATTCCGTTGCCGATCCCGCGCTGCGTGATCAGCTCGCCCATCCACATGATCATGGCCGTGCCGGCGGTCATGATCATGACGATCAGTGCGATGTTCGGCGCCGTGAAGTCTCCCTCGTTGAAGATGTTGACGTTGGCGAGCGACGCCGAGCCCGAGTGGAACAGGAACACCAGCCCGGTCGACTGGAGCAGCGCGAGCACGACGGTCACGTACCGGGTCACCTGGTTGATCTTCTTGACCCCGGTCTCACCTTCCTTCTGCCACCGCTCGAGCTTCGGGATCACGACCGTGAGGAGCTGCATGATGATCGAGCTCGTGATGTACGGCATGATCCCCAGACCGAACACGGCCATCCGGGTGAGCGCGCCGCCCGAGAACAGATCGATGAAGCTCAGGAACCCCTGCCCTTGCTCTTTGAGCGCGTCCTGAAGCTTCCCGATGTCCACCACCGGAACCGGGACGTGGGAGCCGAACCGGTAGATCGCGATGATGAACAGCGTGAAGAGGATCTTCTTGCGGAGGTCCGGAACTCTGAAGGCGTTGGCGAAGGCTCTGAGCACGAGTACCCGATTCTACCCCGTCATCCGACGACCTCGACCCGACCCCCCGCCTGCTCGATCTTCGCCCTCGCGGCGTCCGAGAAAGCGTGCGCGCGCACGACCAGTGCCCGGTCTATGGTGCCGCGTGCCAGCACCTTCACCGGCCGGCCTTTGCGAACGAGCCCGTGCGCGAGCATGGCCTCGGGGTCGACCTCGCCCCCCTCGAAGACCTGCCCGAGCTTCTCGACGTTCACCACCGCATACTCGACCCGGTTGATGTTCTTGAACCCCTTGAGCTTCGGCACGCGGCGCTGAAGCGGCATCTGCCCGCCCTCGAAGCCCAGCTTTGGGTTGTGCTTCGCCAGGTAGCCCTTCGTGCCGCGGCCGGCGGTCTTCCCGCGGACGCCGGCACGACCGCGCCCCACGCGCTTCTTGCTCTTCCTGGCGCCCTCAGCCGGGCGGAGGTGGTGAGGCTTCATGCCCGCTTCTCTTTCTCCCTGCCCCGGCGCCGCGCGCCCTCCTCGGGTACCTCCTCGACGTTCACGAGATGACGCACCTTGGCGATCATGCCGCGGATCTCCGGCCGGTCGTCCTTCATCACCGAGCCGTGGATCCGATGAAGTCCGAGGCGGCGGACGGTTTCCTTCTGGTCTTTCGGCCGGCCGATGACGCTCCGTACCTGCGTCACCTTAAGCCTGGTCACCGTAGACCTCCTCGAGCTTCGCGGCACGAGCAGCCCGCAGGCGCTCCTGGGCGGCCGCCACGGCTTCCAGCATCGGCTTCGGCGCAACCTGGTGAACCTGCCGGTCCCGGAGCCTGGCCACGTGGTCGGGGCGCCTCAGCTGCTTCAGGCCGGCCACGGCCGCCTTCACGATGTTGATGGCGTTGCTGGAGCCGAGGGACTTGGACAGGATGTCCTTGATCCCCGCGCACTCGACGAGTGCCCTCACGGGACCGCCGGCGATCACGCCTGTGCCGGGAGCAGCCGGCTTGAGGAGCACGATGCCGGCCCCGTCCTCCCCCGTAACCTGATGCGGGATAGTCGTGCCCATGATCGGCACGTCGAACATCTTGCGTTTGGCTTCCTCGACGCCCTTGGCGATCGCCGCCGGAACCTCCTTGGCCTTCCCGTAGCCGACGCCAACGCGCCCGGCGCCGTCGCCCACCACCACGAGCGCCGCGAACGAGAAGCGGCGGCCGCCCTTGACGACCTTGGCCACGCGGTTGATCGCGATGACCCGCTCCTCGTACAGGCTCTTCTGCTCCTGAGACGAGTCATACCGTCGCATCAGATCGAAAGCCCCCCTTCCCTGGCACCCTCGGCCAGCGCGGCCACGCGGCCGTGGAACAGGCGGCCCCCGCGATCGAACACGACGCGCTGGATGCCCCGCTGCTTCGCCCGCTCGGCGATGAGAGCGCCGACGGCTCTTGCCGCGGCCTTCTTGTCGCCCAGGACTTGAAGCTCGCGGTCCGAGGCGGCCGCCAGGGTGTGGGCCGCCGCATCGTCGATCAGCTGGGCGTAGATGTGTCGGTTCGAGCGGTATACGGCCAGGCGAGGACGCGCAGCGTCGCCCCAGACCTTCTTTCGGACCCGGGCGTGTCGGCGCTTGCGCGCCTCGAGCTTCTGCTTGGCCTCCATCTACTCCGCTTCCATCTAGGCTGCTTCCATCTAAGCTGCGCCCTTCGCGGCCTTCCCGGCCTTCTTGCGCACCGTCTCGTTCTCGTAGCGGATCCCCTTGCCCTTGTAAGGCTCGGGCTTGCGGATCTTCCGGATGTCGGCAGCCACCCGGCCGACCGCCTCCTTGTCATTGCCCCGCACGAGGATCTGTGTCGGCGACGGGACCTCGAACTCGATGCCTTCGGGCGCTATCACAACGACCGGGTGCGAGTATCCAACGGCGACCTCCAGGTCCTTGCCCTTCATCGCGGCGCGGTAGCCGACGCCCACGATCTGCAACCGCTTCTCGTACCCCTTGGTGACACCCTCGACCATGTTGGCGATCAGCGTGCGGGTGAGGCCGTGGAGGCTCCGGTGGAACCCCTCGTCGCTGGGGCGTTCGATCCGGACGACACCCTCCTCCTGGACGATGCGCATCTCGGGGTGAAGCCGCTGCGACAGAGTGCCGCGAGGACCCTTCACCGTCACGACGGCGTCGTCGCCGATCTGGACGTCGACTCCGCTCGGAATCCCGATGGGCTGTCTGCCGATCCTGCTCATCCGTCCGGCTCCTCATCCCTTCTGCTGCTCGTGTTGCCCTTCCCGCTCACCACACGAACGCCAGGACCTCGCCGCCGATGCCCTTCTTCACGGCATCGCGGTCCGTCATGACTCCCTGCGACGTCGACACGATGGCGATGCCGAGGCCTCCCATCACGCGGGGCAGCTCGCCCCGCGGCGCGTACACGCGTCTGCCGGGCTTCGACACCCTGCGCAGACCCGTGATGGCCCGCTCCCGCTTCGCCCCGTACTTCAGACCGACGCGAAACGCCCTGTGGACGCCCTCGCCCTCGAGCTTGTACCCGGAGACGAAGCCCTCGGCCGCAAGGATCTTGAGGATCGCCTCGCCCAGCTTGGAGGCGGGCAACAGGAGGTCGTCCTTGTCGGCCAGGTGCGCGTTGCGAATCCGCGTTAGCAGGTCCGCGACGGGATCGGTAACGTTCGTCGCCAGCTTCACCATGACGCCTTCGTCACCCCCGGCAGCTCGCCGACGTGCGCGAGCTCGCGGAAACAGACCCGGCACAGCATGAACTTGCGGAAGACCGCGCGCGGCCGTCCGCACCTGCGGCACCGCGTATACTCGCGGACCCCGAACGCCTGCCGTCCCTGCTGCTTCTCGATCAACGCCTTCTTCGCCATCTGTCTACCTCGCTAGGAAGCGGCAGCCGACACCGCAGGCGCCCCCTCGAAGGGGAACCCGAGCGCGGTGAGCAGCGCCCTGCCCTGCTCGTCGTCGTGTGCCGTCGTCACGACCGTGACGTCCATGCCCCGCACCTTCACGACCTTGTCGTAGTCGATCTCGGGGAAGATCAGCTGCTCGGTCAGGCCGAGCGTGTAGTTGCCGTGCCCATCGAACGAGCGCGGGCTCAGCCCCCTGAAGTCACGGATCCTCGGGATCGCGACCGAAAGGAGCCGGTCGACGAACTCCCACATCCGGTCGCCGCGGAGCGTCACCTTCGCGCCGATCGACATGCCCTCGCGAACCTTGAAGCCCGCGATGGACTTCCGCGCCTTCGTGATCACCGCCTTCTGGCCGGCGATGACCGCCAGATCTGCGGTGGCAGCCTCCAGCAGGCCGCCGTCCTTCAGCGAGTCGCCGATCCCCATGTTGACCACAACTTTCTCGAGGCGAGGAACTTGCATGGGATTCTTCAGGCCCAGCTCGCGCTGCAGGCGCCCGAGCACCTCGTCGCGGAAGCGTGCCTTCAACCGGGGAACGTACCGCTCGTTCACAGCTCGGCCTCACACCTTCTGCAGATCCGAACCTTCACTCCGCCGGCGTTCACCTGGTGCCCGACGCGCGTGGGCTGGCCGCAGGACCGGCACACGAGCTGGACGTTGGAGATGTCGATGTACAGCTCAGTGTCGATGATTCCGCCCTGTTGCAGCTGCTGACCGCCGGTGGAGCGCTTGCCGCTCGTCCGCTGGTGCTTCTTCGCGCGAGCCGCGCCGTCCACCATCACGCGACCCTCGCCGGGCAGCACGCGGATCACGCGACCGGTATGGCCTCGGTCCTTGCCGCTCATCACACGAACTGTGTCGTCCTTCTTGATGTCGACGCCCGGCATCACAGCACCTCCGGAGCCAGCGAGATGATCTTCATGAAGCGCTTCTCGCGAAGCTCCCGGGCGACCGGACCGAAGATCCGGGTGCCTCGGGGGTTCCGCGTGTCGGCGGTCAGCAGTACGACGGCGTTGTCGTCGAACCGGATGTAGGAGCCGTCGGGTCGACGGCGCTCCTTCGCGGTGCGCACGACGACGGCCTTCACGACTTCCCCCTTCTTGACCGCGCCGCCGGGCAGGGCTTCCTTCACGGAGCCCACGATGACGTCCCCGATCGCGGCATACCGGCGGTGCGAGCCGCCCAGCACCCGGATCACCAGGACCTCCCTCGCCCCGGTGTTGTCAGCCACCCTGCAGCGCGTCTCCTGCTGGATCACTACTTCGCCTTCTCTACGATCTCGATGACGCGCCAGCGCTTGGTCTTGGACAGCGGGCGAGTCTCCATGACCCGGACCTTGTCGCCGACGCGCGCTTCGTTACCCTCGTCGTGCGCCACGAGCTTCGAGGACCGCCGGACGGTCTTCTTGTACAGCGGATGGGTCATGGTCCTATCGATCTTGACCAGGACGGTCTTGTCCATCGCGTCGGACACGACGACGCCGGTCCGGGTCTTCCGCCGGCCTCGCGTGGAGCCGACGGTCGCCTTCTCCTCGCTCACCGCTCCTCCTCGGCGTCCTCGGCCTCGGCTGCCTCATCGGCCTCTGCGGCCTCATCGAACTCTCCGGCTTCGTCGGCCTCTTCGACGTCGTCGGCCGGAAGCGCTCCCTGGTCGTCGAGTGACTCCCGCTGCGTCCTCTCGGCCTTTGCTCGGAAGCGCCGCAGCCCGCGACGTCTGCCGGTGTCGGCCGCTTTCCCCTCGCTCGCCTGGGCAAGCGCCTCTCGATCGATCCGGGCGATCTCCTCCTCGATCTGCACGTCGACGTTCTGCTCACCGAGCACGGTCAGGATCCGCGCGACGTCGTGACGCACCTGCTTGATCCGCATTGGGTTGTCGAGCTGCCCCGTGGCGAGCTGGAAACGGAGGTTGAACAGCTCCTCCTTGTGGGACTCGAGCCGCTCGAGGAGCTCGGACTCTCCCAGCTCCCGAAGCTCCCTGACGTTGCGGGGCATCTAGTCCCCACCCCCGATCCTGGTGATGAACCTCGTCTTGATCGGCAGCTTCTGCGCCGCCCGACTCATGGCCTCCCGGGCGAGCGTCTCGGAGACGCCCGACAGCTCGAACATCACACGCCCCGGTTTCACGACGGCCACCCAACCCTCGGGGTTGCCCTTGCCGGAGCCCATGCGGGTTTCGGCGGGCTTCTTCGTGTACGGCTTGTCGGGGAAGATCGTGATCCACACCTTCCCGCCGCGGCGGATGTGCCGAGTGATCGCGACGCGCGCGGCCTCGATCTGTCGGTTCGTGATCCACGCCGGTTCGAGCGCCACCAGCCCGTAGTCGCCGAAATGCACCTCGGAGCCGCCCGTGGCCCGGCCGCGCATCCGCCCCCGGTGCACCTTGCGGTGCTTCACTCGCTTCGGCGCGAGCATCAAGCCTCCCCCTCCCCGGGAGCCGCGTCCCCCGAGGTCGCGTCCTCGGGAGTCGTGTCCTCGGGCTCCGGCTCCATCGCCTCGCTCGACGGGACGATGGGGGCCTCAGGCTCCTCCGCGACCTCGAGGACTTCCTTCTCGTCCGTGATCAGCGCACCGGTCGAGGCCGCGCCCCCGGTCGTCACCTGGGCGAGCGCGCGGGCTCGCGCGCGCTCGGTCTCCTGCTCGGAGATCGGGATCTCGTCGCCGTGGTATACCCAGACCTTCACGCCGATCAGCCCGAACGTGGTCTTTGCCTCCGCGGTTCCGAAGTCGATCCGCGCGCGCAGCGTGTGGAGGGGCACGCGACCCTCGCGGTACCACTCCCGGCGCGACATCTCCGCGCCCCCCAGACGGCCACCGCACTGAACGCGCACCCCGAGGGCTCCCGAGCGCATCGCGGTCTGCACGGCCCGGCGCATCGCCCTCCGGAACGACACGCGGCCGGCGAGTTGCTCGGCGACGCCCTGCGCGAGCAGGGTGGCATCGGTCTCCGGGCGGAGCTCGCTCGCAGCGGAGTTCATGTCCTCGACCTTCACGTCGACGCGCTTCTTCGTGACGCGCTCGACGTCCTTGCGAATCCGGTCGACCTCGACCCCCTTGCGCCCGATCACGATGCCCGGACGAGCCGTGCGGATGAACACCCAGATCTGGTCGCCCTTGCGCTCGATGTCGATGCTCGAGATACCGGCCCGCGCCAGACGGCGGCGGATGTGCTTGCGGACCCAGATGTCCTCATGCAGGGCGTCTGCGTAGTCGCGCCCCGCGTACCAGTTGGACTTCCACGGGTAGATGACCCCCAACCGGAACCCGTAAGGGTTGACCTTGTGGCCCACTAGACATCCTCTCCCAACGTCTTGACGACGAGCGTGATGTGAGACGTGCGCTTGCGGATGCGGGCGGCGCGCCCGTACGCGCGGGGCCGCCACCGCTTCAGCGTGGGGCCCGCGTCAACGTACGCGCGATCGACGATCAGGTTCTGCGAGGCGACGCCGGGCACCTGCTCGGCGTTGGCGACGGCCGATTCCAGGCACTTGCCGACGGTGTGGGAAGCCGAATGTGGCGAGAACCTGAGAATGCGTCTCGCCTCTTCGACGTGCCGGCCGCGGATGAGGTCGATCACCCGCCGCGCCTTCGGCGGCGAGATCCGCACGAACTTGACGGTCGCCTTCGCCTCCATCGCCTACCTGACCGAGCTGCTTCGTTCCGATCGGGCGTGAGAGCGGAAGGTGCGCGTCGGCGCGAACTCCCCCAGCTTGTGCCCGACCATCGACTCCGACACGTATACGGGAACGTGCTTGCGCCCGTCGTGCACCGCGATGGTGTGCCCGACCATCTCCGGGACGATCGTCGAGCGCCGCGACCAGGTCCGCACGACCCGCTTGTCGCCGCGCCTGTTCATCTCGGCGATCTTGACCATCAGGTGCTCGTCCACGAACGGCCCCTTCTTGATGGATCTCGCCATCAGCCACGCCCCTTCCCGCGACGCCGCACGATGAGCTTGTTCGACGCCTTGTTCTTCTTGCGCGTCCGCCCCTCCTTCTTGCCCCACGGAGAGGTCGGATGGCGGCCGCCCGAGCTCTTGCCCTCACCGCCGCCGAGTGGGTGATCGACAGGATTCATCGCCACGCCGCGGACCGACGGCCGTTTGGACCGCCAGCGGTTGCGCCCCGCCTTTCCGAGCTGGACGAGCTCGTGCTCGGGGTTGCCGACCTCGCCTACCGTTCCCCTGCAGGCGGCCTCGACCAGTCGCATCTCGCCCGAGGGCAGCCGGAGCGTGGCGAAGCGACCTTCCTTCGCCACAAGCTGCACGCTGGTGCCGGCAGAGCGGGCCATCTTCGCACCACCGCCCGGCTTCAGCTCGACCGCGTGGACGACGGTGCCGACCGGGATGTTGCGAAGCGGCAGCGAGTTACCCGGACGGATGTCCGAGCCTTCGCCGGACATGAGGCGGTCGCCGACCCGAAGTCCCTGAGGGGCGAGGATGTACCGCTTCTCGCCGTCCAGGTAATGAAGAAGCGCGATCCGGGCGCTTCGGTTCGGGTCGTACTCGATGTGGGCGACCCGCGCCGGCACGCCGTCCTTCTCACGGCGCAGATCGACGACCCGGAAGCGGCGCTTGTTCCCCCCGCCCTTGTGGCGCGTGGTGATCCGGCCCCTGTTGTTGCGACCGGCGCGCTCGCGCCCCTTGTCGAGCAGCGACTTCTCGGGACGGCTGCGCGTGACCTCGTCGAATGAGGAGACGCTCGCGCCTCGGCGTCCCGGGGTCGTCGGCTTGTATTTGCGGACGGCCATGTGTCGCTACCCCTACTTCCCGGTCTCGAAGATCTCGATGCTGTCGCCTTCGGCCAGCGTGACGATCGCCCGCTTCTGGTCCGGGCGCTTGCCTTGGGTCCAACGCCGCCGCTTGATCTTCCCCTTGCGGTGCAGGGTGTTGACCGAGGTCACCTGGACGTTCCAGATCCGCTGGATCGCCTCTTTGATCTCCGTCTTGTTCGCTCGCGGATCGACCAGGAACGTGTAGACGTTGTTCTCCAGACTCGCGTACGACTTCTCGGACACGATCGGGCGGATGATGACGTCTCGCGTCGTCTTCACTCGTCACCCTCCTCGCCGCCGGCCTCCGGGGCCTCCCGTCCCTCGATGACGTCGAGCGCCGCCTTCGTGAACAGCACCTTGTCCGCAGCGACCACGTCGTAGGTACCGAGGGACGGCGCGTAGACGAGCTTCACGTTCGGCAGATTCCGGAAGGACCTCTCGACGGCATCCTCGGCCGGCATCGGCAAGACGAGCAGCACCCGACCGGAGAGCTCGAGCGCCTCGAGGATCTCGGCGGCCCGCCTCGTCTTCGGCTCGTCGAACGGAAGCTCCTCGACGACCGTGAGCTTGCCGGACCGCACGGCGTCGGTGAGCGCGGAGCGCAGAGCCCCCCGCTTCATCTTCTTGTTGACTCGGATCTCGTGATCCCGAGGCTTCGGTCCGTGGACGACCCCCCCGCCCTTCCACTGCGGAGCGCGGTTGGATCCCTGCCGCGCCCGTCCGGTCCCCTTCTGGCGCCATGGCTTCCTGCCGCCCCCGGAGACCTCGCCGCGCGTCTTGGTCGAGTGCGTTCCGGCACGGAGCGAGGCGAGCCCGGCCACGACGACCTGGTGCATCAACGGGACCCTGACCTCCGCCTCGAAGATCTCAGGGGCGAGGTCCCGCTCCGCCACCTTCTTGCCGCCGATGTCGAGCACGGGGACGGTGGCCATCAGCCCTTCCTCCCCACGGGCGCCTTGACGGCGGAGCGCACCATCACGAGGCCGCCGTTCGGACCGGGCACGGCCCCCTTCAGCAGCAGCAGGTTCCGCTCGGGATCGGCCTGAACGACCTCGAGGTTCAACACCGTCACGCGCTCATTGCCCATCCGACCGGCCATGCGCGTCCCCTTGAAGACCCGGGAGGGCGTGGCGCAGGCCCCGATCGCGCCCGGCGAACGGTGCTTGCGCTCGGTGCCGTGGCTACCCCCGAGTCCGCCGAACCCGTGGCGCTTCATGACTCCGGCGAAGCCCTTGCCCCTGGAGACGCCGATCACGTCGGCCCGCTCGCCGGGCCGGAACACGTCGGCCCTGATCTCCTGACCGGCCGAGTAGCCTTCAGCGTCGTCGGTCCGTAGCTCCACGACGTAGCGGCCTGGCGGAGCGCCATGAGCCTCGAAGTGGCCCTTCATCGGTCGAGTGAGGTCGCGGGGCCGCGGTTCGGTGAACGTGAGCTGGACGGCCCTGTAGCCGTCCTTGGCCTCGGTCCTGACCTGCGCGACGAAGCAGGGCCCGGCCTTGATCACCGTGACCGGGATCGCCCGGGTGTCTTCGAAGATCTGGGTCATGCCCAGCTTCGTCCCGAGGATGCCCTTGACCTCTGCCATCAGAGCTTGATCTCGATGTCGACCCCAGCCGACAGGTTCAGGCGCTGCAGCTCCTGGACGGTCTTCGAGGTCGCGTCGACGATGTCGATGAGCCGCTTGTGCGTGAGCATCTGGAAGTGCTCGCGCGAGTCCTTGTACTTGTGGGGCGAGCGGATGACGGTGTAGACGGAGCGCTCGGTGGGCAGCGGGACCGGCCCCACGACCTTCGCACCGGTGCGGGTAACGTGCTCGACGATGTCGCGCGCGGCGACATCGAGCATGCGGTGATCGTAGGCCCGCAGCTTGATCCGGATCTTCGGTCCCGCCACTTCCTCGATGCCTTCCTCTCCGGTTCCTCTCCTACTTGATGATCTTGGTCACACGCCCGGCGCCCACGGTGCGGCCGCCCTCGCGGATGGCAAAGCGCAGGCCCTCCTCCATGGCGATGGGGGCGATCAGCTCGACGGTCATCTCGATGTTGTC
>JBFMCN010000025.1:0-21058 GCA_040754475.1 Actinomycetota bacterium | reverse complement strand
TACGGCACGTCCGCCTTTGCAGCTTCGATGACGATCCCCACTCCATCGAATGCCGTGATGATGCGGTCATGGACGAGCCCAAGCACACTCTTCGTGACAGCAACCACATATGCGCCGTGGCTGCTGTAGAGAGCAGCGAGCTGCTCCTCCGTGAATGGAGTCTCGTGTCCCGCGATGAAGCAGAACGAGGCTCCGGTGGAGCTTCCGTACCAGGTGCTGGTCGGCACGTCGAGGTACGGCGACCTCAGGCCGCCGGTAACGTTGCCGAACTCATCGAGCACCGGCGCCCCACTCACTACGGTTATCGGGGCGACGTGTGGCGGTGCGATGCCCCTCTCCACCCACTTCTGCAGGTTTGCGAGCATCGCGTCGAAGAACATCCAGCTCGGGAACCTGCTCCGTGGGCCTTCGTTGCAGTTCATCGGCGGAACCGCGCGGCCCGCCTTGGTGATGTCGGCGGGGGCGGCCGCGTAGTACAGCTCGTCCGGGGTTGCATGTCCCGCACCGGCCATCTCGTAGTGACGGAAGAGGTCCGGGAAGGTGTCTCCGTCCGGGCGCCGGGATGCGATCCCCCACAGGTAGTCGGACTGCGACATCACGTGGATGATCGGCGTGCCGGCGTTCGAGAACTGGCGCCGCGGGTCGCCGACCGGCGGTGCCGCCTCGCACTGGTTGATCGGGACCAGGCCCACGAAAGCGCCCCCGGCGACGGCGACGATGTAGCCGTCGAACATCGGCTTGCCGTACTCCTGAACGACCAGCGGCTGGATGGCGTTGATGTAGTTGTACTGGAACCCGCCGGTCTGCGAGTACCCGAACCCGTATACGTGCTGGACCCCCTTGTGGTGGCTGTGACCCCGGGCCCCGCCGTACGTGAGCGGGTTGGAGGGGTCGGTGCTCCTGACCCACGCACCGACCTGTGTGTAGATGTCCCAGACCAAGCCGTCCTCGGTCTCGCGACTTGGCGGAGTCACCGAGCCGACTGGGTTCGCGCAGTTCATCGGGTCGTCCAGCGGCAACGGGTTCGCCATTGACAGCGATTCGTAACGGACCGGATCGAAGTTCTTCAAAGCGGCCACCGAGATGGGCTTCGCCGTGATGCCAACCCAGGCGTCGCCTTTGGCCACCATCTGGCGGTGCATCATCGCCCATCCGATGTTCAGGTCGAATGCATTCGACGGGTTCAGCAACTCGACGATGACGTTCCCGCTGAAGCGCGCGCCGTTCGCCGGACGGCGCACGAGCATCCGCGTCGTGTACGGCGCCGAAGACCCGTAGCTGCGTACGACCGCCGGGCCCGGAGCCGGCCACGTGTAGACGTTGGCCGTCCCGCTGACCAGGTACTCCTCCTCGACGTAGCCGAGCTTCTTCAGGTTCTGAGGAACCATCGTGTGGTCGGCGGCGCCGAACGGATACGAATCCGCCGTGACCGCGAGCGGCCCCGTCACAACCGGCACGGCCGTGGCCGCCGTCGGCGCCGCGGAGGACGTGTCGCCGAGGGCTGTGACGGGCGATACCAGACACATGGTCACGAGCAGAAGCAATCCGACCGCCCCACGGCCGATGTTGCTCATGGACTTGCGAGAGCGACTCATGCCAGCCGATCCCCCTCCCCATCCGCACTACGGACGGATGAATCGACGATCACGCTGCTCGTCACTCGGTTGGTGACGGCGCCAATCGCGCGGCGGAGCCCGGGGGTCCCGTGCCAGTCCTACGGCCGCGCGGGGACCGGGGGCGTCGCCGCGCGGTCTTAATAGCGGGGCCGGGGCGGTAGGTCAAATCCGGTGGCGGGCGGTGCGCACGTGGCCGAGGAGCACCTACTCCTCCATCACCACGCGGACGCGCCCTTCGCGGCCCAGGAGCGAGAACGACGTGATCTCCCCCTCCCGCCGAAACACCAGCGAGATCCTGCTGTCGCCGATCACCAGATTGCGCACCTCAACGGTGTTGAGCCACGTCGGCAGGTGAGGCTTGTTGACGGTCAGCAGGCTCAGATGAGCTTGGGCGGAGATGCCGAGCATCGCCTGGAGCATCAAGAAGGGTGAGCCCGCAGCCCAGGCCTGCGGCGAGCACGCCACTGGGTAGCTCACCGGCCGGTTCGGCGTCCGGCGCGTGAAGCCGCAGAACAGCTCAGGCAGACGCAGGTAGTCGGCTTGGATCGCAGCGTCGAAGATCGCCGTAGCTACTCGGTTGGTCGACCTGGCATACCCGTAGCGCTTGAGCCCGGCGGCGATCAGGGCGTTGTCGTGAGGCCACACCGAGCCGTTGTGGTAGCTCATAGGGTTGTAGGCGGCGGAGGCCTTGCTGAGCGTCCGGATGCCCCAACCACTGAACATGTCGGGCGCAAGGAGCCGCTTCGCGAGCGGTGCGGCCTTGTCCTCGTCGACGATGCCGCAGTAGAGACCATGGCCGGGGTTGGACATCACCGTTCGGACCTGGCGCTTCTCGCGGTCGAGCGCCGCGGCGAAGTACTGCTCGTCCTCCACCCAGAAGGCCCCGTTGTACCGTCGCCTGAGCTCGTGCGCCTGAGCCAGGAGGAACTCGGCTCGGTGCTCGTCGCCGAGGGCTCGGTACACGTCGGCCATCCGGATCCGCGCGAGGTACACGTACGCCTGCACCTCCGACAGCGCGATCGGCGGCTCGGCCAGACGCCCGTCCACGTGCACGATCGAGTCGCCCGAGTCCTTCCAGCCCTGATTGCGGATGCCGCGAGGGGACCTCGACAGGTACTCAACGAAACCGTCGCCGTCGAGGTCGCCGTGCTCGTCGATCCAGCGCAGCGCAGCCTCGGCGGCTGGAAGCAGCTTCATCGCGAACTCGTGATCGCCGGTCCAGCGGAAGTACTGCGCGTACACGATGAGGAACCAAGGGGTGGCGTCTACCGAGCCGAAGTACGGAGTGTGGGGAACGATCCCGGCGCGGGCGAGCTCGCCCCGCCGGACCTCGTGCAGGATCTTGCCCGGCTCCTCGTCCCGCCAGTCGTCCACCTGCGTTCCCTGTCGCGCGGCGAGCAGCTCGAGGGCCTGGCGGGCCGGCGTCGCGTTCACCATCAGCAGCTGGTGCGAGGCGATCAGGGAGTCGCGCCCGAAGACCGTCACATACCAAGGGATGCCCGCGGCCAGCACCGCGCCGTCATCCATCCGCGTGTACAGGGCGCGGAGATCGCGGAGGCTCCGGTCGAGCAGCTGGTTGAACAGCTCGTTGTCTGTCACGATCTGCGAGCATTCCCGCTCCCATTCCTCGTAGGAGCGGCGCAGCTCGTGCACTGCGACGTCGAAGCCGACATCCGGCTGGTGCTGGTCGCCCACCATCGGCTCCACCGTCATGCCGATCAGCTTCGTCTGGTATCCACCGAGATGAACCCGGAAGGTCGCGTGAACGAGGTCGCCCTCGACCTTCATCAGATCGGGGGTGGAGGCGAACTCGATGAGCGTGGCACGACGCGCTCCGTCCAGGCCCACGGACGCGAACTCGATCTGATTGCCCTCTGCCTTGGGCATCTCTGGCGTCGCGTGCTGCTCCCGGGCCATGCCGCGCACCTGGAAGATGTCGGCGAAGTCCGCGCCCAGAGCGAACTCCACGTCAAGCACCACGGGATGTGGGTTGTAGTTCTTGACGCGCACACGCTCGAACATCCGGCCGTTTATCGCCCGGATCCTGCGGATGTTCAGCGTCTGCTGGCGCACGGTGACCTCATCCCCTTCGTGGAGATCGGGGTTCGTGAGGTCGACGTGCGACATGTAGCCGCGCTCCGACGAGGACGACAGCAGCACGGGGTTGCGCCCGGACAAGGTCATCCGGAGATGCGAGAGGTAGCGCGTATCGTTGGAGTAGAGGCCGAGCCCGTAGTCGCCCCCGTGGTCGAGGTTCCCTTCCAGGTCGGAGTAGAGGAATGTGTCCCCTTCCTTGATCGCGAGGGTCTTGCTGGCTAGGTCCGTGACGAGTACCGGAGCGCCGTCCTTCCTCGGCCGCTTGTCCACCAAGTGGGGCTCGATCCGGGGCTCGGGCTCTGCGCTCATATGCACGTCCCAGGGGGTTGGAGCACCTTGTGTCCCGGGAAGGACCTCAAGCGAGTCTAGGTTCGGGCATCAGGGGGTTCAATGACATCGGTCACAAGTCCGGAGTTGTCGTTTCACCGGCACCTTGCTGGACCTCGATGCCCGTCACCCGAGACGCGAGCCGAAGCAGCCGCCAGCCGCCTCCAGGATGGGGGGTGGGATGCCGCTCGTCCTCGAACCCAAGGAGCGAGGGCCCGGCGCCCGAGACGCATACCGGCACGCCCTGCGACGCCAGCCGCTCGAAGACCTCGCGGACCTCGGGGACGAGCGAGAGCCGGACGTCCTGGTGGAGCCGGTCTCGGAGCCCGACACGCAGCAGATCGAAGTCGCCGCTGACGAGCGCGCTGATCACGAGTGCGCCGTGCGCCACGTTGCGCACCGCATCGGAGAGCCGCACCTGGCTCGGCAGCACCCGGCGGGCCTCCTCGGTCGGCATGCGAAGGTGCTCCGGAACGAGGACGACGGGTCGGATGCCCGGCGCCACGTCGAACCGGCGCACGGAGCCGTCGGCGACTACCGTTAGGCCGCCGTACGTGGCAGCCGCGGCGTTGTCCGGGTGCCGCTCTATGTCCGCCGCCGCACGAAAGACGATCTCCCGATCGTCCCGATCCGCAAGTCGAAGCCAGGCGCGTGCGATCGCCACACCGGCGACGGCGGCGGCGGCAGAAGACCCCAGTCCGCGCTCGAGCGGTATGCGGTTGAGCCCGTGGAGCTGGAACGGTCCGAGCTCCTGTCCCGCACGCTCGGCGACCCAGCACATGGCTCGGCTCACCAAGTCCGAGCCGTCGGTCGGCAGCTCGTCGGCTCCCTCCCCTTCCCAGCCGACCCCAGGCTCGGCGTCCGTGTCCACCGTGACCTCGTTGCAGAGATCGAGAGCCAGACCGAAGCAGTCGAAGCCCGGCCCAAGATTGGCGGAGGTCGCGGGGACGCGAGCCGATAGCCTCATGACCTCACAGGCCGAGCTCGGCGGCCACGGCGGTGGGATCCGCGGCCACCGTCGGCGGATGCATCGCACCCGAGATCGCCCACTCGGGATCCTTCAGACCGTGTCCGGTGAGCACGCAGACGACCGTCGCGCCCGTGGGTAGCCTTCCCTCGGCCGAGAGGTGGAGCAGACCCGCAACCGAGGCCGCCGAGGCCAGCTCGGCGAACATCCCCTCGCGTGCGAGCCGCTTGTAGGCGGCCAGGATCTCGCGGTCGGTCACTGCGATGATCGCGCCCTCGGACTCGCTCGCCGCCGCGACCGCCTTGTCCCACGACGCCGGATTGCCGATGCGGATGGCGGTGGCGATCGTCGACGGATTGGCGACGGGCTCCCCGCGCACGATCGGCGCGGCACCCGCGGCCTGGAAGCCGAAGAGCTTGGGCGGCTCGGAGATCACACCGTCTCGCAGGTACTCGCCGTAGCCGATCCAGTGGCTCGAGATGTTCCCCGCGTTCCCGACTGGCACGCAGTGGAGGTCGGGCGACCGACCCAGCGCGTCGCACACCTCGAACGCCAGGGTCTTCTGACCCTGGAGCCGAAACGGGTTCACGGAGTTCACAAGCGTCACCGGGTAGCGACTCGCCAGGTCTTGGGCGACCGCGAGCGACTCGTCGAAGTTGCCGTCTACCTCGAGGACCCGGGCTCCATGGATCATGGTCTGCGCCATCTTCCCGAGCGCGATCTTCCCCTTGGGGACCAGGACTGCGCATGTGAGCCCCGCCTTCCCCGCATACGCGGAGGCCGAGGCGCTGGTGTTCCCCGTCGAGGCGCACACGACCGCCTTCGACCCCTCCTCGACCGCCTTGGAGATCGCCAGCGTCATGCCCCGGTCCTTGAAGGAACCGGTCGGGTTCGCCCCCTCGTACTTCAGGTAGACCTCGCAGCGCGTCTCGAGCGAGAGCGCCTCCGACCTCACCAGCGGGGTCCCCCCCTCGCAGAGCGTCACGATCGGGGTGTCGTCCGTCACGGGGAGCCGGTCGAAGTACTCCCGGATGACCCCGCGCCACTGGGCCGTCATTCTTCCGCCTCCACGCGTAGCACGCTGCGTACCTCCTTGACGACGCGGACCTCGCGGACCTCGGACACCGCTTGCTGGAATGCCCCCTCGCGGGCGCGATGGGTGATGAACACCAACTGCGCGTCCCCGCCCGTCCCCTCCTGCCACACGCTCTTGATCGAGACCTGGTTGCGACCGAACACGCTCGCGATCTCCGCAAGCACTCCCGGTCGATCCTCGACGCGAAGCAGGATGTAGTACTGCCCCTCCATCTCCTCCATTGGCCGGATCGACCGCTCGAGGAAGCACGTGCACCCAACACCGCGCGTTCCCGACATCAGATGCCGGGCCACGCTCACCAGGTCCCCCACCACCGCTGTCGCAGTGGGATCGCCGCCTGCGCCGCGCCCGTAGAACATGAGCTCGCCGATCTTCGGGCCTTCGATGAACACCGCGTTGAAGGCATGGCGCACGGACGCGAGCGCGTGCCCCTCCGGGATCATCGCCGGATGGACCCGAGCGGCGATCCGCTCGTCGTCGAGCTCGGCGATCGCGAGAAGCTTCACCACGTAGCCGAGACGCCGCGCGAACTCGATATCCTCGGTCGTGACCGTCGAGATGCCCTCGCGGTAGACGTCGTTGGCGGCCACGCGAGCGTTGAACGCGATCGATGCGAGGATTGCGCACTTGGCCGCGGCGTCGTGTCCCTCGACATCGGCTGTCGGGTTCGGTTCCGCATAGCCCAGACGTTGGGCTTCGGCGAGCGCGTCAGTGAACGCAAGGCCCTCCTCCGCCATCCGCGTGAGGATGTAGTTGGTCGTCCCGTTCACGATGCCCATGACCCGAGTGATGCGCTCCCCGGTCAGCGATTCCTTCAGCGGCCGGATCAGCGGGATGCCGCCCCCCACCGAGGCCTCGAAGTACAGATCGAGCCCTTTCGCATCCGAGGCGTCGAACAGCTCGCGGCCTCGCGTGGCCACGAGCTCCTTGTTCGCCGTAACGACCGGCTTGCCGTGATCGAGAGCCGCGAGCACGAGCGAACCGGCCGGCTCGGTCCCGCCGATCAGCTCGCAGATGACGTCGATGTTGGGGTCTTCGAGGACCTGCATGGCATCAGTCGTGAACCGTGACGCGTCGAGCGGCACATCTCGCATCCTCGATGTGTCGAGGTCGGCGACCTTCGCCACCTCCAAGCGGCAACCCGCCCTCCGCGCGATGTCTTCCTCGTGCTCCACAAGCAGGCGCACGACGGCCGAGCCCACGGTCCCGCAGCCAAGCACCCCGACCCGAACGATTCGTTCCATCACGTCGCCGTCCCCTCTCTCACCGTCGGTCCCTCTGCACCCTCGCCGGGCCCCAGCCACGCGGCCATCAACACCTCGTCCTCATAGCCGTAGGACTTCCGTGAGTGCCGCACGAGCCTACCCTCCTCGGCGAAGCCGAACTTCCGGTACAGCGCGATCGCGCCGTGATTATGGGGATAGACGGTGAGCTCCAAGCGCTCGACACCGACCGACTTCGCCCACCTCAGCGCTTCGGCCATTAGGGCGGAGCCGATCCCCCGTCTTCGATGCTCGGCCGTCACGAACATGCCGAAGGCCGCCACGTGTCGCGTCGCCGCGTGGTCGTCCCGCCTGATCGAGAGGTTGCCGACCACGCGGTCCCCCTCTACCGCCATGACGTACGCCACGTCGTTCGTCCACGAACGTCGGAACCGCCGGCGGTACTCACGCGCGGTCCTGGTGACGCGTTCCGTTCGGATGAACCTGCGCTCGGCCGCCACGCTCGCGAACGCGCGGACGAACGACTCGGCATCGCGCGGCTCGGCCGGCCGAACGGTCACACCCCCAGGCACCTGGACCGCGATCGGCGGCAACGGCGGCGCCTCAAGCCGCTCCAGGTCTGTCGGATCCTCGCGGCGCACCCACAGCTGGGCTCGATCTCCCCGTACACCGACCACCGCCGGCCGCCCCACACGGTTGTAGTTGCTCGCCATGGAGTACGTGTAGGCGCCGGTCGCGGCGAACGCCAGTAGATCGCCCGATCGGACCTCGTGCGGAACCCGAACGTCCCGGGCCAGCACGTCGCCGGACTCGCAGTGCCGGCCGACGATTTCGATCACGGCCGGGGCACCGGTCCGCGGCGGCCCCGCGACCGCCACCGTGTAACGGGCGCCGTAGAGCATCGGGCGGATGTTGTCCGACATTCCCCCGTCGACCGCAACCAGCACCCGGCCGCTCGACTCTTTCACGGTCCCCACCCGGTAGAGAGTGACCATCGCGGTTCCGACGACGGATCTCCCAGGCTCCACGAGCGTGTGCGGAACGAGTAGGCCGCGCTTGGCCGCACCTTCTCGGATCCTAGCGAGAAGGGCGGGTGCCAACTCGTCGAGCTCCAGCGGCCGCTCGTCCGTGTACGCGACGCCGAACCCGCCCCCGAGGTCCACGATGTCCGCCACGAACCCCAGCTCCACGTAGAGCCTCTTCAGCAGATCGAGCACCACGTCGACCGCGCGAAGGTACGGCTCCACCTCGAGAACCTGGGAGCCGATGTGCGCGTGGAGCCCGACTGGATGGATGTTGGGGAGCTCGAGAGCGCGGCGCACCGCGGCCGGCGCCGCGCCGAGGGCCATGCCGAACTTCGTCCCCGGACCTCCCGTTCGGATCGCGCCGTGGGCACCCGCACCGACGCCGGGAACCACGCGCAAGAGCACCGACTGCACGACCCCGGCTTCACCCGCAGTGGCGTCCAACCGCTCGAGCTCCTCCTGGTTGTCCACGTTCACGAGCCAGATGCCCGCGCGAGCGGCCAGGTCGAGCTCGGCATCTGACTTGTTGTTGCCGTGGAACGCGATGCGGTCTGCCGGGACCCCGGCCCGCAGGCACGCCTCGAGCTCGCCCCCCGTCGCGACCAGCAGATTCAAGCCCTCCTCGACGGCGATGCGAACCATCATCCGCGACGTGAAGGCCTTGACCGCATAGAGGGGGTGAGGGAACAGATCGGCGAAAGTTCGGCACCTGGCCCGAACGTGCTCCTCATCGGCGACCAGCAGGGGCGTTCCGAACCTGGCCGCAAGCTCCTCTGCCTCGATCCCTCCGATCGAGAGGCCCCCGGGGCCGAAACACGCGCTTGCCGGCCAGGGGCCATCCGGTTCAGGCATCGAAGCGCTCCATCGACTCCGGGGCGGACACGCCGAGGAGCGCAAGCACGTTCGCGATCACCTGCTTGGCGGCCGTGCACAGCCAGAGGCGTGCCTGCGTGAGGGGCTCGTTCTCAGTGACGACCCGGCAGTCCGTGTAGAAGCGGTGGAACCGGGCCGCAAGCTCCTGCGCGCAGTGAGTCAGCCTGTGGGGTCCCCGAAGCTCGGCAGCCTCGAGCACGAGTCCGGGCATCTCACCGATCGCGCGAAGCAGGTCCAGCTCCGCCTCCGTGGACAGGACCGAGAGGTCGACGTCCTCGATCGGACGAAGGACCACGCCGCGTTCGGCGGCATGCCGGAGGATACTTGCGATCCGCGCATGCCCGTACTGCACGTAGTAGACGGGGTTCTCCATCGTCTCCTGCTTGACGACGTCGATGTCGAACTCGAGGGTGGAATCGCTCGAGCGCAGCAGCAACGTGAAGCGGGTTGCGTCGGCGCCTACCTCGTCGATCAGCTCGTCCAGCCCGACGAAGTTCCCAGAGCGCTTGCCCATCGGCACCGGCGATCCGTTCCGGAGGAACGAGACCCACTGGTAGATCAGCATCTCGACGCCCGCGGGGTCGAAGCCGAGGGCTTGCGCCGCGCCTCGCAAGCGAGCGACGTCGCCGTGATGGTCGGCGCCCCACACGTAGATCAGGTGGTCGAATCCGCGACGGAACTTGTCGATCAGGTACGCGCAGTCGGCTCCGAAGTACGTGTGCGCCCCGTTCGAACGAACCAGCACGCGATCCTTGTCGTCGCCGAACTCGGTGGAGCGGAACCACACCGCCCCGTCTTGGACGTACGCGTGCCCGGACCTGAGCAACCGCTGGACCGCCTGGTCGATCTCCCCTCGTTCCTTCAGGTCGCGCTCGGAGATGTAGACGTCGAAGCGCACCCCGAACCGCTCAAGGGACCGGGCGATCCAGTCGAGCACGTGCCGCGTCGCCGCGTCGCGGATGCGCTCGAGGCGCTGCCTTGGCGGGAGCGCCAGAGGCTCGTCACCCATCTCGGAGACGAGGTCGCGGGCGAGAGCGGCTACATAGTCGCCGTGGTACCCGTCCTCCGGGACCACGGCCTCAAGGCCCATCAGCTGCAGGTAACGGGCCTCGACCGACGCCCCGAACCGGTCCATCTGCCCACCCGCATCGTTGAAGTAGTACTCGCGTTCGACGGACCAACCTGCGAACTCGAGGAGCCGCGCAAGGACGTCGCCGATCGCCGCGTTCCGCGCATGTCCGAGCGTGAGAGGGCCAGTGGGATTGGCGCTCACGAACTCGACCTGCACCCGCTTCCCATGCGGCGCGGCCCGTCCGTACTCGGGGCCGCGAGCGGCGACCTCGCGCAGCACGTCGTACAGCCACTCTCGGCGCAGATGCAGATTGATGAAGCCGGGACCGGCCACCTCCGCACTCTCGACGAGCGTCGTCGGAGTCAGCTTGGAGACGATGGCCGAGGCGACCTCTCGCGGGGTCCGACCAAGGCGCGATGCGAGCCCGAAGGCGACGTTGGTCGCCAGGTCTCCCATCTCCTTCTGAGGCGGCCGGCTGAACTCCTGCCAGTAGTCGAGATCCCCCTGCCAGCCCAAGTCACGAGCTGCGGCTTGGACCGCCGGAACCAGGGTTCGCGCGACTTCTGCCTCGACGTCCATCTCGGGCTGCGGCGGCCCGCCTAGGCCTGCTTCGTCTTGGCGAGCGCCCTGCCGACGATCTCAACCAAGTGTGCGGGGTCGAACGGCTTCGTGACGTACTCGTCCACGCCGAGAGCGTATCCGCGCTGCCGATCCTCGTCCTGCGCCCGGGCGGAGAGAAAGATGACCGGGATGTGCCTGACCGCCGGGTCCGCCTTGAGCTGCCGGCAGACCTCCCATCCGTCGAGGCCGGGCATCATCACGTCCAGCACCACGACGTCGGGGCGGTGCTCCTGTACCAAGCGGAGCGCCTCTTCACCGCGAGAGGCCGCGTCGACCTCGTAACCCTCGAGACGGAAGTTGATCTGAAGCAGGCGGATGATCACCGGGTCGTCGTCTACGATCAGGATCCGCGGTTTCCGCTGCTCCTCCACGGCAGCAGCATACCCAAGGCTCCACCTCGCCCCGGTATCCACGGACCGGCCGGAAGGCGTTGCTAGACTCCCACTGAAGCCCTCGTAGCTCAGAGGATAGAGCGCCGGCCTCCGGAGCCGGGTGCGCAGGTTCGAGTCCTGCCGAGGGCGCCAGCGAAGTCCGACCGTCGGGGATCCCCAGCTACTCCATCACGCGCAGCGTCGAAGCCACGTCCATTCGACGCAGCTTGCGCGCCGTCAGGAGCGGAGCCAGCAGCGCGGCTAGCGCCCCGAACGCGAGAGCCGCAACGGCCGTGGCCGGGGCAAGCCTCGTAAGTATCTCGATCTGCGGTGAGTCCTTGCCGGCACTCGACAGGAGCGGACCGAGGACTGCTGCGCCCGCGCCGAGCCCTACTAGAGCTCCCAGCAGCCCGACGATCAGGCTCTCGATGCCCGTCATGCGAAGCAGCGTACGCAGGCGCAGGCCGAAGGCGAACATCGTGGCGTGCTCGCGGGCACGCTCGTCGACGTTGATGTTCGCCGCGTTGAACGCGACCAGGAACGCAAGAGCAACGGCGAAGAACTCCATGACGGTGATGATGCCGCCCATCTGCTCGAAGACGTCGTGGATCTGCTCTCCCATCGCGCTGACCGGCTGGACAGAGGCGACCCCGGGCAAGCCGAACACCGCTCGCTTCACGTCGGCCACGCTGGCGCCGGAAGCAGGTATGACTTGCACGGCGTTGGCCACGCCGACAAGGCCCATCAGTCCTGCTTCGCTCGCGTCCAGGTAGGCGAACGAGCGCACGGGGCTCGGGTGGATCCCCACGACACGCATGCGCGTCGTCGCGATCGCGAACGCGGACGGCCCCTCACGAACGGGGTGCGACACATCGATGGTGTCCCCAACTGAGACACCGAGGTCGCGGGCGGCCTTCTGCGCGATCACGATCCCCGGCAGGTCCCCCGGAGGGACGGTAGATGGGGTCCTGGGACGCCATACGGAGCTCTGAGGGTCCAGCACCTCGAGGGAGACGTCGAACTCAACGCCCCCTCGACGGAGCGATCCGCCGAGGCGCAGCACCGGCTCGGCCACACCCACCGTCGGCGAGCTCTCGATCGTCGGGACCAAGCCCTCGTCCGCCGGCACGAAGCCGGCGAGGTCGACCACCACGCGATTCGGCGCCCCGTTCAGCAGCTCACGGTCGCCGGCATCGACCGTGGCCCAGAGGGAGTCGAGCATGCCAAGGATCGCGACCAGGACCATGATCGCCGCCCCGATGCCTCCCGCGGTCACGACCGTCCGCCGTGGCGCTCGCAGCACGTTTCGCACCGGCATCTGCCCGAAGCTTCCACCGGGCACCGGGACGCGCTTCAAGAGCGGTGCGAGACCCCCACCCCGCGACGCAAGGTGCCCGGAGCGGATCGCGTCGGCGGGCTCGACGCGGACCGCCCGCCAAACCGGCCACGCCGTCGCGAGGAACGGAAGAAGGAAGCCGAGCACAGCCGCGCCCACGAACCGGTCGGGCTGGAACGGTGTCTGCCACACTGGAAGCGCCTGCAGATGCTCGAACTGCGCCTTCATGGCCGCCCCGACCAGCCACCCGATCGGGACGCCGAAGATCACGCCGAGGAACGCGATCTCGGCCCCAACCAGGAGCGGCCGCAGCGCGATCGTCCCCCGTCTGGCGCCGATCGCCATCTCGATCCCGATCTCCCTACGTTGAGCCTCGACGATGCGGCTGGTGAGGTTGAACGCGGCAAGCGCCGCAGCCAGCAGAATCAGGATCGCGAGCTGGTTGAACGTGTCTTGGTCGCTCTCCAGGTCGCCGTACATGAAGCGGTATACGAGATCGTCCTCGATGGTTGAGACGGTGGCTCCCATCTCGGGTACCGCTGCGGCGAGGGCAGCGTCGACCTCCGCTCGGGCAACGTCCCGGTCGACGCCGGGCTTGAGCGTGAGGACCAGGTCGTTGGCCTGTCCGTCGTGTCCCGAGAGAGCGCCCACCGAGCCGAGCGGCGCGAATAGGACGGCGAAGTTGGCCTCGGCCATGATGCTGTACCCAAGTTCGTCGTTGACGACGACGAAGTACTCGGGCGAGTAACCGGTTCCCGCGTAGTCGACGGTGAGTCCCCCGGCCAGCTCGACACGTCCGGACGGCGGAAGGTCGTAGTAGTCGGCGAAGTGTCCCTCGAGGGTG
Source organism: Actinomycetota bacterium (assembly GCA_040754475.1). GTDB lineage: Bacteria > Actinomycetota > UBA4738 > UBA4738 > HRBIN12 > JAJPHY01. Next base: position 7,590 of record JBFMCN010000025.1, on the reverse strand, counting down.
GCAACCGGCGTTCCGTCGTCGGCCGCAGTAAGCGCCCGTCCGCCGGTCAGCCAGATCTCGTCGACCGCGGGGCCGTGGCCGGCTACATCCACACCAACGATCCGCCCCGGCACCAGGATTGTCCGCCCCTCGGTGGAGGCATCCACTTGCGTGGGCACGATCAAGCGCTCCTCCGCACCGACGACCCACTTTCGGTGGCGCATCCGCGAGAGCGCCTCGGTGAGCGTCCCTTTCGGCACGAAGCTGCCCTCGCTCAGGCTCACGCGCAGATCGTGCGTGTGCAGCATCGCGTGGTTGGCGTCATAGGTCAGCCGGCGCCAGTCGGACGTACTACCAAGGCCCGCCTGGGTTCCCGTGCCGAGGGCGATGATCAGCGCGATGACCGTCACCTGCACCCACCGGCGCCGAAGCTCCCGAGCCGACCAGCGGAGCCAGAACCACAGACGATCCACCGCCGTCACCTCACCAGTGCAGATCGGCGATCGGGGCCTTCCCGCCCTTCGGAGGGCCGTCGCTCACGACACGCCCGCTCGACAGCTCGACCACGCGGTCTGCGATCCGCGAGATCTCGCGGTTGTGGGTCACCACGAGCACGGTCATTCCGGCGTCGGCCTGCGCCTGGAGCAACCCGAGGATCTGAACACCCGTGCGGAAGTCCAGCTCGCCGGTCGGCTCGTCCGCGAGAAGAACGGGGTTGCCGGTCGCGAGGGCGCGAGCGATCGCCACACGTTGCTGCTCTCCGCCCGACAGCTCGTGGGGAAAGTGATCGACGCGATTCCCTAGCCCGACTTCCTCCAGCACCCGGCGCGCGACCTCCCGCCCGCCCGGCTTCTCGGCTACGTCGACCCCGAACCGGACGTTCTCCAGAGCCGTCAGGCTCGGGAACAGATTGAAGCTCTGGAACACGAAGCTCACGGTGTTCCGACGGAACGCGGCGAGCTCGGCCCTGCTCGCGCTGGTCACGCGACGCTCGGCAACCGTCACCTCGCCACTTGTCACGGCATCGAGCGCGCCCGCGAGGTTCAGGAGCGTGGTCTTGCCGCTTCCTGACGGGCCGAGCACGACCACGAGCTCGCCCTTGTCGACCTCGAGGCTCACATCGTCCAGCGCGGTCACCGACACGCTTCTCCCGACCTCGTAGCGCTTGGTGACGTGCTCGAGGAACACCATCGTCGGCACGCCCTCGCGGTGCCCGGGGTGCGGAATCCCGACTCCCGCCGACCGTTCTTCCACCGTCGTCTCCTTGACACGGATGGTTCGTGGCGGATGGCAGAAGGCCGTCCAACGGCCCTTGTAGATCAGATAGTTCAGTCTATACTGAACGTATGAAACCGTCAACGACACGCGTAGCGCCGAAGCCCGGCTCCAGGCCGAAGCCCGGCTCCAGGCCGAAGCCCGGCTCCAGGCCCCGCCACGAGCGAACGCCCCCACCGACCCGAGAGGAGCTCGCCTTCGTCGAGCAAACCGGGATCCTCTTCGAAGAGATGGGGGTTCCCCGCATGGCCGGCCGGATCGTGGGCCGTCTCCTGATCGCCGACCCCCCCACCCAATCGTCGGCGCAGCTCATGAGGTATCTGCGCGCAAGCAAGGGTTCGATCAGCACGATGACCCGCCTGCTGATCCAGCTGGGGCTGCTCGAGCGGGTGGGTGTCCCCGGGGAGCGCATAGATCACTTCCGCCTGCGGCCGGACGGCTGGGAGCGGTTGATGCTCGAGCGCGCCCGGCGAACGACCGACATCGGGGCGCTCCTCGATCATGGCCTCGAGCTGCCCGTCGCCTCCAGGCCGGAGGTGCGGCGCCAGATGCAGAGGGTGCGTGACTTCTTCGCGTTCGTCGAGCAGGAGCTCCCCATCATGCTCCGAAGCTTCGGCAGGTAGCGCGGCCGTCGGGCCGGCGGCTAGGTGACTCTCGGGCCAGATTCGAGTTGGATTCCAACGTCCGGCGCCTGCTTGATCGAGTTGTGTACGGTGCAGTTCTCCACCACCGCGAGAAGGCCGGCGCGTCGCTCCTCGGGGAAGCCTTCGGGCAGGAGGACTCTCAGCGCGACCGCGGACACCCTCGCCGGACGGTCGGCTGCGAAAGAGAAGTCGCACTCGACCGAGAGCCCTTCCAGGGGGAGGCCGTGGCGGCTCAGGTAGCGTTCAGCGTAGAAGGCCACGCATGAGGCGAGGCCGGCGACGAAGAGCTCCGTCGGAGTAGGACCCGCATCTCCGCCGCGGTCGGCAACCGGCTGATCGACGACCAGCTCGTGTCCGCGAATCCGTACGCGGAAACGGTCGCTCTGCTCGTGAAGGACCAATACGTCGGACATGTCAGCTCCCCTCCGCAGTCCCTCAGGCTGCCCGAGGTGGACCGCCATCGAGAGAGGCGGACGACCTCGGCCCGGCGGCGCGAACGGCCCCCGAGGGCTGATATCGTTCGCTCTCGGATGACTTCGGATCTCCGATCCGCCGTCGCGGCCCTTGCGCCACGGATGCAAGAGGATCTAGAGCGCCTCGTTCGCATCCCATCCGTGGCGTTCGAGGGGTTCGATCCGGCGCCCGTGCGCGCCTCGGCCGAAGCCACAGGCGACATCCTCGGCTCGGCCGGATTCGAGGACGTCCGGCTGATTGAGCTCCCCGGCGACCACCCAGCCGTGTTCGGCCGCGCCGACGGGCCGAGCCGCTCCCCCACGGTGCTCCTCTATGCGCACCACGACGTGCAACCCTCGGGCCCGGAGGAGCTCTGGGACACGCCGCCGTTCGAGCCCGTGGTTCGAGGCGGACGCCTGTTCGGTCGAGGCTCCGCGGACGACAAGTCGGGGATCGCGACCCACGCGGCAGTGCTCCGGGCCTTCGAGGGGCGCCCCCCTGTCACGGTGAAGGTGATAGTGGAGGGTGAGGAGGAGTCATCCACCGAGAACCTCCCGAGGCTCGTGCACGGCCATCGGGACCTGCTCTTCGCCGACGTGATCGTCGTCGCGGACGCCGGGAACTGGCGCACTGGCGAACCCACGCTCACGACCACGCTCCGCGGCCTGGTCGACTGCTTCGTGGAGGTTCGCACCCTCGACGTCCCGGTGCACAGCGGATGCTATGGGGGGCCGGCGCCGGACGCGCTCGTCGCTCTGATCCGGATGCTCGCGACCTTGCACGACGAGCGCGGCAACGTCGCGATCCGGGGTCTGGCGACCCAGCCCTGGGGGGGCGTCGAGTACCCTGAGGATGCGTTCCGCGCCGAGGCGGGCATCCTTCCGGAAGTCCAGCTCATCGGCGAGGGGGCACTCGCCGAACGGCTGTGGACCAAGCCATCCGTCAGCGTCACCGGCATCGACGCGCCGACCGTGCACGGATCGCGCAACATCCTCGTAGACCGGGCGCGGGCCCGCGTGAGCCTTCGCATCGCCCCAACCGAGGATCCCGAGCGCGCCATGCGCCTCCTGACGGAGCATCTCGAGGGAGTCGCCCCATGGGGTGCGCGCGTGACCGTGAAGAGGGGTAGTCCGGCCTTCGGGTTCTCCGTCCCGACCGGCGGTCCGGTCAACGAGGTCGCGCGCCGTGCTCTGGCGGAGGCCTACGGGCACGACGTCGTCGAGGTGGGAAGCGGCGGCTCCATCCCGTTGATCCCAGTGCTCGCCGGCGCGTTCCCGAACGCCGAGCTCCTGCTGGTGGGCGCGATGGACGAGCGTTCGAACATCCACGCGCAGAACGAGAGCGTCGATCTGGGCGAGCTAGAGCGAGCCGCTCTGGCCGAGGTCCTGCTCCTCGAGCACCTGTCCCGAGCCTGAGTCGCTGCTGCGCGCTCAGCCCGCGGCTTGCTAACGTACGAGCGGCATGAACGAGAACCCGAACCCCCAATCGCTCCCGACAGTCGAACCGGCCGCCCCGGCCGAGCAGCAGCCGGCGCCCCAGGAGGCCATCACCCAGCCGGCCAAGCTCCTTCGGATCGCGACCATGGTACGCGAGCTCTTGGAGGAGACCCGCCAGGCCTCCATCGACGAGCCCGGCCGGATCCGCCTGCGCGACATATACGAGCGCTCGGTCACCGAGCTGCGCGAGGTGCTGTCCTCGGATCTGCAGGAGGAGCTTGCGATGCTCGCTCCCCCGATGGAAGAGGTTCCGACCGAGGCTGAGATCCGCGTGGCACAGGCCCAGCTCGTCGGATGGCTCGAGGGGCTCTTCCACGGCATCCAGGCCGCCCTGTTCGCGCAGCAGGCGGCCGCCCGCGCGCAGTTCGAGGAGCTTCGGCGTCGCGGTCTGCCCACGGGCCAGCCACAGCCGCAGCCGCAGCAGCCCGAGGGGCCCGGCCAGTACCTCTAGGGCGGGACCCCAAGGGCGGGACGCCGGCGACAGGCTACGCCGCGGAGGTCACGCGGCGCCGACGAGCGCGCCGATCTCGATCCGTCGTGTTCGGAGAGTCTCTGCGAGACCCGACGTTATCTCGCGCACGATCCTCGGTCCCCGGTAGATCAGCCCCGTATACACCTGCACGGTCGTAGCCCCCGCCTCTATGCAGGCCACGGCGTCCGCGGCCGAGAACACACCGCCGCAGGCGTTGATGGGTATCGAGCCCTCGGTCGCCCGGCGGGTCTCCCGAACGATCCGAATGGTGTCCTCGAACACCGCCTTGCCGGAAAGCCCGCCGGACCCAACCGCCTGGCGCGCGTCGAGGACGGGGCGGGTGTTGGAGCACGTTAGGCCATCGGCGCCGCCTTCGTGCGCGATCCTGGCGAGGGCCAGCACGACCTCGCGCTCCACGTCGGTTCGAAACGGCGGGAGCTTCACGAACAGCGGTTTCGTCCGCCTGAGACCCAGCTCTCGGACGAGCTTCGCCAGGTGGGCCTCGTTGTCACGGTCCCGGCCCCACGACACGTTTGGGCAGCTCGCATTCAGCTCGATCGCATCGACATGCGGCTCGAGCAGCGCATGGGTCGTCAGGGCGTCGGGCAGATCCTCATCGGCGATGCTCGCGAACCGCGGTGTCGTGCGCTCTCCGGCGGCCAGGTGGTGCGCCGCAGCCTCCGCACCGGCGTTCGGCAGCCCCATCGAGTTGACGATCGAGCGTCGCTCCCGGTAGCGAACGACCCGCGGCTTGGGGTTCCCGCCGCGAGGCGCCCGCGTGATCGTACCGCCCACAACGTAGCCGAACCCCAGGCGCCCGAGCGCCCCGAGACGCCGTCCCGTCTTGTCGAATCCGGCGGCCAGGCCGACGGGGTTCCGCAGCTCGATCCCGGCAAGCTTGCCGTGGAGTCGCGGGTCGTCCGCGGCGCCGCCGATCCGCTCCCAGGGCAAGGGAAGGTCGAGCAGCCGGTTGGCCAGCTGGTGGGCAGCCTCCGGCGGAAGGGAAAAGAGCGCTGGCTTGGCGACCGCCCAGTACAGGCCCATCGGCGCCTATGCTACCCACGATGTCCGGCGACCTTGCCAAGCGCCTGCTCGATGCCTCAGAGCTCCGCGGCGACTTCGTCCTGTCCTCCGGGAGGCATTCGTCTGTCTACTTCGACAAGTTCCGCTTCCTCACCGACCCGCCGCTCTTGAAGGAGCTCGCCACCGAGCTCGGGAGATTGCTGCCTGAAGGCATCACGCACCTCGCGGCGCCGGAGGGGGCCGCAACGCTACTCGTCGCAGCCGTGGCCCTCGAGGTGAACCTGCCGATCGCGGTGGTACGCAAGGAACCGAAGGCCTACGGCACGAAGTCGCAGGTGGAGGGCCACGCGCCGGTAGGAGCTCGGGTCGCATTGATCGAGGACGTTTCGACGACCGGACACCAGGTCCTGAAGGCCGCCAGGGCCCTGGAGGCGAGCGGCTGCCAGATCGGCATCATCCTCCTTGCGATCGACAGGGGTGGAGCCGAGCACCTTCGAGATGCCGGCTACTGGGTGAAGTCGGTCGTCGAGATCGAGCCGGGGGAGCCGTGACGGACTAGCCGGCAGGGGGCCGTTCCGGCATGGCCGCGGCCTCGGCGAACCGTCGAAGGTTGACCCGGTGGTAGAGACCCCGGAGATCCCGGTGGACCTCCTTGTACACATCGAACAGGAAGTCGTAGGTGGCCGCGTTCTCGGGGCGCGGCTCGAACACGTCCTGCGCCGTGACGATCTGCCCAAGCGATGCGAAGTCCGGGTAGACGCCCAGGCCGACGGCGGCAGTGAGGGCCGCGCCGACGGCACTGGCGTCCTGCGCGTGGGCCCCCGTCTCCACGCGCCGCTTGGTGACGTCGGCGAGGATCTGCATCCAAGGCTGCCCCTTCGCCCCTCCCCCGACTACCCGCAGCTTCGGCAGCCGGGCCCCGAAGTCGCTCTCGAGCACCTCCAGCATCCAGCGGAGATCGAACGCTACGCCTTCGTACACCGCCCTCGCCAGGTTGCCCCCGTGGTGGTCGATGCCGAGGTTCAGGAACGCTCCCCGAACGTATGAGTCGCAGAGCGGCACACGTTCCCCGTACATCCAGGGCGTGAACACCAAGAAGCCGGAGCCGGGCTGCACTTCCTCCACAATGCGATCCAGCATCCCGAAGACCTCGGCCCGCCCGAGCCCCTCGACCTCCCGGGGGAACAGCTCGTCCGCTATCCGCTGAAGGCAGAACCCGGTCGTCTCCATCTCGGCCATGAGGAGGTTGTGCTTCGGGTCGGCCGACTGGATCACCGCGATCCCGTGCCGGCCGGTCACCGTTCGGCCGGTCACGACGCTCGCCCAGCCCGAGCTGCCGATGTAGAGGTGTCCGTCGCCGTCCGCGACCGCGCCCGCCCCAACCGCCGACGACGGGATGTCACCCGCCCCGGCCACCACCGGCGTTCCTTGAAGGAGACCACAGGCGGACGCAGCGTCGCTCGTGAGCGGCCCGACGACGTCGACGGGTCGCACCACGGGTGGCAGCTTGTCCGGGTCGATCCCCGAGTGGCGCATGACGCCGGTAAGCCACCGCTTCCGCTTCATGTTCAGTCCGAACACCGAGGCGCCGGTCCACTCCATCACGATCCGGCCGGTGGCCCGCTGGATGAGGTAGCCGTTCACGTCGACGAAGCAGCTCATGCCGTGATACACGTCCGGTTCTTGCTCCTTGAGCCAGACGAGCTTCGGGATCCCGTCCTTGCCCCCGAGGGCAGCGCCGGCGAGCCGCGCGAACGCGCGTGACCCCCCGAACCGGCGCATCACGCGCTTGGCTTGGTCACGTGCGCGGTTGTCGAGCCAGATGACGGGTCGCCGAAGCACCTGGCCTTCCGAGCTCATCGGCACGAGTCCGAGCAGCTGCGAGCTGAACGTCATGCAGGAGACGCGGGACGGCGCCGTTCCGGTCGCCTCGAGCAGCTCACGCGTGGTGGCGCACACGGCTTCCCACCAGTCCTCGGCGTCCTGCTCCGCCCAGTCGGGCCTGGGGAAGTGCGTGGCATACCCCCGCAGACTCGATCCGATGACATGCCCGGCCGTGTCTACTAGCACCGCCTTCGATCCGGTCGTACCGACGTCGTGCGCAACGATCAGGTCGACGGCCATGGATACCCGGCTACGAGCCCACCACGAGCGAAAGAAGATCCTCCGCGGGGAGGTCCTCGGGCGCTCCCCCTTCGGGGACCCGCGAGATGCGCACGGGCAGAGGCTGCCCGGTTGCGCCCATCAT
>JBFMCN010000024.1:0-6661 GCA_040754475.1 Actinomycetota bacterium | reverse complement strand
CTCCGCGAGCGGCTGTGCAGCCGACACCTCTTCCTCTTTGCGGCGGACCTCGCTGAACGACGCGATCGCCACCTCGATCTGGTCGCCGTCCGGCTGCTTCGTCGTGATCTTCTGGAGCCATAGCCCCGGGGCCATGAGCGCACGCATGAACTTGGAGCCCTCGAACCGAGCGCCCAATCGGAGCATCTCGTACGCGATCCCCGCGATGACCGGGATGGCCACGATCCGCGAGCCGACGCGCCACCAGATCCCCGGATTTCCGAACAAGGCGAACACGAGGATCGCGATCACCATCACGATGAGGAGGAAGTTGGTCCCGCAGCGGACGTGGAGTGTCGAGTAGCGGTCGACGCGCGCGGGCACGAGCGGTTCGTCGTGCTCGTACGCCGCGATCGTCTTGTGCTCCGCACCGTGGTACTGGAAGACCCGCCGGATGTCCTTGGTCCGGCCGATCAGCGCCAGATATGCAAGGAACAGACAGATCCGGAAGAGCCCCTCCAGAACGTTGACGAGGAGACTCGAATCGACGCTACGGCCGACCCAGCGGAAGACGATTGCCGGACCCACGATGAAGATGCCGAGGAAGAGGGCGAGGGCCACCGTCATGGAGAGCGCCATCAGGCCCGACGACATCTGGACTTCCTCCGGAGACGACTGGTTGGCCGAGATTGACAACGCCCTCATGCCGATCGACAACGACTGGCCGAGTGCCATCACGCCACGCAGGCCGGGCTTCCTGAAGATCGGGAACCGGTCTGCGATCGAGTGGATGTCGTGCGACTCGACGTGGATCGATCGGTCGGGACGGCGAACCGCGACCGCCCAGACGTCGCGGCCGCGCATCATCACGCCCTCGATGACGGCCTGACCGCCGTAGTAGTGCTGCGCGCGCGGCCCTTCGTCGGCCATCGGCGAGCCGCTTATCAGGCCGGCGACGCGGGATGCTTCCCGTACCGACGCTGGAAGCGCTCGACCCTGCCTCCGGTGTCCACGAGCTTCTGCTTGCCCGTATAGAACGGGTGGCAGTTCGAGCAGATCTCCACTCGAAGCTCGGATTTCGTCGAGCGCGTCTGGAACGTGTTTCCGCAGGAGCAGTGAACCGTCGCCATCACGTACTCGGGGTGGATGCCCGCTTTCATGTCGTTTCCTTCTCCTGTCTCGTGGGCCCCGAGCTTACGACGGCGCCTTGGCGATCTCCTTGAGGAACTGCTCGTTGGACTTGGTGGCCCGGATCTTGTCGACGAGCAGCTCCAGCGCCGCTCCGGGCTCGAGAGCGTGAAGCACGCGCCGCAGCCGCCAGACGAGCGCCAACTCCTCCGTCGGCATGAGCAGCTCCTCCTTCCGGGTACCGGAGGCCTCGACATTGATGGCCGGGAAGATGCGCTTGTCGGCGAGCTGCCGGTCGAGACGGAGCTCCATGTTCCCCGTGCCCTTGAACTCCTCGAAGATCACCTCGTCCATACGGGACCCGGTCTCGACCAGCGCGCTCGCGATGATCGTCAGGCTCCCGCCTTCCTCGATGTTCCGTGCGGCGCCAAAGAACCGCTTCGGCGGATACAGGGCGGTGGAGTCGACACCGCCGGACAGGATCTTGCCGGACGCCGGGGCCGCGAGGTTGTAGGCGCGCGCCAGCCTGGTGATCGAGTCGAGCAGTATCGCGACGTCCATGCCCATCTCCGCGAGGCGCTTCGCCCGCTCGAGGACGAGCTCGGTCACCTGGATGTGCTGATCGGCCGGCCGGTCGAAGGTCGAGTACACGACCTCGGCCGCCTCCACGGTGCGCTGCCAGTCGGTGACCTCCTCCGGCCGCTCGTCAACAAGCAGGATGATCACGTGCGTGTCGGGGCTCGACATGAGGATGCCGTTCGCGATCTGCTTCAGCACCGTCGTCTTCCCGGCTTTCGGCGGTGAGACGACCATGCCGCGCTGACCCTTGCCGATCGGAGCGACCATGTCGATGATCCGCTCCGTCACCGCCGTCGGGCCGTGCTCCAGCCGGAAGCGATCGTGCGGGAAGAGTGGCGTGAGCTTCTCGAACGTCGGTCGCGCCTTCGCCTCTTCCGGCTCGAGTCCGTTAACGCTGTCGATCTGCAGGAGCGCGAAGTACTTCTCGCTGTCCTTTGGCTGCCGGACCTTGCCGGTCACCGTGTCGCCCTTGCGGAGCATGAACCGGCGCACCTGCGACAGGGACACGTAGATGTCGCTCTGGCCCGGCAGGTAACCCGACGTCCGCAGGAACCCGTACCCCTCGGGCAGGATGTCGAGCAAGCCGGTCGCGGAAGGGGCGTTCGCGATCTCCTCCTCGCGTGCCTCCATCTCGCGCTGGCGTCGTTCCTCGCGCTGGCGTCGGCGCTCCTCACGCGACGGGCGTCGGCGCTCGCCGGGCCGAACGCCCTCGGGACGGCCCTCGGGCCGTTCGGCACGTGGCTCCCGCTCCTCCCGCAGCGAACGCTCCTCACGCGTCTCCGGCTCCTCCGCCACGGCCTCCCCTGTGGCGGCTTCCTCCGTCGTTACCTCTGTCGCGACTTCCTCCGTCGCTACCTCGCCGTCAGGCGAGCCGACGGGCTCGCCCTGAGTGAACTCGGCCGCCTGAGGCACCGTTGCGGATTCCGTGTCCTCGGCCGTGCCCGCCAGGACATCCCTGGACGCCCCGCCGTCGCCGTCGATCGAATGGGTGAGGATCCGTTCGATCAGGTCGGCCTTCTTCAGTCTCTGATGGCCCTCGATGCCGAGCCCGGCCGCGATCGTGTGCAGCTCCGACGCGACCTTGCCCTCCAAGGCGCTCCTGTCCATCGTCTCGGGTGCCACTAGGCTCCTCCCTTCAGTTCCCGCTGGAGGGCCTCCCAGTCCTGTGCGAACTTCTGCAAGCCCACGTCGGTCAGCGGATGCTTCACGAGCTTGGTGAGGACGTCGTACGGCATGGTGGCGATGTCGGCGCCGGCGAGCGCCGCCTCGACAACGTGCATGGGGTGCCGGAGCGAGGCCGCCAGCACCTGGGTCTCGTAGCCCTGGACCTCGTAGATCTCGCATATCTGTCGGAGCACGTACATGCCGTCCGAGGCGGCGTCGTCGATGCGTCCCAGGAAGGGGGACACGACGTACGCGCCGATCTCAGCAGCGAGGATGGCCTGAGCAGGGGAGAAGACGAGGGTGACGTTGACCCGAACGCCGTCGTCCGTGAGACGCTTCCCCGCCTCGAGGCCGTCAGGGGTCATCGGCACCTTCACGACGGCGTTCGTGCCCAGCTTCGCGAGGCGCAGGCCCTGCTCGTACATGCGATCGGCCACGAACTCGGTCGTCTCGATCGACACGTCGCCGTCGACCTCCGCGAGGATCTCCTTCCAGACCCTCTCGGGGTCCTGCTTCTCTCGACCCACGAGGGTCGGGTTGGTGGTGACGCCTTTGAGAACGCCCCATCGGTTCACTTCGCGTATCTCCTCGATGCTCGCGGTGTCGAGGAACAGCCTCATGCGCCCCGCCCTTCCTCTCGCTGCTGCCCGCCGGCGACCGTGCCTGCCAGCGCGGCTCGCTCCGTCGCTCGTTCCATCACGAGGTCGATCACGGCAGCAAGGGTGTGATCGAAGTTGTAGTTGGGGATGACCGGCACGCCGTGCAGGAGCGCCTGGCTCTTGATGTAACGCTGCACGCGGCGGAGGTCGTCGAATCCTTGCAGATACCTCTCGGCCGGACGGTAGATGTGCTCGGCCGACCGTGTGAGGAAGTGGCTCCGATGCACGTCCTCGTCCTCGACGGTGACGATGACGGGAACGGCGAGTATGCGTTCGCGGCGCGACTCGAGGTCGAGGAATCCTGGAACCACATGCGCGCCCTCGAGGATCAGGTTCATCCCCTCGACGGCGGCGCGCTCCAGTAGCGCGTCGAGGCCCACGGCGACGGCGGAGACCTGCTCTCGGAACCCAACGATGACCGCGTCGCGCCTGGGCGGCTCGCGCAGGGTCACGCCCGCCTCGAACGAGGAGCGGTACAGGGTCGGCATGAGCTCGCGGGAGAACATTGCCCGCATCACTTCCCGGACGGCATCGGTCGCGACGACGCGCACGATGCCGAGACGCGCTGCGAGCTGGGTCGCGATGGTTGACTTCCCCACGCCGGTTGCGCCGCCTATCAGAAGAACCAACGGGATGTCGAGCGCCTCGACCTCTCGCCACCGCAAGAAGTTCTTCGCATACCGGTCACCGGCGATCTCCTCGATCACGTCGACGGCGACCTGGTACAGCTCCTCCGTGCTGACCGACGGTGCGCCGCGACCAACCAGGCGCTGCTCTATAGCCTCCGCGATCTGGTAGGCGCGGTACGGCGACAGACCCGTGACCATGACCCGGGACGCCATGAGCCCTTTCGAGTACGGGAAGCCGGGTTCCTGGTCCGAGATGAGGATGTGTTGGCTCTTGCCTTCCCGACTCATCTGCCCTCTCGCCGCTTCCTCGCCAGATCGATCGTCTGCGCGAGCTCCGCCTGGAGGTCGTCGTCCCCCTGAGTCACAACGGCGCGGTTGTCGACGAAGACGACCTGCGCCCCCCTGGCCAGAGCCTTCTCGCAGGCAACATCCACCGCCGCTGCTTTCAGCTCCGTCAGGAGCACGTCGTACCGCTCCGCCTTGTCCATGTCCTCCGCCAGCCCGGCTCTGTCGGCCAGGCGGACGCTCCACCCCACCACGCGGACCCCGTGGGCAGCCTCGAGGGATGCGATCTGCCTCGCGGCGACCGCCCCCGGCGCCGTTGTGGCAAAGAACGCTTCCTTGCCCCGCACATCGCCCAGCGGCATCGGTTCGAAGTCCGTCACGATGAGCCGGGCATCACCGCGAAGTCGCTGGACGTGGGAACTCAGAGCGAGGAGGTTCTCTGACCCGGCTTGTGGGCTGCCAGCCATTGTAAGGACAACCAGGTCCGATAGCAACAGTCGGTAGGGACCGAGGTAGCCGCCGAGATACTCTGGTGGCGCGTCCGCCGGTACGACCAGGATTCCGGCATCCCAAGGGATGGGAGGAAGGGCCGACCCGCTTCCCTCCAGCACGACCAAGTCGGGGTCGAGCCCAACCGCTAGCTCAGCAGCCTGGCGGACGTTCGTGACGAGCGGCGCGCCGGCAAGCCCGCCGCCCAAGCGGCGGGCGCCGACCGTCGCGACACCAGTGGTTAGAGCGTCCTCGAGATAGTCCGACGCCGCGTGCTCCCCTCGCCGAGCGAGGACGAGCAGGCGGGCGAGGTCGATGCTGCCGGCCTCAACCACCTGGGGCTCGGGTGGACCGCCGCGGCCCATGGCGACAACAACCGGCTTGGCGCCGTCGCGCGCCGCTACCCTGGCGACCTCCCCCGCGATGGCCGTCTTCCCGGTGCGCTTCCCCGTCCCTATGACGGCAACGGTCGGCACCGGCAGCGGCGACCCGAACACTGGGGGATCGATGCGGAAATCCGGTCCCACGTACGGGATCCCGTGGACGAGCGTAACAGCGGCGAGCCCCATCCGCTCCCGGTATCCGACGACCGGCTCGTCGGATAGGTCGAACACGGCTTGCGGCCGGACGTGGTCGATCGCGTCGGCGAGTGCCCCCATCGAATCCTCTCCTGCCGGCAGCACCGGTACTCCGAGGTCTGGGAGCTCACCCGGTAGGACCTTCTCCGTGCCGCCCAGGAACAGCGCGGCCAGCACGTCGTGCCCCATCGTTCGCGCGGCCTGGATCCCCCAGCGTGTAACCGGTGGGTAATGCTCCCCGTCCACGAGAACAAGGACCCTCACGACTACCCCTCCGATGTGATCGCGCCGCTGGTCCGGTTACTCGGTCTGCGCGACCGCCTGCTTGACCGGCAGCTCCGACTCTCGATGGTGCTGCCACCCCGTCGACAACGAGAAGTGGGCAATGACGCTACTCCCGCCGAAGGGGACCCTGCGGGAGATCTTCACCTCGTCACCCTCGAAGTCGAGGACGTTGTAGCAGGGTTTGGTGTAGCCCCGCAGCCGCAGAGACGAGACCGTGCCGGCGTTGGCCACATAGAGACTCTCGATCCGCCACACGTACGGCACGTGCTTGTGACCCGACAGGACTATCTGAACACCTGCTCCGATCAGCTCCTCGAGGAGGTCCCCTGCGTCGGCCACCGTGCTCCGTTCCCGGCCCGTGCCCGGTACCGGGATCACGTGGTGGTGGAGGGCGAACACCCGCAGTGCCGCCTGCACCGAGAACTGCTCGCGGAGCCACGGGTAGCGCTCGCGTCCGATCTGACCCTCGTTGAGGTCGGGCTCGCTCGAGTCGGCGCCGACTATCCGCACACCCTTGACATCGACGCTCCAATCGCGCGGGCCTATCAGCTCCTCGAAGTGCAGGTATCCGACGTTCCGCGCGTCGTGATTGCCGGGCACCGTGTACGTCGGGGCGTTCAAGCGCTCCGCATACGCGACCCAGTTCTTGTACTCCTGCCGGTAGCCTTCGTTCGTCAGATCCCCGGTGCAGACCACGACATCGGGATTCAGCTCGTTCAGCTCAACGATTACCCGATTCATCAGGTGCGGTACGAAGTAGGGCGACCCGACGTGAGGGTCCGAGATGTGGGCGATCGTGACCACTCAGCCAGTCTAGCCGCTCGTTCGGGCGAGACTTCGGTCGACTCGAACAGCCGACTCGCCGGGCGCCGGATGGTCCCGGCCC
>JBFMCN010000023.1:22183-32157 GCA_040754475.1 Actinomycetota bacterium | reverse complement strand
ATGACGTTCGGGCCCGAGGGTCTTCTCCCCGTCACCGTGCCCCTTCGCTATGCGGAGGCACCCTTCGGCATCTATGGGTACCCGGGGTCCTGGATGTTCTCCCTCACGCTGTTCCGGACGTCCAACGCCCCCACCCGCCTCGAGATCCTCCTGAACGTCGACTTCGGGAAGGCCGCGCAGGACGCGTCGCTCACGCTGTGGGGTGTCGTGGAGCGGCCGGTCAGCACGGATATCTTCACCGGCGTGGCCTGGGTGACACCATACGAGTACGTGATCCCAGTCGCTCAGGACTTCTACCCCGACGATTACAGCCTCCGCCTCTTCAGGTTCAACTGCGAGTACTTCGGCTCCCACGCTTTCTACCAGGGCACAGACATCGATTGGGGGTATTCGGAGAACCCCTGGCCGATCCTCCCCGGCGGGAAGGACACTGTGCTGGTGCTCGGAGCCTCCGACGTGAAGGCAGTGGCTGCCGGCAAGGCGAGGACGGCTCCGTGGCTGGCGGTCAACGTGTACACGGGCAAGATCGTCAGAACTGACGCGATGTGGAGCCCACCCGGGAGGCTCTTGGGATGGTGGACCTTCGTCCAGCCGCCAAGGAAGCTCCCGACCCCGTCGGAGGCCCCAGACTGTTCCGACCTGACCTGGACCTACCCGTAGTCGAGCGGTCCGTCAGCGTTCGGGCTCGCCGGGACGTGGAGCGATCACCGGGGGAACGGGCACCCGGATCCCTCGTTCCGACAGGCGAACCGTGATGCGCTCACGAAGCTGCCGTTCGGTGTCCCATCGCTTCGACGGCCGGGTCTGGGCAACGACCCGGACCACGAGAGCGTAGTCGGCCAGCTTTTCGACACCGAGGATGCTCGGCCCCTCCAGGATCCAGTCGCTGAGCACCTCGTCCAAGCGAACCTCGTCGAAGAGCTCCTCCAGCGTGCGGCGGACCTTGTCGACGTCCTCGCCGTATCCGACGCGGACGTCGACGATTGCCCGGGCCCAGTTCCGCGACTTGTTGCTCACGAAGTGGATGTTCCCGTTGGGTACGACGTGCAAGGTCCCGTCGAAGTCGCGCAGGGTGGTGACCCGCAGCGTGAGCGATTCGATCTTGCCCGAGACCAGACCGCCGGTCGTCTGGACACCCACGACGTCGCCGACGCCGAACTGGTTCTCGAGCAGGATGAAGAACCCGGACAACGTGTCTCGGACGATGCTCTGTGCCCCGAAGCCCAACGCCACGCCCACGATGCCGGCGGAAGTGAGGAGCGGGGCCAATGGCACGTCCAACTCGCCCAGGATCAGGAGGACGCCGACCGCCCAGATCGCGACGATGAAGGCCGCCGACAGCGCGTGCGCGAGGGTGGCCGCACGCTGGAGGTTGAGCTCCTGGGTGAAGCTCCCCTTGCCCTCCAGCCTCTTCGCGAACCGACGTACCACCAGGCGGGCGACGATCGTGAGGACGATCGTGGCAACCGCGTAGACGGCGATCTTCACGCCGTGCAGCTCGAACCAGTCGCCGAACGAAAGGCGCTCGGCCGCCAGCAGGTGCGTGAGCAGGAGCATGCCCTTCATCTACGCAGACCCGGCGCTCGGCGTCAAAGCAACGATCGGCACCCTCGTCGAGCGTTTCCAGAAGCTCCCGCGTGGTATCTCTACTGAGGCGGGGGCTGCGGACGTCCCGAGGCCGAACCCGCGAAGCGCAAAGCGCTGGTCGCATGAGCGAGATCACGGAGGTCCTGGCGGCGATCGAGTCGCTCCGCGAACGGGGCGAGAGGATGGCGCTCGCCACGGTCGTCTCGGTCCGGGGGTCGGCCTTCCGTCGTCCTGGAGCCCGTCTCCTGGTTCCAGAGTCGGGGGACCCGATCGGGAACATCAGCGCGGGGTGCCTCGAGGGAGACGTCGCCGAAGTCGCCAAGCTCGTCATGGCCGACGGTCGGGCGCAGATGGCCTACTACGACCTCACGGCCGACGACGAGGCCGTCTGGGGCTGGGGGCTCGGCTGCAACGGCGCGATCGATGTGTTCGTGGAACCGGCCGAGAAGGCGGCCGAGGTGGCAGGCGCTCTCCGCATGGCCATCGAGGAAGAGCGGCCGATCTGCATGGTCACGGTCCTCGACTCCTCCGTTCCCGGCGTGGACCAGGGCAACCGGCTTCTCGTCGGGCCCGAGGGATACGTCCAGGGGAGCCTCGGGAGCCCCGAGACCGACGCGCGGGCCGAGAGCATCGCGATGGACCTGCTCGGGCAGGAGCGTTCGGAGACTCGGGTCATACCCGCCCCGGGCGGCGAGGTTCGTGCCTTCGTCGAGGTTCTGGAGCCGCCGCTTCGTCTCGTCGTTTGCGGAGCCGGCCACGACGCCATCGCCCTGGTGCGCACCGCGTCGTGGCTCGGCTGGCGAGTGCTGGTCGCCGACGACCGTCCGGCGTTCCTGAACGGCGAGCGCTTCCCGGAGGCCTCGGGGTTCGTGCACGTCGAGCGGCCCGACGAGATCTCAGCCGCGGCGGGAGTCGACGACCGGACCTTCGTCGTCGTCATGACCCACAACTTCCTGCGCGACAAGGAGTACTTGCGATCGCTCATCTCCTCTGAAGCGCCGTACGTGGGCATGCTCGGAGCGGCCGCCCGCACGGAACGGCTCCTGCGCGAGCTGGCCGACGAACGCGTCTCCCCCACGCAGGAGCAACGGAGCCGGATCCACGGTCCTGCCGGTCTCGACCTCGGGAGCGAGGGGCCCGAGGAGATCGCGCAGGCGATCGTCGCGGAGATCCTCGCCGTCAAGCGCGGCCGCGCTGGTGGCTTCCTGAAGGAGCGGAAGGGGCCCATCCACGGTCGGTCCGAGGCCGAGGCGAGGTGATCACCGGTGTCGTCCTCGCGGCCGGGACCTCCTCCAGGTTCGGCCATACGAAGCAGCTGCTCGAGCTCGACGGCAAGCCGCTCGTGCAGCACGCGGTCGACGCGGCCGTCGGCGCCGGGTTGGACGAAGTCCTCGTGGTCCTGGGGCACAAGGCCGAGCGGGTCGAGGCCGCCCTTCGCCTTCCTTCGAACGCGCGGACGGTCTTGAATCCGAACTTCGAACGCGGCCAGTCCACTTCGCTGGCGGCCGGGCTCGAAGCGGCCGATGCCGGCAGCGATGCGGCCGTCGTCCTCCTCGCCGATCAGCCGCGGATCACCTCCGAGCACGTCCTGACACTGGTCCGCGGTTTCGAGAGTCGGCGTCCGCGGATCGTCAGGCTCCGCTTCCGAGACGGCCCGGGACCCGCTCTGCTGTCGCGCGAGATCTGGCCGGAGGCGATCAGGCTCCAGGGCGACACGGGGGCTCGTGGGCTGATCGCGGAACACCCACAGTGGGTCGACGACGTCGCCGTCGACGAGGACTCGCCGATCGACCTCGACACGCCCGAGGATCTGCCGCTGCTGAACGCCAGCGCGTGACCGCGGACGAACACCTGATCAGCATCTGACGAGTACCCGTGAGGATGGTTGGGGCGCCCGGGCCCTTCGTGGCCCGGGCGCCCCGTCTACAGCTAGGTCGGGAGGGGCTAGCCGTAGAAGATGACCGTGACCCAGAAGTCGCCGTCCTTCTTGAACACCCCGACGGCGGCGAAGTCGAACCCCTTGCGCAGGATGTTCTTGCGGTGGTTCTTGCTGCGCATGAATGCCTTCTCGAGGCTCGCGAGCGTCGAAGCGACGCCTACGTTCTCGCCGCCGACCGACCAGTCGCGCCCCTTCAGCTTCGCGGCGAGATCGGTCGTATGGAACAGGTACCCCTTGTCCGCCATCTGTCGGCTGTGCTGCTTCGCGTACCGCGACAGCTGCGCGTCCAGGGCGAGCTGGATCTTGTCGTGCTCCGACCGGTCCTGGTTCGTCAGGGCGAGCATCCGGTCGCGCGGTTGCGCGGAGGCGGCATCTGCCGCCCGGGGGACGAGACCTTCCGCGAGGAACGCCACCGCCAGAACGAGGATGGCGGCGGTGGCCCTTCGGCCCCTGGTCCCGACTCCGGTCACGGCGTACCTCCCGACTGGGTCCCGGTGGACAGGCTCCCAAGTCGGGGGCTCAGTCTTTCGGCAGCTCGGCCGCCCTCGCTCCCTTCGGAGCGGCGAGGCCCGTGGCTTTGCGTCCCGCCGTTACCGGCGGTTTGCCGTTTCGGGACCGACCCGTATGTACTACAGCAGGTATATCGGCGGAAACGGGCTCAAGTCTTGAGCGCGAGATCCGGAACTGAGGGATCGGCGCGCCGGAACGGGGGATCTGAAGGGCCGGAACGGGGGGATCCGAAGCTCAGCAGAGCAGGTTCAGGCGGCGGTGGCTCAGCGCCGGCAGGCGCTCGCGGACCCGGCGAACCTCTTCCATGTCGAGCTCGGCGAAGGTCACGCCGACCCCGTCCGGCGCCCGGGCGACGATGCGCCCCCAAGGGTCGACGGCGAGACTGTTGCCGTAGCAGCGACGGTTCTGCTCTGAGGGTCCCCACGTCCCCCACTGCGCCGGCGCAAGGACGAACGTCTGCCCCTCGATCGCACGGGCGCGCAGCAGCACTTCCCAGTGGTCCTTCCCCGTCTCGAACGTGAAGGCCGAGGGTACGACGACGATCTCCGCGCCCCGGGCAACGAGTGCCCGGTAGAGCTCCGGGAACCGCACGTCGTAGCAGATCGACAGGCCGATCCGGCCGAACTCGGTCTCCGCCGTCACGATCTCGTCCCCCGGGGTGTAGGTGAACGACTCACGGATCGGCGGCTGGCCGGGAAGCTCGACGTCGAACAGGTGGATCTTCCGGTAGCGCGCGACGAGCTCGCCCTCACGGTCGACGAGCAGGCTGGTGTTGTAGACCTTCCCTTCCTCGCCGGCCTCGAGGATGCTCCCGCCGAGGATCCACATCCCGTGGCGCCGGGCCATATCCGCCAGCCAAAGGCTGGTCGGGCCCGGAATGGGCTCCGCGACATCGCGAAGGCGCCCGGCAGGGCCCATGTAGGTCCAGACCTCGGGGAGCCCGGCCAGGTCGGCACCGCCCGCGGCGGCTTCGTCCAGCGACTCACCGGCTCGTCGACGGTTCGCGTCGACGTCGTCGCGCGAGTTCATCTGGCACAGAGCGATCCTCATGCGCGGCATCCTACGACCCGGCGGGTAGCTCGATGTGCCGGACGAAGTCCCGTGGCTTCGACGACCGCTCGCATATACTCGGCGCGCACGGGGCCGTACCCCATGGCAGAGGAGTTCAGCTTTCCCGCCCGCGGCCGACCGCCCAAGCTCGCGGACCGACGGGGCTTCGTTGGCTTCTGCGCCGCCATGCTCGTCCTCATCACCCTGCTCGTCGCGTTCTCCCCGCATTGGAACCACGACGCCGCCTCAGCCCGAGGATCGACGCCCGCCGGCCGTCACCCGCCCAAGCACGCCAAGGTAGGCGGCGCCATCGGCGGCTCCGCCGACACGGGCGCCTCGGAGACACCCATACCGGACGCCGACGAGTCCGCGCTTCTGTGGCTGATCGAAGCCGGGGAGCCCGTCCACTGCGGAGCAGGGACGCAGCCACTCGTCGCGCTCACATTCGACGACGGGCCGGGCCCCTACACGCAGGAGACGATCGACCTGCTGAAGGCGAACGGCATGACGGCCACGTTCTTCACGGTCGGCAAGCTCTACTCGGACTCGCGGTTCGAGGGCCTCCTCGAGCAGGAAGCGGACCTCGGCTCCGTCGGGAACCACACCTGGGACCACGGACCCGTGGACGGCATGACGCAGAGCGAGCTCGAAGAGCAGATCGTCAGCACGCGCGAGGCCGCAGAGGCCGAGACCGGCGAGCCCATGATCGTGTTCCGTCCGCCGCTTGGACGGCACGACGAAGCCTTGGACAGCTTCATCCGGGCCCAGGGGATGATCAGCGTGCTGTGGAGCCTCGACAGCCAGGACTCACAGGGCGCAAGTGCGAGCCAGATCTACCAGAACCTCGTGGACCACCTGTCGCCCGGCGACATCGTCCTTCTTCACGAGAACCGCGGCACGACCCTGGCGGCCCTGCCCGAGATCATCGAGCTCATCAAGGAGCGGGGCCTTCAGACGGTGACCGTGGAGGAGCTGCTCACGATGGATCCGCCATCCATGGAGCAGCTCCAGGCGCACACCTGCAGCTAGGGCCCTGCGAGGTCGACCGGCCGCGGACCGAACCGACCCGTGGCGGGAGGCTAGGCCCAGAGAGCGCAGATCGGGACGGCGATCACGCGTTCGTCGAGCTCGTACAAACCAGGACCCGTGTGAAACACCACCCCGCGGAGGAACCGCGCCCCGATCCGCTCCCGCAGCCACTCGAGGTGACGCGCCGCGTGGCGTGTGGGGGCAGCATCGGCCTTGATCTCGAATGCGAGGACATCGCCACCGCCGAGTTCGGCCACGATGTCGATCTCGTGACGCCCGTGCTCGTCACGCAAGTGGTATAGGCGGGGTCGCGTTCTGCACACGGCGAGCTCGGATCTGAGCTGCGACATAACGAAGGTCTCGAGTAGACGCCCAAGCACGTCGCCGTCGCGAAGCACCGCACTCTGGTCAAGCCTCAGTGCCGCGGCGGCCAGAGCCGGATCGACGAGGTAGCGCTTGGGCCTTAGGGCCAGTCGCTTCAGCCGATTCGAGGTCCACGCGGGTGTCGCCTCCACGACGAACAGATTCGTGAGGAGTCGCTCGTAGGCAAGCGCGGTCTTGCGGTTGACACCGGCTGCTTCGAGCAGGGTGGTGTCGGCGACGGCGCCCGCCGTGCTTATCGCAAACGCCTCGAAGTACCGGCGCAGTCGGGCCGGGTCACGTCCTGGGTCGATGCCGGCCGCGTCCCGGGTGAGCAGCTGCTCCAAGTAGCTATCCAGCCACTGGACACGGGCACCTTGCCCCATGTGAAGGGCGGGCTCCGGGAAGCCGCCCGTGAGCGCCAGCCGCACGTATTCGCGAAGGCCGGGGCGCTCCGCGGGAAGCACCGGGAGGTCCCCCGAGGACAGCTGGTCGAGGAACGGGCGCCTCCCGACCCTTCCCTCTTGTTCGCGTACGGTCATTCCATACATCGGGACGCGCACGATCCGACCGGTCCCTGGCCAGGTCACCGCCTCGAGATCAGCTCTCACCGAGCCGGTCAGCAGGAATCGGCCCGGCCTGGGATCGTCGTCAACGGCACGCTTGACGGCGCCAAGGATCACGGGCACCTCCTGCCACTCATCGAGAAGGACGGGTTCATCCTGCTCGGCCAGTCCGGCGTCGGGATCTGCCCTGAACACGGCGGCCTCGGCAGGTCGGTCCAGGTGAACCACGGTGGCCGCATGGCGCTCGGAGGTGGTGGTCTTGCCCGTCGCCCGAGGCCCGGTCACCATCACTGCCGGAAGCTCGCCCATCAACTCCTTGAGAAGGGAGTCGAGTAGCCTTGGCCGATACCCGGAGTCGCTCATCGCCCCACATTACCGACTTTCGCCGGCCTTGAATACCGGTTTCCGCCACGGCTCAGTATCACTTGTCGCCACCGCCCTGGCCGGACCCATCCGCGACGTGCCCATTCCCGGGGAGGGGGCTCGGGCTTGCAGCGAAGTGCATACTTGACCCAGCATGGTTCGCCGGGAACACATCCTCGCGGAGATAAGGCGTACGGCCGAGGAGAACGGGGGCAAGCCCCTCGGCCGGAAGCGCTTCGCCGCTCACACCGGAATCAGCCAGGGCGATGTGTTCCGGTACTGGGCTCGTTTCGGTGACGCCGTGCGAGAGGCGGGATTCGAGCCGAATCTCCTTCAGGGTCCACGCGACCAACAGGAAGTCCTGTCACGGCTGGCCGACGTGACTCGGACCCTCGGTCGGATGCCCACCTGGCAAGAGCTGGCGCTTCGTAGGCGGGAAGACCCCTCGTTCCCCAGCCGCGGCGTCTTCGAGAGACTCGGCTCGAAACGAGACCTTGCGAGCAAGATCGCAGAGTGGTGCCGGAGCCAGTCGGACTCCGGCGACGTTCTCGAACTCGTCCAACCGCTCCTGCAAGAGCAGGAAGAGCCGGAAGAGGATGAGTCGGCAGCTCGCGCGGAGGAGGCCTTCGGTTTCGTCTACCTGCTCAAGTCGGGTCGTTACTACAAGCTCGGGCGAACGAACTCAGTCGGCCGAAGGACATACGAACTCGCGATCCAGCTTCCCGAACGCGTCTCCCAGGTTCATGTCATCCGTACAGACGACCCGGCCGGAATCGAGGCCTACTGGCATCGCAGGTTCGCGGAGCGCCGGAGGAACGGCGAGTGGTTCCAGTTGAGTCCCGCCGACCTTCGCGCTTTCAAGAGACGCAAGTTCATGTAGACAGGGAGACAAGGGTCGCTCAAGCCTCCCTAGTCCACAGCTAAGCAGACCGGGGGCCGCTCCAAGCACAACGCGCCCTACCCCAAGGCGCCCCAAGACGAAGAACGAGGCCCGTGACTAGGTCCCGTCTCTGTGGAGGTGAGCGGATTCGAACCGCCGACCTCTGCCGTGCGAAGGCAGCGCTCTACCGGTCTGAGCTACACCCCCGAGATCGGCGGCTAGCGTAGCAGAGGCACCTACCAGGACTGATAGCCGACCGGCGCCAGCTCTCGTAGGAAGGCCTGGAGCTCGTCGCGCCACATACGGTGGACGTTCACCCGGATCGACCTCTTCCCGTGCGGCGTGTACCGGAACGTCGTGAACACCTTGCCCGGCCTGACCTGGCTCACGGAGAGCTGAGACCGCGGATCGGCCCATGCAAGCCCCTTGGGGCGCGCCGAGATCATCGAGGCCCACAGGAACAGGACGCGGCGATCGGTCAGCACGACGTAGTACTGGGCGAGCCCCGCCGCGTACGCGACGAGTAGGCCGGGCAACCCACTCCACACATAGACCCAGGGGCTCACGCCGGACTGCATGAACACCGCCGCTACGGGTCGCTCGCCCGGCTCCAACAGTGGCGGAATGGCTTCCGCGAACTGCTTCTTGATGGTGTCCTTCCGGACGGCCACGTCAGTCCCTGCCGAGAACGTCCCTCGTATGGCGGTCGATCGCGTCCCGGAGGTCCCGCTGCACGATCCCGATCGAAAGGTCGCCACGCGTCTTCTCGATCAGGCTCCGCGCGACGTCCGTCGAGCGCCGGAGGTTGAGCGTGATCGCGTCCGGGTAGTCCATCGAGACCAGCACGTAGTACATGTCGTCCATGGCCGACAGGACGGCTTCACCGCGGTCGACCTCCCCCTGTCGGAGCAGGTCGAGGATGTACCGCCTGGCCTCGCCTATCGCCTCGGCCATCCCGTTCAGATAGGGCGCGTCCTCGACGCCGAGGTCCTCTGGAGTCGGGAGGTTCCCCGCTCCCGTGACCACCGCTTCGGTGAGTCGAGCCTCTGCGTACTCCTTCTGGGCGTCCTGGAGGTAGCCGGCGTACCGGATCTCAGGATTGTTGCGGACGGCCTCGAGCCCATCGTCGATCGCGGCCCTCGCCTCGTCCATCAGACGGTGCGCGACGTCCCACTCTGCGCGATGGATCGCGCGGATCGCGTTCGCGCACGAGCGGATCGCGCGACGGGCCGCCGGGAGCGCGCGCTCTCGCGCTTCCATGCGTTGATCGAAGCGACGGCGCACGCCGTCGGAGATGTCGTCGAGGTTCACCGCCGGCCTAGACGCGGGCTATGCCGACGTCGCGAGCCGGCCGCACGACGATACCGGCCAGGTCGTCGGCGCCGAGCGCCCCGAGACCGTTGAACGACGGACGGGCCACGCGCCCTTCCGACACGTACCGCTGGCGCGCCGGCCGCGGCTTCGCAGGCACGTTCGCCTCCTGCGCGCGCCGACGAGCGCGTACCTCCGGGCTTCGCTGCTTGATCGAAAGCAGCGTCCACACGTAGACGGCGAGGAGACTTGCGAACGCGAACGTCCCCCACCACATGGCGCGAAGCGGCGGCACGAGACCGATGAGGAACGTGAGGCCGATGCACTCTAGAAGGAAGATCAAGACCTGGCGGCGCCGCTCACGTGCCCTGGCGTGGGC
>JBFMCN010000023.1:0-22173 GCA_040754475.1 Actinomycetota bacterium | reverse complement strand
ACGGGATCCCCTTCCGGGGCGTGACGATCCAGCGGCCCCTCCCGACCCTCTCTGTCCCCGCAAGCAGCTCCATGTTTCGCTCGAAGTCCTCCACGGTCCGCTGGGGCGGCGCCTTCCGCCATTCCGAGGAAAGAAGGAAGGCGGCCCATATGATGCCCAGGGCCGTCAGAAAGAGCCAACTCACCCGACCAGCCCCCTGTTCGTCGGAACCCCGGTCCGCCACAACATCTGGGCTGGAACTGCACGCTAACACCCAACATATGGACGAACAAATACCAAGACTGAAATTTCCGGCTGTAGGTCGTGTGGGGGAGGTGGCGGGGGAGGCTCAGGGCCACAGAGCGGCTACGGCGCCCCGGCTCGGTAGCGGCCGCTCTTGCCGCCACGCTTCTCTAGGAGCCGCAGGCCGTCGACTCGCGCGGCCCGGTCGTAGGCCTTCGCCGTGTCGTACAGGCACAGCGCGGCGACGGCAGCGCCCGTCAGCGCCTCCATCTCGACCCCCGTGCGATCCTTCGCGCGAACCGTCGTCCGGACGCGGATCGTGCCGGCCGCCGGGTCGGGCTCGACGAGGACCTCGGCACCCGTGACGGCGATCGGATGGCAGAACGGAAGCAGGTCCGGGGTGCGTTTCACCGCCATCACGCCGGCGATCCTCGCCGCCTCGATCGGGTTCCCCTTCGGCGTCCCGGCCACGAGCTGCGCGCACGCGTCCGGCGTCGTCGTGATGATGCACTCCGCCACGGCCTGCCGCTCGCTGATCTCCTTTCCCCCGACATCCACGATGCGCGCGACGTCCTCGGGCATCCTCACTCCATGGGTCGGAAGAGGAGGACCGAGACCTCGCTGCCCGCGGCGGCCGTCTCGACGCCGGCGGGAACGATCGCCAGGCCGTTGGCCCGAGCGACGGTCGCGATGAGGTTCGAGCCGCGGCCCCCTGTGGGCGCAGCCAGATAGCCGTCGCCGTCGCGACGCACGGACACCCTCGCGAACTGGGTCCTGGCCCTGGACCCTGGGAGGTCGGCTTCCAGGCGGGCCATGACCTCCGGCCGGTAGAGGTTCTTGCGTCCCATCATCTTCAGGATCGCCGGGCGCACGAGCACCTCGAAGGAGACGAACACGCTGACCGGGTTTCCCGGCAGCCCGAAGTACGGCTTCCCCTCGATGTGGCCGAAGCCCTGTGGCTTGCCCGGCTGCATCGCCACCTTGAAGAAGTCCACGTCTCCCCTGCGGAAGAAGGCCGCCTTGACGACGTCCCGCTCTCCGACGGAAACGCCTCCCGAGGAGACGAAGGCGTCCGCCTGAACCATGTGGTTCAGAACCGTCTCGCGCAGCGCGTCGGCGTCGTCGTGAACGATGCCGGCCATGACCGGGACGGCTCCTACCTCCCGCAGCGCCCCGTAGAGGATGTACGCGTTCGAGTCGTGGACCTGCCCGTATTGCGCGCCCTGCGTGGGTGGGACCAGCTCGTCGCCGGTCGAGAGCACGACCACACGGGGCTGCGGGTGCACGAGCGGGTGCGAGATCCCGGCGGTCGCCAGGAGCCCGAGCTCGGGCGCTCCCAGACGACGCCCGGCCCGAACGAGTGCCTCTCCCACCTTCACGTCCTCCCCGCTCGGCCTGACGTGCGTGCCCTCGGGCATGGGGACGAGTATCCGCACCCTCTCCCCCACGACCTCGCAGTCCTCGATCGGCACGATCGCGTCGGCACCGGCGGGGATCGGCGCCCCCGTCGCTATCCGGACCGCCTCACCGCCGCCGACGGTGGACTCGGGTCGCCGTCCGATGAGGGCCCGTCCGACGATCCGAAGCTCGACAGGAGCCAGGGGCGCCGCAGCGACCACATCGCCGGCACGGACCGCGAACCCGTCCATGGCGGACGAGGAGAAATCCGGGATGTCGACCGCGGCCACCACGTCCTCGGCGAGCACACAACCGCAGGCCTCCTGAAGTGGTAGCTGCAACGGAGCGAGGGGCTCGATCTGCGCTAGGACCCTCTCGCGCGCCTCCTCGACCGACAGGAGACCCTCGCCGTCGTCGTGATCGTGGGCGTGGGGCGGGCTCATGGCCATCTCGGCCAAGTCTAACCACCGGCCCGGGTGTGCCTCCCGGGTGGAGGTCGGAAGCCTAGATCAGCTTCTTCCGCTGGACGAGGTCGGCAAGGTACTCGCGAAGCCCCTCACCCACGTCCTCACGGTCGATCGCGAGCTCGATGGTGGCCTTGAGGTAGTCCAGCTTGTTCCCGACGTCGAAACGGCCGTCCTCGAAGACGTAGGCGTATACCGCCTGCTCCTGGGCGAGAAGGTGGATGGCGTCGGTGAGCTGGATCTCCCCCCCGCGCCCGGGCTGCGTCTCGCGGAGCGCGTCAAAGATCTCCGGCGTTAGGATGTACCGGCCTATCGCCGCGAGGTTCGATGGGGCCTCATCGGGCGTGGGCTTCTCCACGATGGACACGACCCGGGCGAGACGCTCCTCCACGAACTCGGGCTGGATGCATCCGTAGAGACAGATCTCGTCCCGGGGGACCTCCTGAACGGCGATGACGCTGCGGCCGTAGCGCTCGTGGATACGCAACATCTCCGGCAGCAAAGAGCTATCCGGGCTCATGATGTCGTCGCCGAGGAGCACGGCGAACGGCTCGCCGGCGACGTGGTCCTCGGCGACGGCCACGGCGTGCCCGAGGCCGAGCGGATCCCGCTGCCGGATGTAGTGGACGGTCCCCAGATCCGAGATCTCCCGAACCTGCTTCAGCTCGTCGAACTTGCCCGCCGTCTCGAGGACGTGCTCGAGCTCGAACGAGCGGTCGAAGTGGTCCTCGATCGTCCGCTTGCCGCGACCGGTGATGATCAGGATGTCATCGAGGCCGGAGCGGACGGCTTCCTCGACGACGTACTGGATCGCCGGCTTGTCCACGATCGGCAGCATCTCCTTGGGCTGCGCCTTCGTGGCCGGTAGGAACCTGGTCCCTAGCCCGGCTGCCGGGATGACGGCCTTCCTCACCTTCATCGTGAGCGCCCTTCTCTCGGCGGGCCAGCAGTCTACCCCGGCGTCGCCTCGACCCTCCAGTCCCCGGACGGTGGGCACGAAGACGTCGGCTACACTTCCGCCATGCCCACGTACGAGTACGCATGCACGCAGTGTGGCCAGCACGTCGAGGTGGTCCAGCGTTTTGCGGAGCAGCCGCTCACCACGTGCGGCGTGTGCGGCGGCCCGCTCCGCAAGCTCTTCCATCCCCCCGGCATCGTTCTCAAGGGCAAGGGCTTCTACACGACCGACAACCGCTCCAAGGTCGAGAAGCCGAAGACGCGACCCTGTCTGGAGCCCTCGTGCGGGTCCTCCTCGACCTCCGATCGAACGCCAGCGGCCAAGCCCTCGGGGGGAGGCAAGGCCGACACGCCCAGCGGTGGGAAGAGCTCGTGAGCACGGCCACGATCGGCGTCTTCGGGGGCTCGGGGTTCTACGCGTTCCTCGAGGGGACCAAGACCGTGGACGTCGACACACCCTACGGCAAGCCCTCGGCGCCCCCCGTTGTGGGCGAGGTCGGCGGCCGACGGGTCGCATTCATCCCCCGGCACGGCGTTCGCCATCAGTTCCCGCCGCATCGGATCCCGTATCTCGCCAACCTGTGGGCGATGAAGGAGCTCGGCGTGCAGCGGATCCTCGGGCCGAACGCCTGCGGCTCGCTGCAGCCGCAAGTGAAGCGCGGCGACTTCGTCGTGTGCGACCAGCTCGTCGACCGAACCCGCGACCGCGTGGCCACGTTCTACGACGGGCCGGACACCATCCACGTCTCGTTCGCCGACCCGTACTGCCCGACGATGCGCGCCGTGACCGTCGCCAAGGGGCACGAGCTCGGGATCCCGATGCACGACCGCGGGACGGTCGTCGTGATCGAGGGACCCCGCTTCTCCACCCGGGCGGAATCGGCGTGGTTCACGGCCGCCGGGTGGGAGGTCATCAACATGACCCAGTACCCGGAGGCCGTTCTCGCGCGCGAGCTGGAGATCTGCTACGCGAACATCTCGTTGATCACGGACTACGACATCGGCTTCGAAGGGGAGCCGCCGGTCACCAACGAAGAGGTTCTGCGAGTCTTCGCCGAGAACAACTCCAGGCTCCGTGACCTGCTGTTCGCGGTGATCCCCGCGCTCCCGGCCGAACGCGACTGCCCTTGTGCCACCGCGCTGAAGGGCGCGCGGTCCGAGGTCTGAGCCCGAGTACCATCGGCTCCGTGTCAGGCTGCCGAGGTAGGAGCAACTCATGAGCGCCGAACCCGTCCTGGTCACAGTCGAGCTTCGTTTCCGAACGACCGACGATCCCGAGCAGCTCGGCGAGCGGATCCGCGAGTCGGTCGCGATGATCGTCGGACGCGAGTCGCTGGAGGAGCTCCGCGTCCGGGTCCTGCCGCTTGCCCAGAAGAGGCCGCCCGGACTGTGAAGAGCCCTCGGGGAGTGTGAGAAACGCCACTGCGCGAGGCATTGAGCTCGGATAGCGTCGCCGCATCCCCATGAGCATTCCCCCTGCCGGAAGGAGCACACCCTTGCGCAGGCGGTGGTCTCGGGCATCCAAGCTGTTCGCACTGGCGTCGGTCGCCTGCGGAGCACTGTCGTTCCTCCTGGTCCGCGGATACGCGGCCAGGCTCGAGGCACTCCGCCCCGCCGTCGGCACCCCCGTCCCCGTGGTCGTGGCCGCGGAGGCCGTCGCCCGAGGGACGGTGCTCGGGGAGGATGCGCTCCGCATCCAGGAGATCCCGAGCGCGTTCGCGCCGCCGGGAGCTCTTCGGTCGATCGATCAAGCGCTCGGCCGTACGGTCGGGTCGGCCCTCGCCGTGGGAGAGCCTTTGACCGAGACCCGGCTCGGTGCGGCCGACGCGGGCCCGGTCGCATCGCTCGTGCCTTCGGGACTCCGGGCGTTTTCCGTGGAGGCGGATGTCCCAACCGGATCCGTCGGGCCCGGCGATCGGGTCGACGTGCTCGCGACGTTCGGCGGTCCGCATCCGCACACCAAGACCGTTGCGGAGGGTCTGGAGGTACTTCTCGTCGTCGGGGACGACGGCGGCGGAGGCCTCGCGCCCACGGGTGCCTCGGCGCCTTCGCTCGTGCTCGTCGTGTCGGCCGAGGATGCTGAGCGCTTGGCATACGCAAAGGCCTTCGCGGATCTCTCCGTGGCGATCCAGCCGGCCGAGCCCTGATCCACGACGGGGGTCCGTGTAGCATGGGCGCCGCTTCCCGGACCGGAGGGAGCCGCGCTGACAATCCTCCAGGCAATCGTGCTCGGGATCACTCAGGGCGTCACAGAGTTCGCCCCGATCTCGAGCTCCGGCCACCTGATCCTGGTCCCATGGCTGTTCGACTGGCCGATCCTGAACAACCCCAGCGTCAACAAGACGTTCGACGTAGCCCTGCACCTCGGCACGCTCGTCGGGGCGCTCGTCTACTTCCGCAAGGACGTCGCCAAGTACCTGGCCGCGTGGATCCGCTCGATCAGGAGCCGCTCGATCTCCTCCGTCGACGAACGGATCGCCTGGGCGCTCGTGATCGGCACGATCCCGGGAGCCGTCGTCGGAGCGG
This sequence comes from Actinomycetota bacterium, assembly GCA_040754475.1. Taxonomy (GTDB): domain Bacteria; phylum Actinomycetota; class UBA4738; order UBA4738; family HRBIN12; genus JAJPHY01. Next base: position 16,606 of record JBFMCN010000023.1, on the reverse strand, counting down.
CCTTCGAGGGCGTGATCGAGGACAAGCTCGGCGCTCCGTGGTTGATCGCGGTGATGCTCGCGGTGTTCGCCGTGGTTCTGTACGTGGTCGACAGGCGCGCCCCCACCGGCAGGTCGGTCGAGGACCTCTCGGTGCTCGGTGGCCTGGGGCTGGGAATCGCGCAGGCGGTCGCCCTCCAGCCCGGCGTCTCGCGCTCGGGCGTCACGATCACGGCCGGACGCCTCTACGGCCTCGACCGCGCCTCCGCCGCCCGGATCTCGTTCCTGCTGTCACTTCCGATCATCGGCGGGGCCGGCCTGTTCAAAGGCGTCGACCTCCTGCGGACGGGCCTTCCGGCCGGCATGACCGCGCCGTTCCTATGGGGAACCGTCGCGGCAGCCGTGAGCGGCTTCGTCGTGATCGCGTTCCTGCTCTCCTTCCTTCGCAGGAAGGACTTCCTGGTCTTCCTCGTGTACCGACTTGCAGCCGCCGTCTTGGTCGTCGGGATCATCGCAGCGAATGTCCGGTCGGCCACGGCCTGAGCGGCCGGCCGCTCGGGCGGCGCATCAGTCGGGCGGCGGCTGACCCAGGCGGCGGAGCAGGTGCCTCGAACTAGACCCCGGCGACGGTCATCTCGCCGACGAGGATCGTCGGCACACCGACAGATGTGAAGAAGCGCAGGTCGCTGCCGATGGCGGTGATCGCCCTCAGCATCTGCGGAAGGGTGCTCGCGACCGTCATCTCGCGGAGCGGCTCGCCGAGGGTGCCTCGGGTGATCCGAAGACCGGTCGCCCCCACGGAGAACTCGCCGCTGATCGCGTTCGCCCCCGAATGCACGCCGGAGACGTCCTGGATCAGCACGCCGCCCTCCGCCATCCGCAGGATGTCCTCGACGCTCGCCTCTCCGGGCTCGACGAAGAAGTTGGAGGTGCCCACGCCGGGGGGCGAGCGATAGCCGGCGCGTCGCGCGTTCCCGGTGGAGACCGTGCCGCCCCGCGCCGCCGTATACGTGTCGTGCAGGAACCCCATCAGCCGGCCGCGGGCGACGAGCTCGGTCCGGCCGGTCGGCACGCCTTCGTCGTCGAAGGGAGAGCACGCCGGGCCGGCGAGCAGCCTGCCGTCGTCCACCAGCGTGAACGCGCCGGAGGCCACCTGCTCGCCGACCAGGTCCGCGAACAGCGAACGTTGCTTCTGAACCGACTCGGCGGACAGCGCGCCGGCCAGCACGCCGAGGAACGAGGATCCCGCGAACGGGTCGAGCACGACCGGCACACGGGCGGACGGAGGCTTTCGCGCGCCGAGCAGGCGCACACCGCGCTGCACGGCCTCCGACGCCACCTCGGCCCACTCCAGCTCTCCCACCTCGCGGGCGATCCTGAACGACCAGCCGGTCTGGGCCTCGTCGCCGTCCTCTGCCAGCGCGAACACACCGCACCAGCAATCCGTCCGCTCGTACTCGGTGGCCAGGCCCGCGGTCGAGGCGATCGCGACGCGAGACACGGCGTCTCCGTACTCTGCCCGTTCGACCTTCGTGACGCGCGTATCGGTCGTCGTGGCCAGCCTTTCGAGGTCGAGCGCGAGGGTGACCTTCCGGTCGGTCGTCATCGCCGCCAGGTCGTCTCGGAACAGCGAGGGGATCGGGTCGGCCGCCGAGGCCGCAGCGAGCACGTTGAACTCGTCCTCGGTGGCGAGGGCGGCGCCTTCCCGGGCCCGGGCAACGGCTTCACGAACCTCGTCGAGGGTCGGATCGGCCGCGTACGCATAGCCGAGGCGCCCGCCGGCGATCAGCCGCACGCCGACGCCGCGCGATTCTGCGAACGTGAGACCCTCCACCTCGCCCTTGTGCGCGGTGACCTCGGTCCGCTTCGACTCCTCGGCGTAGGCTTCGAGCGCCTCGCCCTCCCCTGCCGCGCCCACCGCAGCCGCGCAAAGGTCGCCCAGGTCAGGCACCCGTACCTCCAACGGTGATCCGCGCGATCCGAAGCGTCGGCGAGCCGCTGTCCACCGGCACCGCCTGTCCGTCCTTGCCGCAGTGCCCCTGCCACGTACCGAAGTCGTCGGCGACCGCGTCCACCGCGGACATCACCTCGATCGCGCGGCCGATGAGGTTCGCGCCGCGAACCGGCGCCAGCACGCGGCCGCTCTCGATGAGGAACCCCTCGGAGACGCCGAAGACGAAGTCCCCGGTCGCCGGATTGGTCTCGCCCCCGCCGAGCGACGTCACGTACACGCCGCGCTCGGTCGACGAGAGGACGTCCTCGGCGCTCGACGCGCCGTTCAGGATGTAGGTGTTCGACATCCGGGGGATCGGCGGGTGAGCGTAGGACTGCCGCCGCCCGTTGCCGGAGGACTCGACGCCCTCCTTCTGCGCTCGGAGCCTGTCGGAGAGCCACCCGCGCAGCACGCCCGCCTCGAACATGACGGTCCGCTGCGCCGGCGTTCCCTCGTCGTCGAAGGAGAACGAGCCCCAGGCGTTCGGAACGGTGGCGTCGTCGACGCCGTTCACGAGCGGAGAGGCAACCCGCTCCCCTATCCGCCCCCGGTAGACCGACGCCTCCTTGTCGACGATGTCGGCCTCGAGCGGGTGCCCGCAGGCTTCGTGGAACAGAACCCCTCCCATCCCGGGTGCGAGCACGACCGCCATCTCGCCCGCTGGGGCGGCCACCGCATCGAGCATCGTGACGGCGCGTCGCGCGGCGACCTCCGCCGTCTTCACGGGTGGGTGCCCCTCCAGGAACTCGACACCGGCCAGGCCCGCCGGACCGTGGCTCCCGGTCTGGATGTTCCCGTCGCGAGCGGCGACGACCGTCACGTACAGGCGAACCCGCGGGCGCTCCTCTTCGACCCACCGCCCGTCGGAGGTCGCGATCAGCACTCGCTGGACCGAGTCCCCGTAGGTCGCCGCCACCTGACGTATCTCAGGGCTGAAGGAGCGAGCCGCCTCATCGACCTCGCGGAGCCACGCCACCTTGGTCGAGGCCGGAACCGCGGACGCGGGGCGCTCGGCCGGATGGATCACGGATGCGCGCAGCACGCGTAGATCGACCACGTCCCCCGGGCCTCCGTCCTGAGCGTCCTTGACCGACGAGGCAGCCGCCGCGGCCGCCTCGAGCAACGCGTCTCGATCCAACCGGTTGGAGAACGCGTACCCGTACGAGGTCCCGCGGCCGACGCGAACGCCGGCCCCGCGGTCGAGGCCGCTCGTCAGCTCCTCGATCTTGCCGTCGTCCAAGCGGATCTGGACGGAGTTGCGCTCCTCGACGAACAGCTCCGCGAGGTCGCCTCCGCGGGCACGTGCCTCACGGAGCACCTCTTGGGCGAGATCGCGATCGAGCAGATCGGCCATGGACCCGCGATTGTATCGGCGATGGGTTGTTACAGTCGGGCGCCGTGGAGGAGGTGCACGACCCGTCGGGGAGCGCACGGTCGGCGGAGGAGTCCGCGATCGTGGAGGAGGTGCACGGACTGACCGATCGAACGGCCCGAATCCCCTCCGACGGGCTCCTCCTCTCCGACGGGCTCCTCCTCGCCGGCCTCTGGACCGCCCTCCTGCTGTTCTTCCTCGGCCTGTTCGTCGTCCGCGACCTCGAGATGCCGGTCGGACCCGACGGACCCGTGTACTTGTGGTGGACCCGACTGGCTGGCCACGACGGGCTGTCGGCGGTTCAGCGACCGGGTGTCCCAGCGCTGGCGCTGGTCCTCGACGGTCTCGGCCTTCGGCTCACCGCTTCGCTCGCCGCGCTCGAGTGCGTCCTCGGCGCGAGCATCGGCACCGCCGCGGCGGCGCTCGTACGCGCGAAGTCGCAGTCGCGGGCCGCGTGGGTCCTCGCCGGGATACTGACGGGGACCTTCGCCGTCCACCTCGCCGCCGGGTATCTCGCGAGCCTGGTGTTCGGAGCGCTGTTCCTCGCGGCCGGCGTCGCGCTCGCCGTCGCGAACCGACGCGCGACGATCGGGGCCGCCGCCCTGCTCGGAGCGGCCGGGCTCGCACACCCGCTGTTCTTCCTCATGGGCTTGGCGATCCTCGGGCTCTCCGCCGGGCTGGCCTGGCGCGTCGACAGCGGCGAGGCCCGCCGCGTGATGGCGGCCTCACTCGGCGGCGGAGCCCTTCTCGGCGCCGGACTGCTCGCGCTCCAGGCCGGGCCGGGGCCGCCGGCGGTCGACACCTCCCGGGACGGGTTCCTCCGAAGGGCGGGGCTCACCGACGTGCTCCGAAGCGCGTACTTCGACCGGTTCGTGCATCGGTGGACCCGGTACGTGGAGTGGGCGTCGATCCCGCTCGCGATCGCCGGCCTCCGCCGCGCGTCCGGGTTCGTTGGACGGTTCCTGCGCGCTTGGGGCATCACGTTCGCCGGCGGCGTCGCGTTCTCGCTCGCCACCGGCCTATTCCCGGCCGACAGGTTCATCACGTTCGGCTACGTCGTGCCGATACTCGCGGCGCTTGGTCTCGTCCGTCTGTGGCGCGCACTCGCCGCCAGGCGGGCTCTGGCGTTCGCGGCAACAGCTGCCCTCACCGTCGCGATGCTCGCCGGCTCGTGGATTGCGTGGGCGCGCCAGGCGCCGTTCATCTCGCCCCTCGAGCTCGAGCGCGTGACGACGGCCAACGGATACGCGGGGGCGAGGGCGGGGACACTGCTTGTGTTCACGGTGAACGACGAGGGTCCTGCCGTCTCGTTCCTCGCCACCCGCGCCGCCAACGTGATCCGGGCGGGGATGCCGCCGGCACGGATCCGGGACGTCCTCGTCTCGGTACCGACGCCTGCTTCAGGCAAGCCGGCCAGCGCCGAGCGACGGGCTCTCGCCAGGGTCACGGCCGCCGACGTTCGCAAAGCGGCCGATCGGGACGGGGCCACGGCCCTCCAGGTCCTGCTACTCGTACCCTTCGACCGCGCACCTTCCGATCGGGCCGCGCTCACACGTATCGCGCCCGGCGTCTTCGCCTTCACCACCGCGCCCGAGAGCGCCCCGGCGCCGCAGTCGGGTCTCCAGCCGGTCGACCCTCTGCTGCCCTCCTCGCCGGGCGGGATCGTCGCGGCCACCTTCGCGGTGCTGGCGCTCCTTTCGGCGGTCGGCTATGGATGGGGCCGCGCCGCGACCTGCGACGGGTTCCTCTCCGCGGCCCTCGCCCCCGCATTCGGGACGGCGGCCGTTATCGTCGCGGCCGTTGCGCTCGAGCGGGTCGGCGTGCCGCTCGCCCGACCGGCCGGGGCGGTCCTCGTCTCAGCTCTCGCCGGGGTGGGCGGGTACGTGACCTGGCTCGCCGTCGAGCGGCGCGCCGCTTCGCGCCCGGCGTAGGAAGTCGATGCCGAGCCACACGAGCAAGGCGAACACCACCGGCGTCAGCACGTAGTGCCCGAAGAGCACGTTCACGTCGTAGGCATGCGCGAACTGCGCCGGCTCGGCGGTCCACTGCGACACGGTGAGCGCCGTCCCCGTTCCGATCGCGACGGCGCGCGGCGCGCGCGGCAGCAGCCACGCGAGCGGGAGAGTCCAGGTCACGTACCAGGGCAGCAGCACCGGACCGAGCAGCATGACGAACAGCAGACCCCAGCCCCAGGCTGCCCCCTGCGCCTCCGGGGTCACGTCACGCCCACGCCCGGCGAGCCACCTGGACAACAGCAACACGGCCGCGACCAGCGCGAGCGGGAACACGACGCGCGCAACGATGCCGAGGGTGTCGCCGGACACCGCATCGAGGGCTCTGTGCACGAGCCTCGACGGCGCCAGCCAGCCTTCGTGCCGCGCCAACTCGATCATGCCGAGGCTCGGGTCCTTCGTCTGGAGGAACGGAAGGGAGAAGGCGAGGCCGATCCCTCCCGCCACCGCGAGGTGAGCAAGGAGCGTTCGGGCGCGCACGCCCCGGTCTCGGCGGGCCACGACGGCAACGATCAGGAGCAGCAGCGGGATGGCCGCCGCCGCTTTCACGAGCATCCCGAGCGTGAGGACCGCCGTCGCAAGGAGCTCCCGCCTCGCGAACACCAAGGTGATCGCCCCGGCGATCGAGAGCGCCACAAGGAGGTCGTTGTGCCCACTCCCCACGGACTGGAACAAGACGACCGGGTTCAGCCCGAGGATCGCTACGGCGAACGCCGCGCGCGACGGACGCACGCGACGGACCAGCCTCGAAACCAGGGCGATCGTCCCGAGGCTCGCCGCGACGGCGATCAGCCGGAAGGAGACCACCATCGCCGTGACGCTCGTGGCCACCCTGACGACCAGCGACGAGACGAGCGTGAATAGCGGCCCGTACACGGCCGGCGTGTCGACCCATTTCGGCCCGACGTACGGAGCGAGGAGGTCGTGGGGGAAGTCCGAAGGTGTTGCCACGTAGGGATTCGCGTGGTACGTGGCCGCGATCCGACCGTAGTACGAGTACGAGAAGACGTCCCGGGAGAACAGGAGAGGCAGCGCGATCAGCAGCGCGTGGTAAGCGATCGCAAGGACGATCACGGCCCGCAGCGAGATCGTCCCTCGCCAGGCCTCCCGCAGCACGAACAAGAACGCGACCGCCGCCAGAGCGACCGCCACGACCCCAGCCGCGGCGAGGGCGCTCCCGTGAAGCGAGTCGAGCCCGACGAGCCCGGCGACGTCTCGAAGGAGCCCGGACGGCTGCGTACAGGCCGGCTGTTCCGGCAGGAACGGCGACCCCGGGGTCGAGGCAACCAGCGCGACGAAGACCACGGAGACGACGGAGCCGGCAATGGCGGCGTTGCGGGACGCGGTCGGCTGCACCGGCGCCGACTCTAGCAGTGCCCTCCTTCGCCCCACAGCCCGAACGCACCGTACCCGACCACCCGCCTCCGGTCCCCCGCCGTGTCGCCCGAGGTCCGCAGGTCCAGGAGCCGGACGTCGAGCTCGCGCCGGCGCGCGTGCTCGAGCACGCCCCTGAGGGCGAAGAGCCCGCAGGCGTCGTCTCCCCCGACGGCGCCGGGGTCGCGCGCAAGGATCGCATCGGCCGTGCGGCGATCGACGAGGCGAGCCGTCTCGTGATCGAGGTAGTGGCTGAGGTCGGTGCTGATCACCGTGAACACGCCGGGAGCGCCACCGGGCCCCCCCGGACAGGCAGCCAGGAGTACTCCGAGGAGGTCGGCGACCTGCCCCGGCGAGGCAACGCCGACCGCAACCGGCAGGATCGCGAACCCGTCTCCGAGCACGCGCTGCAGGAACGGGATCTGGACCTCGAGCGAGTGCTCGGGCTCGTGCGGCCCGTCGTCGATCACCGCTCCTGCCTCCACCGCAGCATCACGTAGCGCCCGGTCGAGGGGCGCGTCCCCGAGCGGCGTCCTCCACCCGTCGACCCCCGGCACCGCCGCGCCGGCGAGCGGCACGTAGTGCGCCGGCCCGAGGATCACCGCGCGAGCCACCACCGCCGCGAAAGGCCTCAGGCGCGCGTAGGCCGTCGCGGCCACGGGACCCGAGTACACGTAGCCGGCGTGCGGAACGATCAGACCCTCCGGCATCGGCTCCCCCGGGGGCGGCTCGGTCGCATCGGCGAGGAGACGATCGAGAACACCCGCGAGCTGGCCGGGATCGGAGGGGTAGAAGATCCCCGCTGCGGCAGGCCGACGGTAACGAGGGCTCACGCGCCCCCCAACCTGACCGAAAGCCGGCGACCGCCCCACGTGCCGGGCGCCTCCTCGAAGACGCCCGCGCACGAAGCCCCACACCCCGCGCAACGGCCGCCGCGAACGAGCCCCCACTCCCCGAGGGTGTACCCCTCGCGCGCGATGAGCATCCGGCCGCACGCGTGACAGGAGGTGCTCTGTCCGGCCGGGTCGTAGACGTTGCCGGTGTAGGCGTACCGGACGCCGTTTCGGAGCGCGATCCGCCGGGCTTGGGTCAGCGTCTGCGCGGGAGTCGGCGGCCGGTCGAGCATCTTCCAGTCCGGGTGGAACGCGGTGAAGTGCATCGGCACTTCCGGCCCGAGGCGATCGACGACCCACGTCGTCATCTCGTCGGTCTCGCGCTCCGAGTCGTTCAGGCCGGGGATCAGCAGATTCGTTATCTCGAGCCAGATGTCGGCCTCGAGCTTCAGGTGCTCGAGAGTCTCCAGCACGGGCGCGAGGTGACCGGCGCACAGGTCGTCGTAGAAGCGCTCGGTGAAGCCCTTCAGGTCGACGTTGGCCGCGTCCACGTGCCGGAAGAGCTCCGCCCGGGGCCCGGCGTTGATGTATCCGGCGGTCACCGCCACGGTCTTGATGCCGCGTTCGTGGCACGCGTCGGCGACGTCGATCGCGTACTCCATGAAGATCACGGGATCGTTGTAGGTGAAGGCCACGCTCCGGCAACCCAGCCGCACGGCCGCCTCGGCGATGCCCTCGGGAGACGCAGCGTCGGCGAGTGTGTCGGTCTCGCGCGACTTCGAGATGTCCCAGTTCTGACAGAAGCGGCACGCGAGGTTGCACCCGGCAGTCCCGAACGAAAGGGTCGCACTCCCCGGAAGGAAGTGGTTGAGCGGCTTCTTCTCGATCGGGTCTACGCAGAACCCGCTCGACCGTCCGTAGGTGGTCAGAACGACGCGATCGTCCTGCCGCATACGTACGAAGCAGAGGCCTCTCTGTCCCTCCTTCAAGCGGCACTCGCGCGGACACAGGTCGCACTGCGTCCGGCCATCGTCGAGACGGTGCCAGTAGGCCGTCGGATGGACCGAGGATTCTGCGAGCGGATGGGGCTCGGCCATCTCGGACTCATCATCGCACCACCGTCTCGCCGGCCCGGCGGCTGCTCAGACATGCGGCCTACGGCGGTTGCTCCTTGACAACACACCCGCTGCGGACCTATGCCTCTCCTGTGGAAGCGGCCGAACCGGGGGCCGGGGGGCGTCCATGAGGGCCGGGCAGCCCAACCAAGGAGGGCGATGCGATGGACGTGACCGTCGGGACCTTCAATCTGAACAACCTGTTCTCGCGGTTCAACTTCGAGGCCGAGGTGTCCGAGCTCGGCTCTTCCGAGAAGGAGGTCACCGAGACCACCACCTACCGATTCGACGATCCGTCGACGTACCGCATGCGCACCTTCATGGGGCGTCTCGTCAAGGGCAAGGACGCGCGGGATACCGAGGCCGTCGCGACCCGCATCCTGAGGATGGATCTGGACGTGCTTGCGGCGCAGGAAGTCGAGGACATCGACACCCTCCGGCGCTTCAACAGGGAGAACCTCCACAACCTGTACGCGCATGCCGTGCTCGTCGAGGGGAACGATACGCGGCTCATCGACGTGGCCGTACTGTCCAAGCTCCCGATCGGCCGGATCGTGTCCTGGCAGACGGCGGTCAACCAGGCCGATCCCGGCCGTCCCGCGTTCTCTCGCGACCTGCTCGAGGTCGAGATCCTGAGCGCCTCCCGGGCCGAGCGGCTGTTCACGCTGTTCGTGAACCATCTGAAGAGCCACTTCGTTTCCCCTCCCGAGACGGACGATGACGCCAACTCGAGACGATTGCTGCAGGCCGAGACCGTGGCGTACATCGTGAGCAAGGAGATGCGGCCGGACAGCTCCTTCCTGGTCGTGGGCGACATGAACGACCCACCCACCTCGCCCTACCTGGCGCCGATGACCGCCGGCCTGGTCGACGGGCTGGCAAGTCCCCAGGAGACCCATCCACCCAAGCCGGACGACCCCCCACCGCCCAGCGTGGCGTGGACTCACCGGTTCAAGGAATCGGGCAAGCCGGCCAGATACGAGCTGTTCGACCACGTGTGGCTGAGCCCCGCGCTGGCGCGCAGGCAGACCGAGGCGTGGATCGATCGCCGCGTGAACCTGACGGGTGACGGGAGCGACCACGATCCCGCCTGGGTCCGCCTGGAGGTGTAGTGAGATGGCCGAGCCAAGGGTCGGGAACGTCCAAACGGAAGACCGGGAGGAGCTGCGGCTCGCGCTCGTCATGACGGGTGGCCTCTCCCTCGCGGTATGGATGGGTGGTGTCGCGGAGGAGATCAGCCGGCTCACCCGCCGGGTCGGCGTCTACGGGAGACTCCTGGATCTGACGGGCACGGACGCTCGAGTCGACGTGATCTCCGGCTCGAGCGCGGGCGGGCTGAACGGAGCGCTCCTCGCCCTAGCGGTGGCGCGCGATCGGGGGCTCGAAACCGTGAAGAAGCTGTGGCTCGAGAAGGGGAGCTTCATGTCCCTCTTCCGATCCCCCCTGGAACCCGACCCTCCGTCCCTCCTCAAGGGAGACGAGTACTTCCTCCGAGAGCTGGTCAAGGCGTTCCGCAGCATCGATGGGGAGCCCGGCGCCCGGAGCGACGATGCGGACGGAGCTCCCATCGACCTCATCATCACGACGTCGCTCCTCAGCGGGAAACTGACCCGGTACGCGGACGACTTCGGGTCGGTGATCTCCGACGTCAGCCACGATGCGCAGTTCCGTTTCAGCCGGGGGAACCTCAAGCACCATCTCCGGCGCCCCGACCCCGGGCGATCCGAATGCAGGCTCACGTGCATACACGAGCAGGCCTGGCGCACCCGCGACGACTTCGCCGAGCCGGAGATCGCTGCACGTCTCGGGCTCGCGGCTCGATGCAGCGCATCCTTCCCGTTCGCGTTCGAGCCGAGCCTGTGCCCCGTGGGTGAGACGACCACGAACCCCGATCGTCCCGACATGCGCTGCCACGCGACGTTCAGGAAGACCCAGTTCACGGTCGACGGGGGCGTGCTGGTGAACAAGCCGATCGGTCTCGCGCTCCGGTCCATCTACGAACAAGGCGCCGATCGTCAGGTCCGAAGGGTCCTCGCCTACGTCGTGCCCGATCCAGGAGTCAAGCCGGCTACCGGAAGCGCCGACGTCCCGAGCCTGTTCCGGACCGTGGTGGACAGCGTCGTCACCCTCCCTCGGAACGAGTCGATCGGCCTCGAGCTGGGCTCGCTACGCGAACGGAACGAGAAGGCACGGGGGCAGCAGCGCCTGCGCCTCGAGTGGCTGGTACAAGGTTCGCTCGAGCAGCGCGCCGTAGGAGTCTTCGACGAGTACCGAAGGATCCGAGCGGAGGCCTCCGTCGAATACATCCTCTCCGCCCTCGAGCGGGGAGTCGCAAGGTCTCGGGACGAGATCCCCGGATGGGACAGAGCCAGGCTTCGCTCCGCACTGACCCCCGTGCGCCTCAGGTATCTGCCGGACTCGTTCCCGGGGCGTAGCTGGTCGCCGAACGACTCCTGGGCCTGGGGACTGCAGCCGGTCGAGGATACGGCGCTCGCCGCGCTCGACCTCCTGCGGCGCGGCTTGCAGCTCGTCGTGCCCTCGACGGATGGAGCCGGCTCCGAGGCCGCCCTCGCCGCAGCTGCCATTCGGAGCTGCCGGGACCAGCTGCACATGAACCTCGACAGGTTCCGATCGTTGCTACGCGGAGGGGACAGGCGGTACTGGGAGGATCAAGGGGAGACCGCGTACGCCTCGATGCTCGAGGCGCAGTCGTCCCCACCGGCTGCTGGGCGGGACGCCCTGAGCAAGTGGGCCGAGCAAACCTTCAAGGAATGGCCGCTCGGCAGCACGTCGCCGGCGGAGATCGCGGTCGACACGGCATCGATCCTCGTCAAGGCCGACGGGCCGCTTCGGGCACTGATCGGCCCGGCACGGAGCGACCCCCAAGCCTCGCAGCCGATGAAGGAGGAGGCCGGCACGCTCGAGTCGATGCTGGACGCCCTCGGCTCTGCGAGTGGGCAGGGTGAATGCCTCCACCGTCTCCTCGCGCTGCACGTCCTCGAAACCGTGCTGCTCCCATTCGACCGCGTGCAGGAGCAGATCGTCGAGCTCATCCAGATCAGCGGCGAGACGCCGAACTACCTGGGGGGTCCGACGGAGATCCGCGAGAAGCTCGCGGGAATCCAGCTCGGGCACTTCGGCGCCTTCTTCAAACGATCCTGGCGAGCCAACGATTGGATGTGGGGGCGCCTCGACGCCGCGAACCGGCTCACCCAGGTCCTGCTGAACCCCGACCGCCTCAGGCAGCGTCGTCTGTCCCGGGCTGCCGTTGTGGATGTGCTCGAGTCGGTCGCCCTCGGTGACGGGGAGACGCGGTCGGCGCTCACGGGCTCGGACGACGCATGGGACAAGGCCGAGGTGGAGGACGAGCTGGCGTTCCTCGACCATCCGGAGATGCCCCTTCCGCCCACACTGCCGGCCTCAGCCCGTGCGGTGGCGAGGCGGGTTCAGCTCGACATCGCGTGTGAGGAGCTGCGCGACGTCGCACGCGCGATCGAATGGGACCTAGAGGACGGAGCCGCCCGCCGTCCCTCCGCCGTCACGTTCACGAGCGAGATCGGTCGCGTCGAGGGTCGGGAGGCGTTGCCCCCCGCCGATGCCCTTCGCCTGTTCCCGAGCTGCAAGGTCGGGGCCGAGACCATGGAGGATGAGGCCGGCTCGGATCTGTTCGCGCGGGCGACCGGGACGGCGGCCGCGGTGGGCACCTCTGTGGGCCGCGGAAGGCGGTCCGGCTTCGTCCTGCCGCTGCGCACGCTCCTGGCCTCCCTCCGAGGCTTCGCGCTCACCTTGTGGGTGATGACGCGTTCGGCTGTGCAGGGCAGCAGGGCGGGAGCGGCCCTCGTCACGGGGATGCTGGCCGTCGGAGGGGCGTTGCTGGCGCTTGCCGTGCTCATGAACAACCCACCGACGCTGATCGTGACGGTGGGGGCGGCGGTGCTGGCCGCGGGGTTCACCCTCGCGGCGATCCGGGCTGGGGTCCTGCTCGCCCTCGTCGGCATCCTCTCGGGACTGGCAGTCGCAGCCCTACCCGCTCTCGTGGCGCGCTTTGCCGGACTCGCGCAGAGCCACGAGGGGGCCTGGTGGGCGGATTCCGTCCTGTGGGTGAAGGCGAACCAGGGCGCGCTCGCGCCGATCTTCGTAGTGGTCGGCGTGGTGCTGGGCGCCATCCTGCTCGGTCTGCTGCACAGACGTCCCCGGCGATCCAAGACGTAGCCCCCGAGTGACCCGGTTGCCGGAAGTACCCAGGCCGGGATGGGGAAGGTCGCCCTCCCGAATGAGCACTGCGCCGTCTACCACCCGCGTCTTGCGGCGCCGACCATCGTGCCATGAACGAGAGCGCACTCAGCGCCGAGCGTTCGTGCCGGGAACGGCACCCGAGTCGCGTGCATGAGGCACACCAACGGCACCAGGCACGCGAAGGACGCTCGAGTCGCGCACGGCACGAGGGGCCCGCCGCCACGCGGTGGCAGCAGGTCGTTCGCGTCGTGCGGGCCGGGCGGGTCAGCTCCTTCCCGCTGCTGTTCTCGGACCAAGCTCGCTCGATCCTGGCACGCGGGTACGACGCGTTCACCACCGACAGGGCGTACCAACTCTCCCCCAACGGGTGGGCTGGACCGATCGGACGGGCGGCCGACAGGCGGGTGCTTGCGCTGCCGGTCCACGTCGCCCTGCGCGAACGCCTCGTCATCGTGGCCGACGCGCTGGAGCGCGCGGTTCGCGCGGCAGCTTGCGACCCCGTTGGCGTGCTGTCGGCTCCATGTGGCCTGATCCGCGACCTCACTGAGGCTGCCGAACGCCTGTCCGACGTGAGGGTCACCTGGACGGCCGCGGACCTCGACGATCGTGGCGACGTCCTGCCCGAGGCGATACGGCGCTCTCGGACCGCGGGCCTGAACGTCGCGTTCGTGCGTGGCGACCTGTTCGATCCGGCGACCTGGAACCGGCTCGCCTCTCGGAGCCCCTTCCACGTCGCGAGCTGCATCGGCCTGACCGCGTGGGTCGGACTCGACGAGGTCGGCCGGCTCGCGGAACGATTCCACGACTTCCTCGGGCCCGGTGGAACCCTGCTGATGGACAACTGGCGCGAGGACACGGATGCCGCGCTCGCGCGGGCTCTCGATCTGCCGGCCCACTACCACGACTCCCTCGCCTTCCGGCGAACGCTCGAGCGCGAGGGCTTCGTCGTGGAGCGGCGTCGCTCGACGTCACGGGGGGTGAACACCCTCTGGGTCCTGCACCGTCGGTGACGAGGTCGTCGCAGTCCCTGACGTTCGCTCGCCGGCCCATCAAGTCCCGGGACACGCACTGGGCACAGTCGATCGGGACGGGCCTCGCGCGAATGGGCGTCCGTCCGAACGCGATCTCGGCGGCGAGCGTCGGCGCTTCGATGCTTGCGGGCGTCGCGCTGCTCCTCGCGCCGACCGCCCAGCCGGCCCCGGCCGTACTGCTGTACGCGGCCGCGGCCTTGTGCATCCAGCTTCGACTCCTCTGCAACCTGTTCGACGGCTTGGTGGCCGTGGAAGGGGGGCGTCACTCGAGGGCCGGTGGGATGTGGAACGAGCTGCCGGACCGGTTCTCAGACGGGATCTGCCTTGTGTGCGCGGGCGCGGCCGCGGGCCTGCCGACGCTCGGTTGGCTTGCGGCGTTTCTCGCCGCCGTCACCGCGTACGTGCGAACGCTCGGTGCCTCCCTGGGACTTGCGCACTCGTTCGTCGGCCCCATGGCCAAGCAGCACCGCATGGCGGCTCTGACCGCCGGCGTCGTGCTTGCCGCTCTCGAGTCCGTGCTCGGCCGGCCGCATCTGGCGATCGGCTGGGCCCTCGTCGTGATCGTCGTCGGAACGGCTCTGACAATCGTCCGGAGGGTGCGCGCGATCGAGAGGGACCTGCGATGACGTTCCTCCCCGCCGCCCTTCCGATCACCGGGACCGTGTTCTTCCCCGAAGACCCTGAGGTCCTCGTCCCCGCCGTGGAGCGCATCGGGGCCGTGCTTGCCGGCGGACTCGGCGCGATCGTCGTCGCGGCGCGTCGCCGCGGACGGCCTCTCACCTCCGGCGTCCTGTTCCTGCGCTGGCGCACCTGGCTCATCGCAGCCCCGCTCTACCTGGCAGCGATCGCGTGGTCCCGGTGGACGGCTCTTGGCTTCGTCGTGGCTCTCTCGGTCCAGAGCGCCCGTGAGTACTCGGACGTCGTCGCGCTGGCGCGCCCGTACCGTGCAGCGCTGATCGCCGCCAGCGCGACGGCGCCTGCGGTCCTTCTCGCACGGCCCGAGCTGTGGCCGGCGCTGCCGCCGTTCGTCTTGCTCGCCGCCACGCTGGTGCCGCTGGTTCGGCAGGACGTCCTCGAAGGGCCGCGCCAACTCGGGATGGCGATGCTCGGCTTCGTCCTCGTGCCGTGGACGCTCGGGTTCGTCTTGCTCATCCGACAGCAGGTGCCGGGCGGCGTGAGGATCCTGCTTCCGATAGGCCTGGCGGTCGCGCTGTCGGACGTCCTCGCGTTCCTCGTGGGCAGCGCCGCCGCGCGTCGCCGCCCCAGGTCCGGGGCCGACGCCCCGGTACCGATGCTGAGCCGGAAGCTCGCGCCGGTGCTCAGTCCCGCGAAGACACGAGCAGGTGTGCTTGGGAACCTCTGCGGCGCCCTCCTCGGCTGGTGGCTGTTGCGGCCGATCCTTCCCGGCTGGCTCCCCGAGATCGCCGGATGGTGCATGCCGGTTGCGATCGCAGCGGCGGCCGCCTGGGGCGACCTCGTCGAGTCCCTTCTCAAGAGGTATGGCGGCGTGAAGGATGCCGGCAACTGCCTACCCGGCTTCGGCGGCCTGCTCGACAGGATCGACTCCCTGCTCCTCGTGCTCCCGGCTTCCTACCTGCTGCTGGGGGCGCTTCGATGAGCGAGAGCGGGTGCGGCATCGGCCCGGAGACAAGGGCGCAGAGCCTGGATCGCTTCGGCGCCGAGACGTTCGACGTGTGTGTGATCGGCGGCGGAATCACCGGCGCCGGGATCGCGCTGGAGCTCTCGGCGCGCGGCTGCTCGGTCGCGCTGATCGAGCAGGGCGACTTCGCCTCGGGCGCGTCGAGCCGCTCCTCGAAGCTCGTCCACGGCGGCCTGCGCTACCTGGCGCAAGGCGACGTGAGGCTCTGCCGCGAAGCCGCCCGCGAGCGCGAAGGGCTCCTCCGCGACGCGCCGTACCTGGTCCGGCCGATCCGGTTCCTCTACCCGATCCGCCGCGGCGGACGCCGCGGCGTGACGATGCGGGCAGGGCTCGCGGCCTATGACCTCCTCGGCGAGGTTCCTGTCGGCGCGCGGCACGAGACGCTGACGGCAACCGACGCCGCGATCCTCGCACCGCCGCTCCGCGGCGACGGGCTCCTGGGAGCGTGCACATTCGGCGACGCCGTGACCGACGACGCGAACCTCGTTCTCGCCGTCCTCGAACAGGCCGTACGGCGCGGTGCCGCGATCGTGAACCACGTCCGAGCGGTCGAGCTCCTCACTGCCGGCGGACGCCTGCGCGCGGTCGAGGCGATCGACGCCGCCAGCGGCTCGGGGGTCCAGATCCGCGCGCGCCGATTCGTCAACGCGACGGGCACGTCCGCCGGAGACCTCGCCGAGCTGGCCGAGTGTGAAGGACCTCGACTCCGTCCCTCCAAGGGCGTGCACCTGGTCGTGCCGACCGGGCGGCTCCCCATGGCGTACGCGATCGTGTTCCCCGGGTCGGACGGACGCGAGCTGTTCGCCGTTCCGCGTGGACCGGTCGTGCTGGTCGGAACCACCGACACGGCGTATGAGAGGGAAGGGCCGCCTGCGGTGAACGACGCGGACGTCGACTACCTGCTCGCCGCACTGGGAGACGCATTCGACGCCGGGATCGGGCGCGAGGACGTCGTGGGCGCCTTCGCGGGACTCCGCACGCTCCAGGACGGGGGCTCCTCCC
>JBFMCN010000022.1:0-7882 GCA_040754475.1 Actinomycetota bacterium | reverse complement strand
CCCTTCGAGTCCCCCGACACGGCCGACCTGCGTGTGCAGGAACCGCTCGACGGGCAACATGGCCAGCCAGCTGAGGGTCCCATCCAACGGAAGGTCGGCTCCACCCTGGCCGCGGGAGACGATCCTGGCGCCCTCCACCTCGATGCCCACGACCAGCCGGCCGCCGAACCGACCGATCAGCTCGCCCGCGGTTTCCCGATCGGAGAGTGCCGCCGATCCGAGCACGACCCGGGAAGCCCCGGCCGCCAGGGCGGCGTCGATCTGCTCCGCGGCTCGGAAGCCACCGCTCGCCTGGACACGCACTCCGAGGTCGGCCACGGCGCGCACGATCCGGACGTCGACAGACCGTCCCCTGAGGGCCAGGTCCATGTCGACCACGTGAACCCAACGCGCCCCTGCTCCTACGAAGGATGTGGCTGCGACAAGCGGATCGCCGCCGAAAGCGTCGACCGGCACGGGCCGCCCGCCCGCGAGCCGGGCCAGCCGTCCGGCCGAGACGTCCACGGCCGGGATGACTTCGAAGCCCATGCTCGGGAGCCTACCCTTCCGGATAGGCACCGGGTCAGACCGAATAGGCACTGGGTCAGACCGAGGGCTGCGCGTTGGCCGGGGCCTCGTGTGCTTCGGGGATCACAACCACCGGTCCGGCTCCGGCTGCCGGCTCGAGCGTCGCGGCCTCCGCGCCCAGGAGCGAGCGGAGCTCTGAGATCAGCCCCGCGCCTGGTTCAACCCGGATACTCCCAAGCTCCAGCGGCGTGACTCCCTTGGCGGACACGAAACGAACTCGCACCGGAGTGGAGCCGGGATGGGCCCACAGCAACTCCTTCAGCTTGGTGATCATGCCGTTCGTGCAGCTCGTGGCGGGGACGTCGACGACGAGGGTGCCGCTGCCTCTCGGCTCGTCGGCGATTCCCAGGTCGGGTTCGCGGATCTCGACCGCCCGGAGCTGGAGCTCCCTCCCGCGCAGGTCGACGCGCCCCTTGACGAGCACGATCGCGTCCGGTTCGAGGAGGTGGGGGACCTGTTCGAAGACGCTCGGGAACGCGACCACCGAGATTCCGCCCTCCAGATCCTCGAGGCGGAACAGGGCGTAGGGCTCGCCCTTCTTCGTGAACCGGCGGCCGACGGCCGCCACGATCCCCCCGACGGTGACGAGATCGCCGTCTCCGAGGTTGGCGACCTCGGGGACGGCCATGTCGATCTGGGCTGCAAGACAGCCCCTTACCTCAAGAAGAGGATGGTCGGTCACGAACTGGCCGAGCATCTCCTTCTCCAGTCGCAGGAGCGTGCGCTTGTCGAACTCCTCACCGGCGAGGGCCTTCTCGTCGACCCCGGTAGCGCTCCCACCTTCCCCGCCGAAGAGCGAGAACTGGCCCATCGCTTCGGCCTTCCGCTCGGTCGCTATGGGGCCCGAAACCTTCTCGAAGGCGCTGGGCCCATCGGCCGTCTTGTGCATCAGTCCGCCGCGTGTGTAGCCGAGCGAGTCGAACGCCCCGGCGAGTATGAGGCTCTCCAGCACCTTCTTCGTCAAGACGCCCGGGTCCACCTTCCGGCAGAAGTCGGCAAAGCCCGTGAAGTCGCCCTTGGCGACGCGGGCATCGATGACGTGTGAGACGACGCCGGCACCGACGTTTCGGATCGCTGAGAGTCCGTAGCGGATCTTCGCCTCCCCGCCCTTCACCGGAGCGAAGTCGAACTCGGACTCGTTGACGTCCGGAGGCAGGACCTCGATGCCCATCAGGCGGCAAGCATTCAGGTAGAAGGGCTTCTTGTCCTTGTCGTCCTTGACGCTCGTCAAGATCGCCGACATGTACTCCACCGGGTGGTGCGCTTTCAGATAGGCAGTCTGGTATGCCACGTAGGCGTAGGCGCAAGCGTGTGAAGCGTTGAAACCGTAATCGGCGAACGGAGTGATGAAGTCGAAGATGTCGTCGGCCAAGCGCCGGTCGTATCCACTCGCAGCGCACTGCTCGACGAACTTCTCCCGGTGCGGCATCAGAAGCTCGCGGATCTTCTTGCCCATGGCCTTGCGGAGGGTGTCCGCCTCGCCCATCGAGTACCCGGCCATGCGGACCGCGATCTGCATCACCTGTTCCTGGTACACGATGATGCCGTAGGTGTTGCCCAAGACCTCCTCGAGGTCCGGATGCGGGTACGTGACCGGCTTGCGCCTGTGCTTGCGTTCCGCGTACTCGACGTGCTGGCCCATCGACAGGAGCCCGGGCCGGTAAAGGGCGACGAGCGCCATGAGATCCTCGAAGCTATCCGGCGCGAGCGTCTGTATCAGCTGGCGCATCCCCGGGCTCTCGAGCTGGAAGACACCCGTAGTGTCGGCCCGCTTCAACATGCCGTACACGGCCGGATCGTCGAGCGGTACGTGGTCGATGTCCAGCTCGATTCCCTTGCGGCGCAGCAGCGCGAGCGTGTCCTCTATCACCGAGAGTGTGCGCAGCCCGAGGAAGTCCATCTTCAACAGCCCGAGCTTCTCGACGCCGTGCATGTCGAACTGAGTGACGATGCGCCTCGAGTCGTCGCGGGAGTCCTTGGAGAGCTTCAGCGGCAGGTAGTTGACGAGCGGCACGTCCCCGATCACGACTCCCGCCGCATGCACCGAGTCCTCGCGCCGGAGCCCTTCGAGGGCGCGTGCAGTGTCGATGATCTCCTTCGCCTCCGGCTCCTTGTCGTAGGCCTCGCGGAGATCAGGCGCCGCGTCGAGCGCAACGTCGATGGAGTGCTCACGACCAAGCACGGCCGGCGGGTACATCTTGCAGAGCCGGTCGCCGACCGAGGCTGGGAAGCCGAGCACGCGGGCGGCGTCACGGATGCCCTGCTTCCCCTTGATCGTCTGGAACGTGATGATCTGCGCCACGTGATCCGAGCCGTACTTGGCTGCCACGTACCGGATGACCTCGTCCCGCCTCCGCTCGTCGAAGTCCATGTCGATGTCGGGCATCTGCTTGCGCTCGGGGTTCAGGAACCGCTCGAAGATCAGCCCGTATCGCAACGGGTCCAGGTCGGTGATGCGAAGCGCGTACGACACCACCGAGCCCGCCGCCGAGCCCCGCCCGGGGCCGACCCGGATCCCGTTCTCACGAGCAAACCGGATCAGGTCCCAGACGATGAGGAAGTAGCCGGCGAACCCCATCCTGGCGATGACGTCGAGCTCGTGGTCGATCCTCGCGCCGATCTCCGGTGTGGGCTCCCCGTAGCGCCCGCGGGCACCCGCCTTCACCAGCAGACGCAGGTACGCGTCGTGATCCATCCCATCGGGCGGCTCGAACCGGGGCAGGTGAAGGTCGCCGTAGGAGAGCGACAGGTTGCACATGTCGGCGATCAGCAGCGTGTTGTCGCACGCCTCGGGAAGCTCGGAGAACACCCCGCGCATCTCGTCGGGCGTCTTCAGGTAGAACTCGTCGGAGTCGAATCGCAACCGGTTGGTGTCCGTCTGCACCTTCTGCTGCTGGATGCAGAGCAACACGTCGTGCGGCTTGGCGTCCGCTTGGTCCGTGTAGTGAAGGTCGTTCGTGGCAACGAGCGGAAGCCCCGTTCTTCGCGCGAGCTCGACGAGCTTCGGCAGGACCTCGCGCTGTTCCGCAAGGCCGTGGTCCATGACCTCGATGAAGAAGCTGCCTTCCCCAAAGATGTCGGCGTAGGAGGCCGCAATGTTGGCCGCCCGGGCGTCCTGGCCGGCCAGCAAGAGCTGCGGGATCTCCGACGCCAGACACCCTGACATCCCGATCAGTCCTTCGGCACGCTCGGCGAGCAGCCCCTTGTCGATCCGGGGACGGTGGTAGAAGCCCTCTAGGTGAGCGTCGGTAACGAGCTTGAGCAGGTTGCGGTACCCGCGCTCGTTCGCGGCCAGGATCGTCAGATGCCGGTACTTCTCCTCGCTCTCACCCGGCGTACGGTCGAAACGCGATCCCGGCGCCACGTAGGCCTCGACGCCGAGGATCGGCTTTACGCCGGCCTGCATGGCGGTCTCGTAGAAGGTGAGGGCCCCGAACATGACTCCGTGGTCGGTAATGGCAAGAGCCGGCATGCCGTAATCGTGCGCCCTCTTGACCAGCGACGAGATCCTTGCGGCACCGTCCAGCAGCGAATACTCGGTGTGGTTGTGGAGATGGACGAAGCTCGGATCCGTCACGCCTGCTCGACTTCCTCGGGAAGGCCCTGCAGGCCTCCGGCCCCGGCTGTGGAGAACCTGTGGAAAAGTTACACCCTTGTGATTCCGCCGTCATCGAGGATAGACTGGGCCGACACCGGAGGCAACCGCAGAGGTCAGGGACCGGGAGCTCATGCGCCTTTCCTACTCGTCGATCA
Source organism: Actinomycetota bacterium (assembly GCA_040754475.1). GTDB lineage: Bacteria > Actinomycetota > UBA4738 > UBA4738 > HRBIN12 > JAJPHY01. Next base: position 3,562 of record JBFMCN010000022.1, on the reverse strand, counting down.
GCACCTACGAGACATGCCCTGCCAAGTACAAGTTCCAGTACGAGGACAGGGTCCCCTCGGCGCCGTCGGCGACCCTGTCGTTCGGCGACTCGCTCCACCGAGCCCTGTACCGGTTCCACAGCCGCCCCGTTCCCGTGGCGCCGTCCCTTGCCGAGCTTCACGAGATGCTCGAGGCCGTCTGGGTCCGCGAGGGCTACGCGAGCGGGTCCGAGGAACGCATGTATTTCGACCACGGTCGCCAGGTCCTGACCCAGTACCACTCCGACAACGCCTCCGAGTACCGGATCCCGGCGGCCCTGGAGTTCCGCTTCACCATCGAGGTCGAGGGCGTTGAGCTGTCCGGCGTGATCGACCGGATGGACCGGATCCCCGGCGGCGGGTACGAGATCATCGACTACAAGACGAACCGCCGCCTCCCGCCGCAGGCCGCGATCGACCGAGACCTGCAGCTCTCCGTGTACCACCTCGCCGCCGGGGAGATCTGGGGGATCGAGCCCGAACGGCTAACCCTCTACTACCTCTTGCCCGGCCAGAGGATGTCGACGGCCCGCCGAAACGGCGACCTCGAGGAACTCCGCCGGCGGATCGCCACCGTCGCCGGGCGGATCGCCGCCGGCATGTTCGAGCCGCGTCAGAACCCACTCTGCCACTGGTGCGATTTCCAGCGACTGTGCCCCTTCTTCCGCCACCGGTTCGAGAAGGAGGAGGGCGATCCTGCTCCACGGATGACCGAGACCGTCGACGAATGGATAACGCTGAAGCGTCGCGGCCGCGACACCTATCGGCGTATCGACGAGCTCGCCGCCCTGATCAACGCGTTCTGCGAAGAGCATGGCTATCGGAGGCTGTTCGGCTCGGACGGAGCTGCGGTCGACCGTCGCCCGCAGCACGTGACGACTCCCGACCAGCTGCGGTTGCGGCAGATCCTCGAGCCGCTCGGCCTTTGGGAGCGGGTCGTCTCGGTAGACACGAGGAAGCTCAACGATCTCATCGAGTCGCGGACGCTGCCGCCGGACGTGGAGGATGCGGTCCTCGCCTCACGAGAGGAGATCCGCACTCAATACGCCTTGTACCTCAAGGAGGGCGAGCACGCCAGGCGGTAGCTCGCGGGTATCAAACTAGTCTGTCTCAGACTAGCTGTCGTGGGGGGGGGGGGGGCGCCCCCCCCCCCCCCCCCCCCCCAACGCTTCCTCAAGATCGGCCGGGAGCGCATCCTCCAGCTCGATGCGCCCGCCGGTGCGTGGATGCTCGAAGGACAGCCGGAACGAGTGCAGGAACGGTCGGGAGAGCCCCAGCCGCCGCGCCTCCTCTCCCCCTCCGCCGTACCTCGCATCGCCCAATATCGAGTGCCGCACGGCCGACAGGTGTACGCGGATCTGATGCGTGCGCCCCGTCCGCGGCGCCGCCTCAAGCAGCGTGGCGTGCTCGAACCGCTCGAGCGTCTCGAACCGCGTTTCGGCCTGCCTGCCCCCCGACGCATGGACACGGATGCGCGCTCCCGCACGGCCGAGTCGTGCGTCGACCGCGAAGCGATCGTGCTCGACCACCCCGCGGACGAGCGCCAAATAGCGGCGGTCGATCGCGTGGCGCGCGAGCATCTCCACCAGGGCAGCATGTGTGTCGTCGTCGCAAGCCACGATCATCAGCCCGGAGGTTCCGGCGTCCAGGCGGTGGACGATCCCTGGGCGAAGCGGTCCTCCCGCCCCGGACAGAGGCACGCCCATGCCGACCAGCCTGTTGACCAGCGTCCCCGTGCGGCGGCTCTGCGTGGGGTGGGTGGGAAGCCCCGCGGGCTTGCTCACCACGAGCAGGTACGGGTCGCGGTGACGAATCTCGACCGGGGGCCCTTCCGCTGCAAGCATTCCCAGGCCCGTGAGGTCGACGGCGACCCGCTCGCCGCCCCTGAGTCGAAACGACCTGGATCGTGCGGTTCCATCGACGAGCACGCGCCCCTCGCCGATCGCGCGCTGCGCCTCGGCTCGCGGGATCACCAGGCGCGCGGCGATCACGGCATCAAGGCGGCCTGCGGCGGCCTCGAACACCGTGGCCACGTCACTCCTCCCCGCGACGGAACGTGGTGATGGCAAACAGGAGCGCACCGACGACGATCGCCGAATCGGCCAGGTTGAACACCGGCCAGATGTGGACGTCGATGAAGTCGACCACGCGTCCGGTCAGGAATCCGTCGCCCCGGAGCAGGCGATCCGTCAGGTTGCCGAGTGCGCCGCCGAGGATCAGGCCGAGCGCGACCGTCACGGATCTGTGCCTGACGTAGAAGGACGCGACGACGATCGCCACCGAGGCCAGGATCGTCGCAGTCGCGAAGAGCCACGGCGCGCTCTGGCCAACGCCAAACGCTCCGCCGGAGTTGTCCGTGTATCGGAGGTCCAGGACCTTCGGGATGAGCGTGATGGGCGGATGATGCGCGAGCTCCTCCAGGGCCCAGAGCTTCGTCAGCCGGTCGGCGGTGTAGGCGACGGTCGCGGCCACGAACAGCCAGACCGCCGGGCGCCGGGCGCCGATCACAGCCGACCCGCTACCTGGGCCGGGCCTGTGCCTGCGCGTCCTTGATGCAGAGGTCGACGTACGGCAGTGCCTTCACACGAGCCTTCTCGATCGGCTTGCCGCATCGCGAGCAGATCCCGTAGGTGCCTTCGTCCATCCGGGTGAGCGCACGGTCGATCTTCGCGAGCAGGTCCCGAACGTTGTTCTCGATGGACAGGTCGCGCTCTCGCTCGAAAGTGAACGTGCCGGCGTCCGCATTCTCGTCATCGAAGGACACCTCGCCCGACATGTCCGACTGGGACGTGGCGAACGTCGCCTCCTCGATGGTGGACAGTTGATCCTGGAGCTGCTGTCTCTCCTCCAAGAGTCGATCGCGCAGCTCGTCCAATTCCTTCTTTGTGTGGGAGGACTTTGTGGCCATAGCCGAAGGACGGTAGCACTGCGGCACGCCGAGCGGCAAGCAGTCGGCTCACGTTGCCTGCAAGCGCACCGCCACCTCGGCAAGCGTCAAGCCTTCGACCTCGAACACCTTCGTCCGAGATCGGGCGCCCGTTCGGAGTCTGACCCCCGGGAGCGCCACGCCTAGGGCCCCGGCGAGCGCCCTGCGGGCCTCCTCGGTCGCGCGACCGCCCTCGGGGGCGGCACGGACCTTCACTACGATCTCCTGAGAACCGACCTCCACCGCCGTCTTCCCCGAGCGGGGTCGAACCCGAACCGTGACCATGGCCATCGTTACGAGTAGCATGCATGTTACAGGCGATGACGGGAACGAGTACCGGGGGTCGCCTCCTCAAGCGAGCCGGGGACGGTGGAAGCCCGGCGGCTGGCCCCCCGGGAACATCCTCCCCGAGCCGCCGCCCGAACCGGGCGCGAGCCACGCGCCGGCAGTAGACGCGGCCGGGTCCGCCCGTAACAGCGGAAGGCTGTGATGGCAGCCGTGGAGGGGCCGGAGCCCGCGAGGGTACCGGCAAGCAGGGTGGTACCGCGGGGCGCGGGGCCCCGGCCCGCCCGGGGGGGGGGGGGGTGGGGGTTGGGGGTGTGGCTGGGTTGGGAGGGG
>JBFMCN010000021.1:0-6731 GCA_040754475.1 Actinomycetota bacterium | reverse complement strand
CATGCATCGCCACAACGGCCTGCTCCCGAGCCCAGCCCGGCGCCAGAACCGGCTCCGGCACCTCGCGGCCAATGAGGGCCTCCACGGACTCCCCGCCCCTCACTGGCTCCGCTCCGATCGGCCGGTCCTTCATCGTTCCCCCACGACTACGCGGCGAACTCGAAGACGGGGTTGACCATCCGCAGGCCCTGGCGCTGCTCGCCGACCACCCCCTCGACCACGAGCCGCGTGCCGAGGGTGAGCCCGGGGATCGTTCGCCGGCCCATCCAGACGACCGACATCTCGCCGGTGCCGTCCGAAAGCAGCGCCTCGAGCGACTCGAAGCCCGCGACGGGACGGACGGTGATCCGCTTTACAACGCCGGCGACCTTCACATGGTCGCGAGCCGTGACCGAAGCGATGCGGACGGTGCCGGGGATCTGCGCGGCCCACCGCTCGATCTCGGCCGAAAGGCGCTCCTCGTCGCTCTCCGCCAGGCGGTGGAGGAACCGGCGGAAGGGATCGAGGATGCCCATGGACGCTACCTTCGGGGCTCGGGCCTCCGGCCGCAACTCGCGTGAGCTCGGCTAGGAGACGACCGCCTCCTGCTCCGGCGGCGACTCGACCATCAGCTCGCTCTTTCGCGCCTTCGAGACCCAGATCGCTGCTCCGAGAAGCACAGCCGCGCCCACAGCGATCGCGTAACGGAGAGAGCCGTCCGCGTAGTCGACGACGAGCGGCGCGATCAGCAGCGCGACCAGGTTCATCACCTTGATCATCGGGTTCAGCGCGGGCCCTGCCGTGTCCTTGAACGGATCGCCCACCGTGTCACCGATGACCGCAGCCTTGTGCTGTTCGCTGTTCTTGCCGCCGTAGTGCCCGGCCTCGATGTACTTCTTCGCGTTGTCCCAGGCCCCGCCGGAGTTCGACAGCATGACCGCCAAGAGCTGACCGGTGAGGATCGCCCCGGCGAGGAACGCCCCGAGCGCTTCCGCCTTCAGCAAGAACCCGACGATGACGGGGGCCAGCACCGCCAGCAGGCCCGGCGTCATCAGCTCGCGCAACGACGTCTTCGTGCAGATGTCCACGACGCGTGCGTAGTCGGGCTTCTCCTCGTAGTTCATGATCCCGGGGTGGTCGCGGAACTGATTTCGCACCTCCACCACCACCTGCGAGGCGGCGCGGCCGACCGCGCGGATCGCGAGCGACGAGAACAGGAACCCCACTGCCCCGCCGACCAGCAGCCCGACGAGCACGTCGGGCCGGTCGACTCGGACTGGGAACTCATCGCCGCCCACGCCGAGCGTCTTCAGCACGGTCTCTGCGAACGAGCCGAACAACGAGGTCGCCGCGATGACGGCCGTGGCGATCGCCATCCCCTTCGTGATGGCCTTCGTCGAGTTGCCGATTGCGTCGAGGCCCGTGAGGATCTCGGCCGGACGTCCCTCGAACTCACCGGACATCTCGGCGATGCCCTGCGCGTTGTCCGAGACCGGGCCGTATGTGTCCATCGAGACGATGACGCCGACCGTCGTGAGCATGCCCATGCCCGTGAGCGAGATGAAGTACAGGCGCTCGGCCGTGCTGTCGCCGAGTAGGAACGCCCCCGTCACCGCCGTCGCGATCACGAGGATCGCCCACACGGTCGATTCCAGGCCCACCGAGAAGCCCGAAAGGATCGTCGTGGCCGGCCCGGTCTGCGTAGCCTCGGCGATCTCTTGAACCGGCTTGTACTTGGTGTCCGTGAAGTACTGCGTGAGGACCTGGATGACCGACGCCAGGACGAGCCCGAACAGCACCGCGAACGCCGGCCGGTAGTCCTTCATGTACATGCCCGAGATCACGAACACGGCCGCCGCGGACAGCGCAGCCGAGAGGAAGAAGCCACGGTTGATCGACTTCATCCCGTGCTCCTCCTCGCTGCGCGGCGCCACGGCAAGGATGCCGACGATCGACGTGATGACGCCGACGGCACGGACGAACAGCGGGAACATGACGCCGGCGATCGCCCCGATGTCGGAGTTGGCGAACGCCGCCGCGCCGAGGATCAGCGATGCGACGAGGGTCACCTCGTAGGACTCGAACAGGTCGGCCGCCATCCCGGCGCAGTCGCCGACGTTGTCGCCCACGTTGTCGGCGATGGTGGCTGCGTTGCGGGGGTCGTCTTCGGGTATCCCTTGCTCCACCTTGCCGACGAGGTCGGCGCCGACGTCCGCCGCCTTCGTGAAGATTCCGCCCCCGACCCGCATGAACATCGCGAGGAGCGCGCCGCCGAACCCGAATCCGACCAGGACCTCGGTGGCGTCGGTCTTGTAGACGAGCAGGATCACGGTCGCGCCGAGAAGACCCAGGCCGACCGTGAACATTCCTGCGACGCCGCCGGCGCGGAACGCGAGCCGCATCGCTCGCCGCAGGCCCGACTCTCGGGCGGCGTCGGCCACCCGGACGTTCGCGCGGACCGCGAGCCACATGCCCGTGAACCCCGTGACCGCAGAGAAGCCAGCGCCGAGGATGAACGCGAGCGAACGGCCGAGGCGGATGAACAGGTCCCCGTGCACGGCGTCCTCGGGTACCGGCAGGACGAAGAAGAGCACCACCGTGAGGACCGCCAGGAACACTCCGACGGTGGTGAACTGCCGCCGGAGGTACGCGCTGGCGCCCTCCTGGATGGCTTTCGCGATCTCCTTCATCTTGTCGGTGCCCTGAGGTGCGGCGAGTACCTCGCGCACCAGGTAGTAGGCGAAGACCAGGGCGACGAAAGAGATGCCCAGGATGATCCAAAGCGCCTTGTCTTCGAACGAGCCGAACACCGCCTTGATCGGCCCGCCCTCGGCGGCCAGGTACATGGTGAAACCTCCTCGGATGGCGTGGAGAAGCCTCTGTGCTGCGGAAGCCCCGGGATTATAGGGGTAGAGGCAGGGTGCGGGACGGGCCGGGAGGCCCCTTGCGACGGGCTCGGGCGGCCCCGCCTAGGTGCGCCCGCTCAGCGTGAGGTGAGCCCGTACTCGGCCCCGCCGAGCTCCAGCTCGATCTCGAGGAGCCGGTTGTACTTGGCCAGACGCTCGCCTCGGGCCGACGCTCCGGTCTTGATCTGACCGCACCCGACGGCCACGGCCAGGTCCGCTATGAACGAGTCGCACGTCTCCCCCGAGCGGTGAGAGATCATCTGCGCATAGCCACCCACGCGGCAGACGTCGATGGCTTCGAGGGTCTCGGTCACGGTCCCGACCTGGTTCAGCTTGATGAGCGCCGCGTTCCCCATTCCCTGCGCGATCGCCTCGCGGATGATGGCGGGGTTCGTCACGAACAGGTCGTCGCCGACAAGCTGAATCCTGTCGCCGAGCTCCTCGGTCAGCCGAACCCATCCGTCGCGGTCGTCCTCGCCCAACCCGTCTTCTATCGACCACACGGGATAACGGCCGGTCATCTCCCGGTACCGCTCGACCATCTCGGTGGAGGTGAGCCGCGATTCGCCCACCTCGTATCGGCCGTCCTCCCCACGGAACTCGGATGCCGCGGGGTCCAGGGCTATGGCCACCGACTCGCGGCCGGGTTCGTAGCCCGCCCCCTGGATCGCCTCCACGAGGAGCTCCAGCGCCTCCTCCGGCTCGGCGATCTGCGGCGCGAATCCGCCCTCGTCGCCCAGGCCGGTCGCGTGACCCAGCTCCCTGAGTCGGTTCCGCAGCGCCGAGTAGGTCTCGGCGCCGGCTCTCAGGGCCTCCTGGAAGCTCGGAGCCCCGACCGGCGCGATCATGAACTCCTGGAACGTCAGCGGGTTCTGGGCGTGAGCGCCTCCGTTGATCACGTTTAGATGTGGGACGGGCAGGCGGGGCTCGTAGCCGCTGGGAGCCAGCCACTCGTAGAGCGGTCGCCCCTCGGCCGCGGCCATCGCGCGAGCGGCCGCCATCGACACTCCAACGATGGCGTTCGCACCCAGACGCTCCTTGTTGGCGGTTCCGTCCAGATCGATGAGGGTCCGGTCCAGGTCGGCAAGAGATCCCCAGTCGCGGCCCGTCAACGCCTCCGCGATCTCGCCGTCGACGCACAACGCCGCCTTCTGCACTCCGGCGCCGCCGAACCGCCCGGGATCTCCGTCGCGCCGCTCGACCGCCTCGCGGGTTCCCGTCGACGCCCCGGATGGAACCCCCGCCTGGCCGACGACGCCTCCGGCCAGCGCTACGGAGACCTGCAGCGTCGGCCTGCCCCGAGAATCCAGGATCTCGAGCGCCCTCACCGAGTCGATCCGGTGCGTCATGGCCGATCAGTCTAGCTGCATCCGACAACCTGGGCGGGGCGAGCCTGGGGCCCGCGGGCCGTGTACGGTCTGTCGTCAACTGACGCCCTGTCGGCACCCAACGCCCGGAGGTTCACTCGACGATGACCCCGACGGACGAGACCGGCGAAGAGCGGGGCTCGATCTTCAAGAACCGCACCGTCGTCGGCGTCAGTCTGGCGAGCCTGTTCTCGGACGCCGGGCACGAGATGGCGACCGCGGCCCTTCCCGGGTTCCTGAACACCCTCGGTGCCCCGGCGGCGGCCCTCGGGGCCATCGAAGGAGTCGCGGACGCCGCCCTGTCGGCGTCCAAGATGGCCGGTGGAGCGGTGGCCGACCGCCCCGGTGTCGACCGCCGGCGGGTCACGGCCGCGGGCTATCTGGTGACCGGACTCGGGTACGGGTCCTTCGCGTTCGCCGGGTCCTGGCCTGCCGTGGCGGCAGGACGGGCGGTTGCCTGGGCCGCGCGAGGCTTCCGAACACCGGCGCGCGAGGCACTGCTCGCCGACGCAGTTCCGCCCGACTACCTGGGCCGCGCGTTCGGAGTCGAGCGGGCGGGGGACTCGCTCGGCGCGATCATCGGCCCGCTGATCACCGCGGCGTTGCTCGCAACGATCGGTTACCGGAACCTCTTCTGGATCAGCTTCATCCCCGCGCTCGGAGCCGCGCTCTCCGTGTTGCTACTCGCCCAGGAGATGCCGCGGATTCGAGCCGCCGCCCACCACGTCGGGCTCAGCGTCCGTGCGCTGGCCACGGCGCCGGGGCGTTTCCGCTCGCTCCTGGCCGGGGTCGGCCTCTACGGCCTCGGCAACTTCTCGGCAACCCTGCTGATCCTGCGCGCCACGCAGATCCTCTCGTCCGGCGAGCGCAGCAACGTCGCGGCTGCCGCGATCGCCGTCCTGCTCTACACGGCCCACAACGCTGCGAACGCCGTGGCTGCCTATCCCGCCGGGGCTCTCGCAGACAGGATAGGTCGCCGGTTGGTCCTCATCTTCGGCGTCGGGCTGTTCGCGGCCGCGTGCATCTCCTTCGCCTTCTCACCCGCGAGCATCCCGCTCTTGGCAGTGCTCTTCGTGGCGGTCGGCGCATCGAAGGCACTCGTCGAGACGGCACAGGGGAGCCACGCCGCCGAGCTCCTTCCGGCGACGCTCCGGGGAAGGGGGTTCGGCTTGATCGGGCTCGTGGACGGTATCGGCGACCTGGTCTCGAGCGTCGTCGTCGGCGCCCTGTGGACCGTGACAGCACCCGCGTGGGGCTTCGCCTACGCGGCAGCCCTATCGGTCGCAGGAGCCGCTGTGCTCGTACCAGGACTGCGCGAGTAGGTCACTGCGTTTCCTTCCCAGCCAGCCGCAGGACCACGAACCCGAGTATGCCGGCGACCAGCGCGGTCGCAACGATGCCTATCTTGGCGGTGTCAAGCACCGCTCCCTCCGGCAACCCGAGCTCGGCGACCAGCAGCGCCACCGTGAAGGGAATCCCAGCCGCTGCCGCGATGCCGACGATGTGTCCCCAGGTGGCTCCGGCCGGCAGGTGGGCGATCCCAAGCCGAACCGCGAGCAGGCATGCGAGGGGGATGCCCACCGTCTTCCCGACCACTCGCGCAACGAGGATCCCGATCGCCACTCGGCTTGTGCTGGCCCCGACAAGCGCGTGGCCGGACAGCGCGACACCGGCGCTTGCGAGCGCGAAGAGCGGCACGACGAGGTAGCTGGCCCAAGGCAACAGAAGGGCTTCGATCCGCGCCAGCGGTGACACCGTCTCCCGCGAGAGCTGAGCGAGGTAGAGCCACTGCCCCGCGTCGGCGTCGGGCGGGAAGGGGTCGTCGACGGTCTCGTCCGCCACCCGGTGAGCCTCCTCGCTCACAGCCTTCGGTCGCTGGAAGGGCACTGCCGGTGTAAGGAGCCCGACGGTTACGCCGGCCACGGTCCCCGAAACACCTGCGGCGTGAAATGCGAGCCACACGCCCACGCCGAGCACTACGTAGACGATCGCAGCCCGAACTTGAATCTGCTGCAGCACAACGATGATCGCGCACAGACTGACTACGATCCCGAGGAGTCCCCAGTCAACGTCCTTCGAGTAGAAGAGCGCGATAGCGATCAGGCTCCCGAGATCGTCGACGATGGCGAGCGCCAGCAAGAACGCCTTCAGTCCGGCTGGGGCTCCTCCGGCGAGCGCGAACACGCCGAGCGCGAACACGAGGTCGGTCGGCATCGCCATCCCCCACCCTCCGGACGCCGGCGATCCAACGGTGAAAGCGAGGTAGAGGAGAGCCGGCACAAGCATGCCGCCGAGCGCAGCGACGACCGGCAGCACGGCGGCCCGGCGGTCCCGAAGCTCCCCCGTCAGGAACTCGCGCTTGATCTCGAGCCCGGCGACGAGGAAGAAGAGCGCCATGAGCCCGTCCTCGAGCCACCCGCGCAGGTCCTCCCCGATCGCCCATCTGCCGAGTCGCAGCGAGAGCTGCGCGCGCCAGAGA
>JBFMCN010000020.1:0-11219 GCA_040754475.1 Actinomycetota bacterium | reverse complement strand
GTTCACGCTGAAGGCCATCGATTTCGAGATCCGCGACCGAGCCAAGCTGGCGAAGGCGGGGACCCGGTAGGGCAGGCGAACTTTCGCGCTGTCTCTTGGCGGAACCAGACAGCTTCTTGGTGGGCCCTGTCAAGTTCCAGCTGATGCTTGACGCTTCGTATCCGGCTGATGCTTGACGTGCAGACCGTCGGCTCTGACCTTGCGAACCGGCCCGCTCCTCAGCCTTGCGACGGTCTTGATGAGGTGGTTCTTGCTCCAGACCTGGATCGTCGTGTCGTCGACGAAGACATCAACTAGCTCGGCCTGGTAGGCGTTGCCGACCGAGAACATCTGGCCATCGACCGAGACGACGCCGTTTGAGGCGACCCGACGAAGGACCCACTGCCCGGAGTGCTCCTCAGCGGTATCGACCGGGACCGAGGAGGCGTCCTTAGAAAGGGCGGCAAGGCAAAACCGCGAAGCAGGCGTGGCCATCTCAAGGGCCTGGTGCGGTCGGTTGGTGTTGTAGTCAGCCACCCAGGAATCGAGCTCGGCCTGGGCCTGTTCGGCTGAGGCGAACGTCCGCCCGTCTAGGAACTCTTTCCGGAGGCTCTGATGAAACCGCTCGATCTTGCCGGTCGTGGTGGGGGAACGCACGCCGGTGTGGCGGTGGCTGATCCCGTTCTCCCGCAAGATCCGGTCGAACAGCACCTCGGCCGGCTGTGGACCGAACCTGCCTGTGAAGCACTTGCCGTTGAGTTCCTAACCGGTGTCAAGCCCCTGCGGCGACCGTAGCGTGTCTCCTGGACGGGCCTGCCGACGGAGCGCTCTGCGACTCCTGGCTTCGGCGGCCCGTCCGTCGTTGACGCCCGGCGGGTGTCGTGAGCCGAGCGCGTCGGAGCTCGGAGGGGACCGTGTAGCGCTCCGCGACGATGCGCCTGGCCTCGCCGAGGCTCACCGCACGTCCGTCGACGTCGCGCAGGACGTAGGGCCGCCCTCGTCGCCAGCACGCCACGATCCGGGTGAGCAGCGTGGAGGCCACGTGACAAAGAGCCGAGTTGTGATGCTTGCCGCAGGAGACCATGAGCCGGTGGTATCGGGCCGCAAGGGTGGGATCGATCCGCCTCGCGTGGTCGGCGGCCATGAAGACCGCCTCCCGCAAGCAGGCATCGCCCCGCTTGGTCGGCCCTCCGTGCTGACCCATGAGACCGGAGGCCTCCAACGAGGGGACGAGCCCGCTAAACGAGCGCACCCCCGCCAGGGAGCGGAACCGTGCCGGATCTCCGAGACGCCCGAGGATCTGCGCGCCGGTGATCGCGCCAACACCGGGCACCGAGACGAGGATGCCTTGGGGGTCGGCGGCGTGGAACTGGACGGCGATCCGCTCATCCAGCGCGGCGATCTCCTCGGTGAGCGACAGGGCGAGCCGTGCCTCCACGGCGATGTCCTCGGCAAGCTCACCGAAGTCCAGCTCCTCAGCCCAGAGCGCAAGGGTCTGCTCGGCTGCATCCAGGAGCTCGTTCGCCTTGTCCTCGCCCCAGGCTCCGCGGGAATGCCGGTAGATGAATCGGGCGAGCCTCGCCCTTCCGAGTCGGCGAACGGTGTGAGGGCAGGCGTACCCAGCAGCCAGGAACCGAAGCGGAGTCTTGTTGGCAAGGTCCGAGCCAAGGGCCACGAGCCAGCCGGGTCCGAGGATCTCGAGCAGGGCGTCGAGTCGGGAAAGGTTCTTCGAGCGGCGCTTGACGAGGCTCTGGCGGATCCTGGTCGCTCGCCGCAGGGGATCGCCGGGACCGAGACCGTGCTCCTCGTGCAGACCTTCTGGATGAAGCAGAGGGATCCGAGCAAGGAGCCTCGAGTCCACCCGATCGGTCTTGGTGTGCTTGCTGAAGTAGGCGCGCAGATCCGCGGACTGCTCGGGCGGGACCAGGACCACCCGGGCCCCGCGACGGCGGAACCATGCCGCGAGCGCCACCCACGCGTTGCGGGTCGGCTCCATGACCACCATCACGTCGGCGGCCTCAGTTCCTTCGGGCAGCATCGACCAGAGCTCCTCAAGCTCGCTGACGTGGGTGCGGAACCGGTACCCGGCAAACACGAACCGTCCACTCTCGTCGGCCAGGCTCGCCTGATGGGGCGCCCGACACGCGATGTCGATCCCGAGCCGCAGCTGCATGAACCCCTCCCTTCGATCGGCGGACAACGCCGCCGGCGCCAGCCGCTCGAGGAGGAGTCGTACCGGACATTCGCTAACAGGGATCCGAGCTCCGCGGCCTTCGCCGCCGCCCGGTCACCGGGTTCCCAACAGGACGCCCCACCTCCCCGGCGACGGTCCCGCCCACCCCGTGATCAACAGGCAAGGAGTCGCGACTGCGCTCCGGTCGGTGACTCAACGACGATGGGCGGGCGCCGGTCCCCCCGATGCTTGTCCCGCCGACCGGTCGAACCAAGCATCCGAAGGGCACCACCCAGCTTGAATGTCGGTCAGCAGCGACGCCGGGAGGCCATGGGCTGCAGCGGCTTCGTGGAAGGCGGCCACGACGTCCGCGGCCTTGAACACCCACCTGGCGAGCGATCCCACGAGCAACCGGGAATGGTCGTCGATCACGTTCAAGATCTCGACCTCACCCCCTGAGGCAAGCCTCCAGTGCGTGATGTCGGCCTGCCAGCGTTCGTTCGGCATCTCGGCCTCAAAGCGTATGAAGGAGCTCCTGGGACGCTTCTGGGGCTGGGGGGTTACGAAGCCCCGACGGTGAAGGATCCGCCAGATCGTCGCCACCGAAGGGACCAAGCCGCCCGGGTGGCGGCGGTCAAGGTGGAATGCGATCGTGTGGGCGCCGGCATCCAGACCCTGGTCCGAGAGCTCCTTGCGGAGGCAGACGATCTCCTCCTCCATCGCCCCCGAGGTCCGGTTCGGGCTTGCCCGAGGGCGGCGGGACCGAGACTCAAGCCCGGCCTCCCCCTCAGCATCGAAGCGTTTGACCAGCTCGTAGACCCACCGTGGCGAGACCCCGTAATCGCGGGACACGTCCGCCTTCGACCGTCCCTCGATCCTGACCGCCGTGACCACGAGCCTCGCAAGCGACATCGCCCACCCCTTCTGCCTGAGGTAGGCACGATGTCCCGAGACAGGCCGGAACTATGTCGTGAAACCAGACACCTCTCCCGGCACCTTCGAGTCGCGTGGCTCATTCCTCCCCCAGGTACGCCTTGCGCACCTGGTCGTTTCCGAGGAGGTTCGGCGCTGTGTCCTCGAGCACGATGTTGCCCGACTCGATCACGTACCCACGGTCGGCGAGCTGGAGCGCCATATGGGCGTTCTGCTCCACCAGCAGGACCGTCGTGCCCTGATCGTGGATCTCTCGCAGCAGGCCGAAGATGCGCTCCACGAGCAGCGGGGCCAGACCCATGGAGGGCTCGTCGAGCATCAACAGCCTCGGCGCGGACATAAGCGCGCGCCCGATCGCGAGCATCTGCTGCTCGCCGCCCGAGAGCGTCCCTCCGGGCTGGCCAATCCGCTCGCGGAGCGGGGGGAACAGGCCGAACACGCGGTCGAAGTCCTCATCGAGCCGCCGACGATCCCGCCGACCGTATGCACCCATTTCCAGGTTCTCCCGTACGCTCATGCGCGGGAAGATCCGACGGCCCTCGGGAGCCTGGCAGACACCGAGCTCGACGATCTTGTGGGGCGCCAGCCGGTCGATCCGCCGTCCGCCGAACGAGACGGTCCCGGCAGCGAGGCGCCGGAGGCCCGAGATCGCGCTGAGCGTGGTCGTCTTTCCTGCGCCGTTCCCGCCGATGAGCGTGACCAGCTCGCCTTCGTCGACGCGAAGGGAGATACCCTTCACCGCTTCGATGCCTCCGTAGCGGACGCGAACACCCTCCAGCTCAAGAAGCACGTCACCCACCGGCTTCCTCCTCACCAGTGGATTGCCGTCCAAGATAGGCCTCGATCACACGGGGGTCCCGCTGGATCGCCGCGGGCGACCCTTCGGCGATCTTCTCCCCATAGTCGAGCACCGCCACACGGTCGGAGATGCCCATCACCACGCGCATGTCGTGCTCTATGACGAGGATGGTGACACCCTGCCCTCGGATCCGAGCGATGAGGGCCATGAGCTGCGCCTTCTCGGTGGGGTTCATTCCCGCGGCGGGTTCGTCCAAGAGCAGGAGCTTCGGCTCGGTCGCCAGGGCCCTGGCGATCTCGACCCGCCGCTGGTCTCCGTAGGAGAGGTTGCCCGCGAGCTCGTTCGCGTAGTGATAGATGCCCACGAACTCGAGCAGGCGCTCCGCGTCGGCCTGACCCTGTCTGTCCTCGCGCCGCTGCCGGCGGGTTCGCAGGATCGCATCGAAGACTCCCTGCCGGTGGTGAGCGTCCGTTCCCACGATGACGTTCTCCAGAGCCGTCATGGCGGGGAACAGACGGATGTTCTGGAACGTGCGGCCGATCCCGCGCTGAGTGATCTCGTGGGGTTTGCGCCGCCGGCGCCCGAGCCCGGGCCGCGCCGCGTGGAGGATGTCGTCGCCCTCGAAGGCGATCGCGCCACCCGTCGGCGGATAGATACCTGTCGCGAGGTTGAAGAAGGTCGTCTTCCCAGCGCCGTTCGGCCCTATGAGACCGACGATCTCCCCCACATCGACGGACAGGTCAAGATCCCGGAGCGCCGAAAGGCCACCAAAGGACTTCGACACCTTGTCTGCCTCGAGGATGGCGGTCACGGCAGCGCTCCTTCGGAGGCCGGCTCCCCGCCGACGTCGGGAAAGTGGTCCTCGGGCATGAATCCGCGAAGCTCCGCTCGACGGCGCCTCGACGGGAGCAGCCCCTGGGGCCGGAACACCATGACCGCGACGAGTGCTATGCCGAACACGAACATCCTGTATTCCTCGAAACCGCGGAAGATCTCCGGAAGCAGGACCACGGTGGCGGCGCCCAGGATCGCTCCCCCGATCGACCCCATGCCGCCGATCACGACCATGCACAGGATGAGGATCGACTGGAGGATGCCGAAGGTGGGCGGATTGATGAAGTTCACCTGCTGCGCGTAGACGACGCCGCCCACGCCGGCGGTGCAGGCCCCGATGGCGAACGCCGTGAGCTTCATGCGGACCACCGGGACCCCCATCGACGCCGCCGCCACCTCGTCCTCCCGGATCGCCACCCAAGCCCGGCCGATCCGGGAGTTGTCCAGCAGGCGGATGGCCACGATCCAGACGACGACGAACACCAACAGCAGCCAGTAGTACTTGCGGTCGACGAGCGTTCCCCACTCGATGTCGAGGCCCCCGACCTTGATCGCCGGGTGCGGTATCGAGGAGATTCCCCGAGGGCCCACCGTGATCGAGTCGAGGTTGTTCGCGGTGATGCGGACGATCTCTCCAAACCCGAGTGTCACGATCGCCAGGTAGTCGCCTCGCAAGCGCAGGGTGGGCGACCCGAGCACGATCCCCGAAGCCACTGCGACGACCAGAGCGGCCAGCAGGATCAGCCACATCCACATCGCCCACTGCGGCTTGTCGACAAGAGTGACGGTCCCTGCGCGCAGGCCCTGGGTGTAGCTTGCCGCGCCGCTGAGGATCGCCGCCGTGTAGGAGCCGAGGGCCCAGAAGGCCACGTAGCCGAGGTCCAGCAGGCCCGCGAACCCGACGACGACGTTCAGGCCCAGCGCGAACAGCGTGAACAGCGCAACACGCGAGAGCGCCGAGCCGGTCGTCGCGCGCTGGAGCCACAGCGGAATCGCGAACCAGTCTTGAAGGAAGGGCAGGATCGCCGCCAACCCGATCGCGGCCGCGACGATCACCGGATACACCCAACGCCGGTGCCGAGCCGCCCGGGTGCTCAGGGCTCTGCTCGCCCTTCTCGGAACGCCAAGCGCCTTCCTGAGGGGCGCGGTGGCGCGGTCGACAAGAGATCTCACGGCGGGGGTCACGTCACATCGCTACCCGTTCTCCCAGGAGTCCGGTGGGCCGGAACATCAGCACACCCACCAGGACGAGGAAGGTGATGACGCTCGTCCAGTGCGGCGCCGTGCAGGCAGCCCCAAAGGCCTCCACCATCCCGAGGAGCAGGCCTCCCAGCATCGCGCCCCGGATATTGCCGATGCCCCCGAGGACCGCTGCTGTGAAGGCCTTGATGCCCGGGACGAAGCCGATGTTCCAGCGGGCGATGCCGAAGTTGACCGCGAACAGCAGCCCCGCGGCACCTGCCATCAGCCCTCCGATGAAGAATGTGGTCACGACAACTCGGTCGATGTTGACGCCCATCATGGCGGCCGTCTCGGCGTCCTGAGCGACGGCGCGGATCCCCCGCCCGAGTCGCGTTCGGTGGACGAACATGTCGAGGATGACCAGCATCACGACGGCGACGACGATGACAAGGATGCGCTGCCGGCTGAAGCCCGCGCCGAACAGATTGAAGACGGGCTCGCGGCTCATGACCTCGGGGACCGACTGCGGTGTGGGTCCGAGCACGTTCGGCAGCGGCAAGAAGAAGAGCCTGTGGTTCCCGTCCATCAGGACGAACAGGTACTGGATCGCAAGGGAAGCGCCGATCGCGCTGATCAGGAACGAGAGCCTAGGCGCCCCATGCTTTCGGAGCGGCCGGTAGGCGAGTCGCTCGACGATCACGGCCGTGACCGCCGATGCAAGCATGGCGGCGACCAGAGCGACGAGCAGGACCGTGACGAGGGCCACACCGGACAGTGGGTGCGTCACGCCGAACCAGTTCCGGAATGCGAACAGCGTCACGACGGTCGAGACCATGAACACTTCGGAGTGAGCGAAGTTGATCAGCTGCAGCACCCCGTACACAAGGGTGTAGCCGAGGGCGATCATGGCGTAGATCGACCCCAGAGTGAGCCCGTTGCGTAGCTGACCCCAGAACTGGTCGACTATGTTGGCGAAGCACTCCACGGACTACCCCCGAGCCACGATCGGAGGGGACGGCAAGCTGCCGTCCCCTCCGTTACCGTTCCGAAGCCTACCCTCCGAGCACGTCCGCCGCGGTCCCGAGGGACTCGATCACGCCGTCCTCGACCTTGTAGAAGTAGTACAGCAAGGCCTGATCGGCAGCCACGAGCTCGTGGGTCTCGGGATCGAAGGCGATCTGCTTGCCGACCCCCTGGAACGGGTTGTCGATCGTCAGACCGTCCAAGTAGGCCTTGATGCCAGCGCGGATCTCCTCCGGGGTGGCGGCGCCGCCCTCGATCGCGGACCGGATGCCCTCACCGACCAAGCTTGCAGCGTCGTAGCCCTCGGCAGCGTAGACCGGCACCGCCGAGGCCTCGCCTCCGTACTCGGCGTTGTACTTGTCCGTGAATTCGCCGCTGATGTTGCACGGGCAGATGAGGTTCACTCCCGTGGCCGCGTCGCCCGCGAGCTCGAGGAAGGTGCTCGAGGTCGAACCGTCGGCCGACATCAACCCGATGTCGACGCCCGCATCACGCGCTTGCTTGACGATCTTCCCGAAGTCGGCGTCGTAGCCGCCGAAGAAGAGGAAGTCGGCTCCCGAGGCCTCGACCTTGGTCACCAGCGACGAGAAGTCCTCCGAGCCCGACTCGATGCCCTCGAAGGCGACGACCTCGACGCCCTTGTCTGCGACCGTGTCGCGAACGATCTCGGCCAGCCCCTGTCCGTAGGTGCCCTTGTCGTGCGTGACGAAGATCTTCGTCGCCCCTAGCACGTCGGCGATGTACTGGCCCGCCAGCGAACCTTGGCCGGAGTCGTTGGCCACGCCGCGATACCAGTAGCTCCACCCCTTCTCGGCCAGCCCCGGGTTCGTCGCCGATGGTGTGACGAACGGGATGCCTTCCTCGTTGTAGGTGTCGCCCGACGCCTCGGACTCGCCCGAGAACGCGGGGCCGATCAGGGCAACCGTGTTGGGATCACCTACGACCTCCTCAACAACAGGCGGCGCGTTCGCGGGGTCCCCCTGCGTATCCTGTCCGATCAAGGTGACCGTCGCCGGGTAACCCTCCTCGGCGTTCAGCTCTTTGAAACGGAGCTGGGCGGCCTGGAAGCTGGGCGTCACGAGGTAGTTGTAGTCCCCCGTCAAAGCGCCCTGGAAGTAGACCGTCACCGCCACACGCTCGGTGGGCTCCCCGCCCTCCTCCTCCTCGCACGCGGCCGCTACAAGCATCAAGCCGCTGAGCAACGCAACGGTAAAAAGCCACCGATGCTTCTTCATCTCTCCCCCCTTGCACCTGCCGGCGGCCCCTGCCCGGGGCCGTTCGTGCATCTCCATGACCGCTGTTTCTCCAGCCCTCCCAGCCGTACCCCCCTTCTGGACCGTTGGTTTGGGTGGTTTGGTACCACGTCAGCCCGTGGTTGGGAAGGGGCAGCCAAGCCCTTACCCCCACTACGAACCCGAGAACGCGCCGGGACTGCGGCGACCGGAGAAGTCAGCCTCTCGGCAGTGCTCGCCTGAACGCTCGTGCGAGCTCGAGGGCTCCTTCCCGGTCTCCGTCGACCAGGCGGCGGACGATCGCGCTCCCCACGATCGCGCCGTCTGCGAACCTGCAGGCTTCCGCGGCCTGCTCCGGCAAGGCGATGCCGACACCGACCAGGAGCGGCCGGTCCGTCAGCGGCCGGAGCGCCACGACGACCTCCTCGGCGGTACGCGCCAGGTGGTCGCGCTCGCCGGTCACGCCATACGTGGAGACGCAGTAGACGAACCCCCGAGAGACGTCTGAGATGGCTCGTAGCCGATCGAGAGTCGAGCAGGGCGCGGCGAGGAAGACCGGGGCCACGTGCTCCCGCGCGCACAGGGAGACCCACTCCCCGGCCTCGTCCACGGGCAGGTCCGGGACGATCGCGCCGCTCACACCGGCCGCGGCCGCCTCGGCCAGGAACTCCAACTGGCCGCGACGGAGGATCGGGTTGAGGTAGGTCATGACGACCACCGGGGTCTGCAGCGCCGCCTCCTTCACCAAGGCGAGGATGTCACTCGGACGGGTACCAGCCTCGAGCGCCAGGCGTGATGCCTCCTGGATCACGCCGCCGTCCATCACGGGATCGGAGAAGGGGATCCCGACTTCGATCGCGTCCGCCCCGGCCTCCTCGAGGCCCCGAAGCAGATCGGGGTCGACGCCGGGCGACCCTCCGGTCACGTAGGGGACGAATGCGCGACCTCCCGAGGCGATCCGCTCGCGAAGGGCCGCCTCGAGGTCAACCACCGCCGACCTTCCCGAGGGCAGTCCGCACGGTGTCGAGGTCCTTGTCGCCGCGGCCGGACAAGCAGACCAGCACAGACGACCCCTCCGGCAGCAGCCGCCGGAGGAGCCACCCGATCGCGTGGGCCGGCTCGAGCGCGGGGAGGATTCCTTCGAGCTTCGACAGCGCCTGGAACCCCTCGAGCGCCTCGCCGTCGGTTGCCGCCACGTATTCGGCGAGACCCCGATCCTTCAGGTACGCGTGCTCGGGCCCCACCCCCGGGTAGTCGAGGCCGGCCGAGATCGAGTGCGTCGACGCCACCTGCCCCTCGCCGTCCTGCAGCAGATAGGACAAGGCGCCGTGCAGCACTCCGGGCCCGCCTTTCGTGAGCGACCGGCAGTGCTCACCGAGCTGGTCGCCGCGCCCGCCGGCCTCCACACCGACGAGGCGGATGCCCGGCACGCCGACGAACGGCGTGAACATTCCGATCGAGTTGCTCCCTCCACCGACGCAGGCCAGCACGGCGTCCGGATCTCGCCCCTCGCACTCCCGGAATTGCGCGCGCGCCTCGTCCCCGATCACACGCTGGAGATCGCGAACCAGCGAGGGGAACGGGTGTGGCCCGACGACCGATCCGAGCACGTAGTGCGTGTCGCGGACGCTCGCGGCCCAGTCGCGCAATGCCTCGTTGATGGCCTCCTTCAGCGTCCGCGACCCGGCCGTGACCGACACGACTTCGGCGCCCAGGAGCTCCATCCGCGACACATTGACGGCCTGTCGGATCGTGTCTTCCTCGCCCATGTACACGACGCAGGGCAGGCCGAACAGCGCGCACGCCGTAGCCGTGGCGACTCCATGTTGTCCGGCGCCTGTCTCGGCGATGATCCGTCGCTTCCCGAGTCGTCGGGCGAGCAGCACCTGACCGATCGTGTTGTTGATCTTGTGGGCGCCTGTGTGGTTCAGGTCCTCGCGCTTCAGATAGATGCGATAGCCCGTCTGCTCTGAGAGCCGGGGCGCGTAGGTGAGCGCCGACGGCCGCCCGACGTAGTCGCGCAGCAGCCCGTCGAGCTCCCCCCGGAACGACGGATCGTCCCGCAGGACGGACCACGCCCCGGCGAGCTCGTCCAGGGCCGGGATCAGCACCTCGGGGACGTAGCGCCCACCGAACGGCCCGAACCTACCGGCTACTGTGGCAGTGGACGTCGCGCTCACGACGCACCCCTCAGCTCGCGGAGCTTGGCGCCGGGATCGCCTGCCCGCATCAGCGCTTCGCCGACCAAGACCGCCGAGGCGCCCGCCTCGAGCGCTTGCTCGACCTGCGCCCTTGTGGAGATCCCGCTCTCCAGGACTGCCACGCGATCGGCCGGCACCCTGCGCAGGAAAGCGAGAGCTCGCTCGACGTCCACCTCCAGCGTCTCCAGGTCTCTCGCGTTCACGCCGATGACCTCCGCGCCTGTTGCGAGGGCCGTTTCCAGATCACCCTCCGAGTGGGTTTCAACCAGGGCCCCAAGGCCGAGGACGCCGGCCGTTTCGAGCATCGCCTCGATCTCCGACATGGGCAACGCCGCCGCGATCAGCAGCACGGCGTCGGCGCCCGCCGCCCGGGCCTCGATCAGTTGGGCAGGGTGGACGAGGAAGTCCTTGCGGAGCACCGGCAGGCTCGTGGCGGCACGTACGGCCCTCAGGTCCGAGAGCGAGCCATCGAAATGCCGCTCCTCAGTGAGGACCGAGACAGCCGCGGCGCCCGCGGCTTCGTACGCGCGGGACCGGGCCGCCGGATCCGCGTCGGCGATCCTTCCGGCCGATGGGGAGGACCGCTTCACCTCCGCGACGACCGCCGGCGGCTCTGCCGCCCTGAGGGCGTCGGCAAAGGGGTGCGGCGGCGCCAGGCCTTCCACACGAGCCATCAGCGCGCTCTCATCCAGGGGAGCGCGCTCGAGGTCCCGGCGGACGCCTTCGATCACGTCGGAAAGGAACCCCATGGTCCGCCAAGTCTACCGGTGAGCCCCGGCGGCTACGGCCGCAAGCGCAGCGCGGAGGTCGAGCCCTTCGTACAGTGCGCGGCCCACGACCGCCCCTTCGACATCCGGCTCCAG
>JBFMCN010000019.1:0-4936 GCA_040754475.1 Actinomycetota bacterium | reverse complement strand
GTTCACGCTGAAGGCCATCGATTTCGAGATCCGCGACCGAGCCAAGCTGGCGAAGGCGGGGACCCGGTAGGGCAGGCGAACTTTCGCGCTGTCTCTTGGCGGAACCAGACAGCTTCTTGGTGGGCCCCCCGGGACTCGAACCCGGAACCTGCGGATTAAGAGTCCGATGCTCTGACCAGTTGAGCTAGAGGCCCGAGCGACTATACCAACGGCGAACCTCGGCGGTTTGGGGTGACCGAGGGGACTTGAACCCCCAACCCCCAGGACCACAACCTGGTGCTCTAACCAGTTGAGCTACGGCCACCACGAGGGGCGCGCTCGCGCCCGAAAGGCGATTCTAGCAGCGCCAGTGCCGCCTCCCGCCGCTGTGTGAGCCATCGGCCCGGCTGAAGGCAAGGTTCTCATACGATGTGTTACGATATATCGCGATACGTTTCCGAGACATCGGGACGGGAGACCCAACAGGACATCGGATCCAAAGGAGGAAGGGCGATGTACGAGAGGGACTGGAAGCGCAGCGGCCGATATGGCGGTGACTCCTCTCCGCGCACCAAGCAGCCTCATCACCACGACCCCTTCGGCCCGTTCGGGGGCCGTCATGGTAGGTGGGCACCTGGCTTCTTCGGCATGCCGCCCTGGGGTGGCCGGCGGGCGCGGCGAGGCGACGTTCGCACCGCGTTGCTCTCACTGCTCGGCGACCGGCCGATGCACGGCTACGACCTGATCCGCGAGCTCGAGGAGCGGAGCGGCGGGATGTGGCGACCGAGTCCCGGCTCGATCTACCCGACGCTCCAGATGCTCGAGGACGAGGGACTGGTCACCAGCAACGAGCAGGACGGCAAGCGCGTGTACTCGATCACCGACGCCGGACGGGCGGAGCTCGAGGAGCGGAAGGAGCGCGGAGGGGCCGCCCCCTGGGACTTCGGCGAGGAGGGGACCGAGGGGTTCCCCAAGCTCCGCGAGTCGATCTTCCAGCTCGGTGCCGCGGCCGTGCAGGTGGCCCGGACCGGGTCGGCCGACCAGCACGCGAGGGCAACCGAGATCCTCTCCGAGGCGCGGAAGAAGCTGTACGCGATCCTTGCGGAGGGCTGATCGGCTGGCCCCGGAGACCTCGGACGCCCTTGGCGTGAGCCGACGCCGCCCAACGATGTGAGCCGGCGCCGGCCACGGTAAGGTGACGTCCAGGCGACGAAGGGGGAGGCCATGAGGAAGGCTCTGGCGATCGTCCTGGTGCTGCTGTTCGGGCTTGCTGCTGGGTTCGCGTGCCTGCAGGTCGCGCGGCACAGGCGCGAGCAGGAGGCGTTCGAGACCGAGATCCGCGAGCTCAGCGCCGCCTGAGGTGAGGCTCGTCCGTTTCCGCCACGGCGATCGCATCGCGACGGGTGCCGTCGAGCCCGGATCCGAACGCATCCGGGTCCTGGCGGGGACGTTCTTCGAGAACCCGCTCCCGACCGGCGAGGAGGTTCCGCTCGACGAAGTCCGCCTCCTTGCCCCGGTCCTTCCCTCGAAGGTCGTCGGAGTGGGGAGGAACTACCCGGCCCACGCGACGGAGCTGGGCAACGGGGTGCCGGAGGAGCCACTACTGTTCCTCAAACCCTCGACGTCGGTGTCCGGGCCCGGCGACCCTATCCCGCTCCCCCCGATGAGCCGACGGGTCGACTACGAGGGGGAGCTCGCCGTCGTGATCGGCCGCGTCGCCCGAAATGTCAAGGCCGAGCATGCCTACCGCTGGATTCTCGGCTACACGTGCGGCAACGACGTCACGCTCCGCGACCTCCAGGAGAAGGACGAGCAGTGGACGCGGGCGAAGGGGTTCGACGGGGCGTGCCCCCTTGGCCCGTGGATCGAGACCGACCTCGACCCGAATGACGTCCGGATCGAGACCCGCGTGAACGGCGAGACCAAGCAGAACGCGCGCACGTCGGAGATGGCCGTCGGCGTGGCCACGCTCGTCGAGTTCGTGACGACGTTCATGACGCTCCTGCCGGGTGACGTCCTCATGACCGGAACGCCCGAGGGGATCGGGCCGCTCGCGCCCGGGGATCGGGTCGAGGTCGAGGTCGAGGGCATCGGCGTCCTCGCCAACCCGGTGGTGTACGGATGAGCGTTCGGACCCGGTTCGCCCCGGCCCCCTCGGGCTCGCTCCACGTCGGCAACGTACGGACGGGCCTGTTCAGCTGGGCGTTCGCCCGCCACCACGGCGGCGAGTTCATCCTTCGCGTCGAGGACACGGACGCGAGCCGCGTCACCGAGCAGGCCGTCCACGGCGTCATGGAGTCGCTGCACTGGCTTGGGATCGAGTGGGACGAGGGCCCCGACGTCGGCGGCCCACATGCTCCCTACCGGCAGTCACAAAGGACGGCGGTCTATCACGAGCAGGCCGAGCGCCTCGTCGAGCGGGGCGACGCGTACCGCTGCTATTGCACGCCGGAGGAGCTCGAGGCGCAGCGCGCGGCCGCCCTCACCCGGGGAGTGCCGTCCGGCTACGACGGCCGCTGCCGTCGACTCACGGCGGCCGAGCAGAGCGCATTCGGGCGGGAGGGGCGCCCGTTCGCGTTGCGGTTCGCGATGCCCGATCGCCAGATCGTGTTTGACGATCTCGTGAAGGGCGAGGTGCGGTTCGCCGCCGGGTCGCTGAGGGATTTCGTGATCCTTCGTTCCGACGGCTCGCCCACGTTCCTGCTCGCCGTCGCGGTCGACGACATGCTCATGGAGGTCACGCATGTGGTTCGCGGCGACGACCTGCTCGACTCGGGGCCCCGCAACGCCGCCGTGATCGAAGCGCTCGGGGGCACGCCTCCCCACTACGCACACGTGCCGCAGGTGCTCGGACGGGACGGCAAACCGCTGTCGAAGCGCCACGGGTCGACCTCGGTAGAGGCCTTCCGCGAGCGGGGGATAGTGCCCGAGGCGCTGATGAACTACCTCGCTCTGCTCGGTTGGTCCAAGGACGCCGAGACGACGTTCCTGTCCAAGGAGGACCTGATCGAGTCGTTCGACCTGTCGAGGGTTTCGAGCAACCCGGCCGCCTTCGACGAGAAGAAGCTCGAGTGGATGAACAACCACTACATCCAGCGCCTGGACGACGACGATCTGGCCGCGCGGTGCATGCACTTCTTCAGCGAGGAGGGGCTTCTCCCCGAGCCGAAGACGCTTCGCGAGGCGATGCCGATCGTGAAGGAGCGGATGACCACGCTGCGGGAGTCGGTCGGCCTCCTCCGGTTCTTGTTCACCGACGACGTCGAGCCGAACGAGAGGGCGGCCGAGCTCATCGCGAAGGCCGGTACGGACTATCTGAGGAGCGTCGCCGACGCGCTCGAGACGGTCGACCCGTGGGAGGTCTCGGGCGTCACGGAGGCGCTGGACGTCGCCGCGACGGCCGCCGGCTTGAATCGGAGAGAGGGATGGCAACCGGTTCGAGCGGCCGTGACCGCCTCGAACGTGTCCCCACCGCTGCCGGAGTCGCTGGCGCTCTTGGGGAAGGAGCGCACCATGACCCGCCTGCGCGCGGTGGCAGGTCAGTAGTCCGGCTCGGACTGGACGGTCGGCCCGGGCCCCCGATCAGTGAGCGGAGGTCCCGCTTGTCTCCAGCGCACGGCGGAGGGCGTCGGCCGCATCCTCCGGCGGCACCGTGTTGATACCCATGGCCGAGCCGATCTCGAAGCCGGCGGGCAGCGACAGCCTCGGGATTATCTTGATGTGCCAGTGGAAGGCCAGCTCGTGACCGTCGGTCGGCGCCGAGTAGAGAACGAGGTTGTAGTCGGGATCGTCGCAGGCGTGGCGGATCGCGCCGAGCGTTCGAGCAAGGATGCAGGCAAGGTCGTCGACATCATCGTCGGCAAGATCGTGGAAGGAGGCCTGGTGAAACGACGGCGCTATCCAGGTCTCGAACGCCGACGCCGCGGCAAATGGCTCGAATGCGATGAACTTGCCGCACTCGCCGACGAGCCGGATCTGCTCTCGCCGCTCGGCCGCGATGACGTCGTCGTAGACGCACGTCCCGTTCTCGTCGTAGTAACGCAACGCGACGTCCAGTCGGCGCAGGAGCCTGGGGAGGAAGACCGGTGTCGCGACGACCTGCGAGTGGGGGTGGGCAAGCGATGTGCCGGCTAGGGTCCCGAAGTTCTTGAAGACGACCACGGCCCTGATGTGTGGCTCCGCGAGCAGGTCGCGACACCGAGAGCGCCACACCTCGACCACGCGGGCAACGTCTTCCTGTGGCATCGTGTCGAGCCGGGCGTCGTGCTCTGGGGATTCGATCACGACCTCGTGGCCTCCAACGCCGGGCATCTCCCGGAACGTAGGTGCGCCGGTGCGGGTCACCGAGCCGTCGCCCGACAGCGCCGGGTACATGTTCGGCACGACTCGCACTCGCCAGCCCTCGCCCGGCGGATCGCGAAAGATCTCGGGAGGGGTCTGATCCTCGTTTCCCGGGCAGAACGGGCAGAGGGCGTCGAGCCGAGGCAGCTTGGGCCGGGGCACGATCACAGGGCCGTGTGGCCGGTCGCTCCGAGGCGGAGCGAGGATCGCCCACTGTCGGGTGGTGGGGTCCTGTCTGAGGGTGGACACGGTCGAACAAGGTACCTGATGAACGGGGTGTCCGTCGCCCCCCTGAGGCACAGTCGTCGGGGGCCGAGTGACACGGTGATCGCCGCGCGCGGCCTCGCGTAGTCCCAACGGGATTTGAACCCGTGTCTCCACCTTGAGAGGGTGGTGTCCTGGGCCACTAGACGATGGGACCTAGGGGCTCGCCGAGCCGCGGGGAAGTGTAGCAAGCGCCTACTCGGCGTCTTCGGGAAGGGTGGGCTGGGCCGCCTCGGGCTCGGGGATCCAGAACTCCAGGGTCGTTCCGGCCCCGGGAGAGCTGGTGATGCGGAACCAGCCTCCGGCGAGCTCGGCTCGCTCACGCATCGATACCAGCCCGAGGTTGCCCGGA
>JBFMCN010000018.1:0-14232 GCA_040754475.1 Actinomycetota bacterium | reverse complement strand
CAGGTACTCGTCCGCGTCCGACCAGCACTGGACGCGCTCGTCGCCCGTGAGCGGGAAGCACGCCTCGATCTGCGCGTCCATGCTCGGCACTTCGGTGATCTCGTACCCGTACTTCTCCATCTGCTCGGGAGTCGCGCCGATCATCATGTAGTTCGTGTTGTACTGGTCGAGGATGTTCGGCCCGTACAAGAGCGGCCAGATGAACGTGTAGGGGTCCGCGTAGTCCTTCATCCAGCCGCCCCACCCCGTGGTGAACGCGATGTGGTTCTTGGGGTCCATGACCTTCCCGTAGGCGGCGGCCTGGGTGAACGACTTGATGTTGAGCGTGATCCCGATCTTGTCCAGGTTCTGCCGGATCAACGCGGCCTGCGCCTGAGCGCCCTCGGAGTTGTTCGCCACCGTCAGCACGTCCTTGCACACGGGATCGTCGCACACGCCATCGGCGTCGGTGTCGTACTTGGACTGGGCCATCTCCCCCTTGGCCAGCTCCAATCCCTCAGGCGTGTCGGCACCCTTGTGGTCCGGCGTGGCGTAGGGGTCGTAGTCCTTCAACAGGTCGTTGATCATCCCATCCGGGACGAAGTGGCCGGCGATCTCGGCAGTCACGGCGCCTCCGCCAAGGCGACGGAACCCTTCCTTGTCGATGGCGAGGTTGACGGCCTTACGGACGTGGATGTCGTCGAAGGGCGGAACGCCCAGGTTCATCATCGCGTAGTAGTTGGCCTCAGCCGGATCGACGAAGATCTGATCCTGCAGCTCCGGCGTCGACTGGAACTTCTTGATGAACTCGGGCTCTGGAGCCGACGTGTCGAAGACCAGGTCTATGTCACCGGTCTCGACCTTCTGGTCCAGCACGGCCTCCTCACCGCCGATCGAGACCTGGATCGCGTCGACGTATGCCGGCCGAAGATCGTCCGTCTCCGGGTCCCAAGACGGGTTCCGAACCAGGGAGTAGGACTTGTTCGGCACGTACCCGGCTATCGGCTTCTGCTTGCCGGCAGGCAGCGAGAAGTCGAGGTCGTCGGAGCCCTCGAACATGTACGGCCCGGAGGCCACCAGGAACCGCCCGTAGTCGTCGTCGTGCCCGTCGGCGACCCCGAGCACGGCGTCGGGGTTGGCCGGGTTGGGCGGGATCGGGGCGGCCGCCGGCAGAGCCAAGCGGAATCCGAGGTCCCCGGCCGGCTCCGTCAGCTTGATCACGAGCGTGTAGTCGTCGGGAGCCGAGAGCCCGGTGATCGTATCCGCTTCGCCTGCCGAGTAGGCGTCGAACCCCTCGATCACGCCGTAGTAGAAGCCGTACCCCGCTGCCACGCTCGGCGTGGCCTCGCGGATCAAGGCCCGGATGACGTCCGGAGCCGTGATCTCAACGTCCTGGAGCGGGGGCGCGTAGTGAAGCCCTTCCTTCATGTGGAAGGTCCATGTCAGCCCGTCGGACGAGATCTCCGGCATCTCGGACGCAAGGTCCGGGAACAACGCGTTCCCGTCGTGCTGGGCGTCCAGGCCGTTGTAGCCGACCAGCGTTCGCAGCAGACAGCACTGGTAGTAGGCGAACGGTACCTGGTAGTACTCCTTCTGCGGGTCGAAGGCGGCTGTGACGTCGCCCAACTGGGCCATTACGAGCGTGCCGCCCTTCTGGGGCGTCGCTCCGGACGGCGTGGCTTCCCCGCCTTCCTCGCCTTCCCCGCAGGCCGCGGCGGCCACCGCCAAGATGGCTACCAGGGCCAGCACCTTCAGATATCGCCTCATTTACCCCCCTTTCTAGGGTGACCCGTCGCGTCTACTCCGTTCCCTGCGGGACCGGCCGCTTTGCGAGACGGGCCTGCTTCCGCCTTGACCTTCGTGTTTCCTTCTGCTTGTACGAGTACGCCGACGCCCGGGGATCGAGCGCGTCCCGGAGGCCGTCGCCCACCAAGTTGAATGCCAGCGTCGTGCAGAACAGGAACAGCCCGGGGAACAGCATGGTCCACCACGCGTAGGTGAACGCGGAGCTGGCGTCCGAAAGCTGCGTTCCCCAGGAAGGCGTCGTTCGCGGCACCCCTATCCCGAGGTACGAGAGAGTGGCCTCGAAGAGCACGTTGTTCGGGATGATCAGCGTCGTGTAGACGATGATCGGAGCGACGATGTTCGGGAGGATCTCTCGCAACATGATCGTCCGGTTGCTAGCGCCCATCGCGCGGGCGGCCTCGATGAACTCCTTCTCTCTCAGCGACAGGACCTGGCCCCGGATCACCCGCGATATGTAGGGCCAGGAGAACAGACCGATCACCAAGCTGACGAGCAACAGGCCCGGCTTGATGATTCCGAAGAGGCACCCGTCCCTCAGCAGTCCGCAGGCGGACATCAGGCCCAGCGAGAGCAGGAGGACGGGAAGGGAAAGCACGACGTCGGTCATCCGCGACAGGAACGTATCCACCTTCCCCCTGTAGAAACCGCTGGCCACGCCCACCGCCACACCGATCACCATGGCCATGCCGGTCGCCAGGATGGCCACGATCAGCGACGTCCGGGCCCCGTAGAGCACCTGGACGAACAGGTCACGGCCCGTCGTGTCCGCACCGAACCAGAAATGCGCGTTCGGCCCCCTGGGAAGACCGTACTCGTCGAGCACCGTGAAGACGAACAGGTCGTTCGGGCCGTGGTGGGCCACGTATTTCGAGACGAGGGGTGCAACAACCGCAAGAGCTATCAGGAAGACTATGAAGAAGACTCCGGCAACCGCGAACTTGTCCTGCCGGAACCGTCCCCAGAATATCTCCCACGGCGAGCGGCCGATGACTTCCTGCGGGACTTCATCCGTCGTGGGAGGCCCGGGGGCGACGCCCTGATCCGTGGCGCTCGTCTGTGCCACCCCGGTGCTGCCCTCCTCCTCGCAGGCGCGCCCGCCGGCAGCGCTCGCCGAAGTATAGCCCCGGCCTTCGCCGGGAACCCGTTCCGTCAGGCTTCTACCAGCGGGATCAGACGCGGAAGGATGTCCACTCCACGGATGCGCCCGATGGATCCCCCCGCGCACGCCCCCTCGCCGAACGATGTGACGCCGTCCGCTTGTACCCCTCCCCCGCACACGAGCAGCGGGACCGGCTCGGCCGTGTGCGCCTTGCGGACGCCCGAGGTCGAGTGGTCGGCCGTCACCGCCACGACCGTCCGCTTCAGGTCTATCAGCGGCAGCACCTCACCGAAGAAGGCACGGTCGATCGTCGCGATGATGTCCCTCTTGTCCTCGGCGCGCCCGTCGTGCGCGGGTACGTCGGGACCCTTGATGTGGATGTACAGGGCGCCGAAGCTCTCGAGCGCCTCGGCGGCCAGCTCCGCCCACCGCGCGTAGTCCCCCTCTGAGGCGAGGCGCGGCGCAGCGACCGGCTCCATCCCGAGAAGCATCGAGATGCCCCGCTCAACCGGCATCTCCACGAAGCAGCCCCACGACAGACCGAACCGTTCCTGGATGGTCTGCAGCCGCGGCCGGTGATCTCCGCCGTCGCGAGTGAGGATCACGTTTCCCGGGAGCTTGCCCTGGCGCCGCCGGTTCTTGTTGACGTCGGACGCGTCGAGGACCTTCGCCGAATCCTCCACGAAAGCGTTCGTGAGGTCGGCCGCGCGCCGCGCCGCGTCGCTGTCCTCGAGCGGCTCGCAACGCGCGACCTTTGGCTCGAACGTCTCGAGAGCGACGCCCAGGGACCCCTCCTTGCGGTAGGCGGGATCGGTGTTCGTGACCTCGGCCGACAGCGCACCTTCGTCCGCGCGGATCACCAGGGCGCCGCGGTGCTCGACCGTCGCCAGGAGCTCGAAGGTGGCCCCCGGCAGCTTCAGCTTCATGTTTACATCTTCCGCGAGCGCGTGCGCCTCCTCCGAGGTGAGATCGCGGCCCACCCGCCGATCGAGGATCGTCGGCCCGTCGGCCGTGGCGAAGTTCACGCGGTAGGCAAGGTCGCCGTCGCGGAACTCCATCCCCGATCCGACGGCCTCGACGACCCCGCGCCCCGGATGCTCCCCTCGGGGGTCGTACCCGAGGATCGCGAACACGGCGATGTCCGACTCCGGCGCGATCCCCTCCCCGACCGTGACAACCGTTCCGGTTCGCCCCTTGTCCGCCAGGGAGTCCAGGAACGGCGTGTCCGCGGCCTCGAGCGGTGTCCGGTCGCCGAGCCTCGGAACCGGATCGTCCCCGAGCCCGTCCAGGCAGACGTAGAGCAGCCGCTTCACGAAACTGCTCCCTCGGTCCGGTACTTCACGATCAGCGCGAACTCCTCCGGATCGAGGCTAGCGCCCCCGACGAGGGCGCCGTCGATCTCGGGGTGCGCCATGTAGTCGCGGATGTTGCCGGCCTTCACGCTCCCGCCGTACTGGATGCGGACGCCGTCCGCCAGGTCCTTCGAGTACAGCGACGCCAGCGTCTCCCTGATCAGCCCTATCACCTGTCCGCCGTCGGCCGGCTCGGCGTTCCTCCCGGTCCCGATCGCCCAGATCGGCTCGTAGGCGATGACGATCCGAGCGGCGTCCTCAGCGGCGACGCCCTGGAGGTCGCGTTTCACCTGACCCACGACCTTCTCCTCGGTGCGGCCGCCGTCCCGCTCCTCGAGGGTCTCGCCGCAGCAGAGGATCGGGGTCATCTCATGAGCGAAGACCGCTCCCACCTTCTTGTTCACGGTCTCGTCGGTCTCGCCGAAGTGCTCACGGCGCTCGGAGTGGCCCACGATGACGTAGCTGCACCCCAGGGCCTTGAGCATGAGCGGGGACACCTCGCCCGTGAAGGCCCCCTTCTCCTCGAAGTGGACGTTCTGCGCACCTAGCCCGTAGGGCAGGCGATCGCTCTGGATCAGAGTCTCGAGAGGTCGCAGTGCGGTGAAGGCCGGGCAGATCACGACCTCCACGCGCTCGGCGTCCTCCTTCTCGAGCAGGTAGGACAGCTTCTGAACGGCCTGGATGGCCTCCAGGTGCGTCTTGTGCATCTTCCAGTTCGCCGCGATGATCGGTCTTCGGGCCATCGGCTCACACCTCCAGGACTGTCACGCCGGGGAGCTTGCGCCCCTCGATGAACTCGAGCGAGGCGCCCCCGCCGGTCGACAGGTGGCCGAAACCCTCCTCGAGGCCCAGCTTCTTGATGGCGGCGAGGCTGTCGCCCCCACCGGCCACGGAGAACGCCTTCGATCCCGCGATCGCGCTGGCGACGCCGCGCGTCCCGGCCGCGAACGGCTCCAGCTCGAACACGCCCATCGGTCCGTTCCACAGGATCGTCTTCGCTTCGGCGATGACCCCTGCGAATTGCTCCACGGTGCGCGGCCCGATGTCGAGGCCCATCTCGTCCTCCGGAATCGCACCCGCAGGCACCGTGTGGCGCTCCGCATCGACGGATAGCTCTGGGGCGGCTATGACGTCCTCGGGAAGCTGGAGCAGGACGCCTCCCTCCTCCGCCCGCCGCCTCGCCGCGCGCACGTCCTCGAATCGATCGGGTTCCACGAGGCTCTTCCCGATCTCGCCGCGGTCGGCAGCGATGAACGTGAACGCCATCGCCCCGCCGATGAGCAGGGCATCGACCCGTTCGACCAGGGCGCCGATGGTCGACAGCTTGTCGGACACTTTCGCCCCACCGAGCACGGCCACATAGGGCCGCTCGGGATCGCCCAGGAGACGTGAGAGCGCCCCGACCTCCTTTTCGAGGAGCCGGCCCGCGGCTGCCGGCCGGCTCTCCTTGAGGAATAGCGCCGGGAGTGCCGCGACCGAGGCGTGCGCCCGGTGAACGCATCCGAAGGCGTCGTCGACGTACGCGTCCGCGAGACCCGCGAGCTTGGCCGTGAAGGCCGGGTCGTTCTTTTCCTCGCCCGGATCGAAGCGGAGGTTCTCGAGCAGGGCGATCCCGCCGGGCTTGAGCTCTGCGCAGTGCCGCTCGACAGCCTCGTCCAGGACTCCGTTGGTCGGTTCGTACGCCACAGGGCCTTGGATGAGCTCGCTCAGACGTTCTGCGACGGGCGCCATCCGGGAGTCCTCTTTGACCCGGCCCTTCGGCCGGCCGAGGTGCGACGCCACGACCAGGGAGGTGCCCTTCCCAAGAAGCTCCTGAAGGGTCGGCAGGCTCGCACGGATACGGGCGTCGTCGCCCACCTTGCCGCCTTCCAGCGGCACGTTGTAGTCGACGCGGACGAAGACGCGCTTGCCCGCAACGTCGCCGAGGTCGCTCAGATCGCGCAGTCTCACAGCGAGCTCGCGATGAGCCCGACCAAGTCGACGAGGCGGCACGAGTAGCCCCACTCGTTGTCGTACCAGCCGACGACCTTGGTCACGTTGCCCATCACCATCGTCGAGAGTGCGTCGAACGTGCACGAGGCCGGGGTGCCGACGATGTCGCTCGACACGATCGGGTCCTCGCTGTAGACGAGCTTTCCGGCGAGCGGACCGCTCTCGGCAGCCTTCTTGAAGGCCCCGTTGATCTCCTCGACCGTCGCGGCCTTGCTCAGGGTCGCCACGAGATCGGTCACCGAGCCGTTCGGCACCGGAACCCGCATGGCCATCCCGTCCATCTTGCCCTTGAGCTGTGGCAGGACGAGACCCGTTGCCTTCGCCGCGCCCGTCGTCGTCGGGATGATGTTGACCGCAGCGGCCCGGGCGCGCCGCAGGTCCTTGTGGGGCAGGTCGAGGATGTTCTGGTCGTTCGTGTAGGCGTGGATCGTCGTCATGAACCCCAGCTCGATCCCGAAAGCGTCGTCGAGCACCTTGGCCATGGGCGCGACGCAGTTCGTCGTGCAGGACGCGTTCGAGATCACGTTGTGGGCGGCCGGGTCGTACTGGTCGTCGTTCACACCGAGCACGACCGTGAGGTCCTCGCCCTTGGCCGGGGCGCTGATGATGACCTTCTCGGCGCCGGCGGCGATGTGCTTGTCCGCGTCCTCACGCTTGGTGAAGAGGCCGGTGGACTCGAGGACGATCCGCACCCCGAGATCCCCCCACGGAAGGGCCGCGGGGTCGCGCTGGGACAGGACCTTGATCTCGTCGCCGTCGACCGCGATGCCGTTCTCGGACAGGGCGACATCGCTCTGGAACGTCCCGAGAACGGAGTCGTACTTGAGCAGGTGCGCCAGGGTCTTCCCGTCCGTGATGTCGTTCACGGCGACGAAGTCCCAGTCGACGCCCGCCTGCTTGGCGGCGCGAAGGAAGTTGCGCCCGATCCGGCCGAAGCCGTTGATGCCGATCTTCACGCCCATGGTCGTCCTCCTATGAGGCGGTCGCCCAAATCCTAGCCAATCCCGCCAAGTAACCGACCACGGCCTTCGGCCGGGACCTCCCCGGTCGAACGGCCCCCGGGAACGGCTCGCCGTACAGCTCGCGGAACGGGGCTGGGAACGGTCTCTAACGGTCGACGTCCCGATGGTCGACCGAAACCGGGAGCCCCTTGTCTCGGAAGAACGCGGCCAGCTCCTCGGCGACGACAACGGAACGGTGTCGCCCACCGGTACAGCCCACGGCGACGGTGAGGTAGGACTTTCCCTCGGCGACGAACCCGGGAACCATGAACCCGAGCAGCGAGCGGAGGCGACGCATGAACTCCCTGTACGTCTGCTGGCCCCTGACGTAGGTCCTAACGGGCTCTTCCGTGCCCACCAAGGGGCGGAGCTCGTCGATCCAGTACGGGTTTGGAAGGAACCGGACGTCGATCACGAGGTCGGCGTCTCGCGGCGTCCCGTACTTGTAGCCGAACGAGATCAGGGAGACCTGGAGGTGCGCCTCCGGGGGCGCGTCCGAGAACGCGTCGCGCAGCCGGTCGCGCAACTCGTGCGGCGTCAGACCGGACGTGTCCAGGATGAGGTCCGCCTCGCCGCGGAGGGTCTCCATCAGGAGACGCTCCTTTCGGATACCCTCGATGACACGGTCGGCCGGCGCCAGCGGATGGCGGTGGCGCGTAGCCGCATAGCGGTTCACGAGGGCTTCGTCCGACGCTTCCAGGTAGAGGATCCGGTAGGGGATGTCCAGTTCCTGGAGCTCCTCGAGCGCCCTCGATAGCTCACCGAAGAACACACCACCCCGAGCGTCCACGACCGTGGCCACGCGGCCCGGGCCGCCGGGGCGCCCCGCGAGCTCGGCCATCTTCGGCAGCAGCGCGGGTGGCAGGTTGTCCACCACGAAGTACCCGAGATCCTCCAGGCACTTCGCCGTCTCCGACCGACCCGCGCCCGAAAGGCCGGTGATGATGGTGAACCCGGGTCCACGGGATCGCCGACGAGCGGGCAAGGCCCCGCCCGCTTCCGCGTCCTTGTTCTCGTCAGTCCGTTCCGCCGGGTCCGACATCAGGAGCTCTCCCTATCTTCGACATCGGCAGCACCCGCGATGCTGTGGAGTCGCTCGTAGACGGTCCTCGCGAGGTCTGGCCCGAAGCCCGCAGTCTCCGCGATCTCCTCGACGCTCGCGCGAGACAGCCGGGCGAGCGACCCGAAGCGCCTGAGGAGAGCCTTCTTGCGGGACGGACCGATCCCTGGGATGTCGTCCAGCGGTGAGGCCACCGCACGCTTGGACCGCTTCTGGCGGTGATAGGTAACGGCGAAGCGGTGCGCCTCGTCGCGCAGATGCTGGAGGACGAAGAGGGCCTCCGACCCCCTCACGATCCGCAGCGGGTCTGGCCGACCGGGGAGGTAGACCTCCTCGAGCCGCTTCGCGAGGCCGACGGCAGGGATGCGGAGCTCGGCGTCCGCCAGCGTTCGGGTCGCCACCCCAAGCTGTCCGCGGCCCCCGTCGACGACGACGAGCGCGGGCGGGTAGGCGAACCGGTGTCTCCTTCCGCCATCGTCGTGGGCCTCGGCCTTCAGGCGGGCGAAGCGCCGGCGCAGCATCTCCTCCATGCTGGCGAGATCGTCCTGCCCCGGCACGCCCTTGACCTCGAACCGCCGGTATTCGCTCCGCTTCGGAAGCCCGTCCTCGAACACCACCATCGACCCAACCTTGTCGGTGCGCCCGAGGTTCGAGACGTCGTAGCACTCGATCCGAAGCGGCGCCTGCTCGAGCCCCAGCACGTTCCCGAGCTCGGCGAGCGCCCGCGAGCGCGCACCGAAGTCCGAAGCGCGGCGGAGCTTGTGGCGCTGGAAATGCTCCCGCGCGTTCTGGGTCACCACCTCGAGGAGCTTCCGCTTGGCCCCACGAGCCGGAACGGCGAAGGTGACGTGGCTCCCCCGCCGGTCGCCCAGCCAGTCGGCCAGGACGTCCGCGTCGGCGGGGATCTCGGGAAGGAGGATCCTGGGAGCGAGATCCCCCCGCTCCATCGCCAGCTCGCGGATGAACGAGGCGAGCAGCTGCGGCCGGTCCAGCTCCTCGACGCGGTCGACTATCCAGCCCTTCCGTCCCATCACGCGGCCCTTGCGTACGAAGAAGACCTGGAACGCGGCCTCTAGATCGTCCTCGACGAGACCGACGACGTCCAGATGCTCCGGCTGCGTGAGCACCATCTCCTGGCTCTCAAGTGCCCGCCGCGCGGCGGCGAGCTGATCCCGAACCTTGGCCGCCAGCTCGTACTCCTGCCGTTCGGCGGCCTCCCGCATCTCGCGCTCGAGGCGCGCAAGGACGGGACGCTCGTTTCCGGCCAGGAAGTCGCCCAGGGCGTCCACCTGAGCGCGGTACGAGGCCTCGGTTGCGCCGGTCGCCTCCGGCACGCAGGGCCCCGCGCAGCGCCCGATGTCGTGGTACAGGCACGGCCGCCCGGCGCGTGCCCGTTGGTCGAAGAACGTGTTCGAGCAGGTTCGGACCGGGAAGACCCGCGTCAGGGCGTCGAGCGTCTCGCGAATCGCGTAGGCGTGGCCGAAGGGGCCGAAGTAGCGCACGTTCTTGCGCTTGGTGCCCCGCAGGACCTGCGCTCTCGGCCACCGTTCCCCGACGGTCAGAGCGAGGTAGGGATAGGACTTGTCGTCCCGGTAGCGGATGTTGAACCGGGGTCGATGCTCCTGGATGAGGTTGTACTCGAGCATGAGCGCGTCGACCTCGGTCGACGCGACGATCCACTCGACAGATGCGGCCGCCGACGTCATCGCTTCCGTTCGCGGGTGCAGGGGCCTGCCCCAGTAGCTCGGGACGCGCTTGCGGAGCGAACGCGCCTTGCCCACGTAGACGACACGGCCGTCGCCGTCCCGGAACAGGTACGCCCCGGGCCGGTCCGGGATCTGGGAGGTTTCGGGTCGGGGAACGCTCACCCGCTCATTCTATGGGCCCTACCTGCGCCATCTCCGCTTCTGCGCTCCGCGGTTCGTGCTCGAGGTCGAGGGGAAGCCGGCCCAGGACCTCCGCAAGGAACTGGCCGGTGTACGAGCCCGGATCGCCGGCGACGGCCTCTGGTGGACCGGCTGCCACGATCCAACCCCCAGCCTCCCCTCCCTCGGGCCCGAGGTCGATGATCCAGTCGGCGGTCTTGATCACGTCGAGGTTGTGCTCGATCACGAGGATGGTGTTGCCGGCGGCGACGAGGCGCTGGAGGACGGCGAGCAATTTCCGGATGTCTTCGAAGTGCAGGCCGGTCGTGGGCTCGTCCAGGATGTAGAAGGTGTTGCCGGTCGCCCGCTTCTGCAGCTCGGACGCGAGCTTGATCCGCTGGGCCTCTCCGCCCGACAGCGTCGGAGCCGGCTGGCCCAGCTTCACGTAGCCCAGGCCGACGTCCGCAAGCGTCTGCAGGTGCCGCTTGATGACAGGTATGTTCCGGAAGAACTCGAGGGCTTCGTCGACGCTCATCTCGAGCACGTCCGCGACGGAGCGGCCCCTGTACCTCACCTCGAGCGTCTCCCGGTTGTAGCGGCGGCCCTTGCAGACCTCGCAGGTCACGTAGACGTCCGGCAGGAAGTGCATCTC
Organism: Actinomycetota bacterium; assembly: GCA_040754475.1. Classification (GTDB taxonomy): domain Bacteria; phylum Actinomycetota; class UBA4738; order UBA4738; family HRBIN12; genus JAJPHY01. The sequence continues at coordinate 3,426 of JBFMCN010000018.1, read as the reverse complement.
GATCTTGATCTGACCGTCGCCGGCGCAGTTCTCGCACCGACCCCCGCGGACGTTGAAGGAGAAGCGGCCGGGCCGGTAGCCGCGCACACGGGCTTCAGGCACCTGCGAGAACAGGTTCCGGGCGTGGTCGAAGACTCCCGTGTAGGTGGCCGGGTTGGACCGCGGCGTTCGCCCGATGGGCGACTGGTCGATGTCGACAACCTTGTCGATCTGCTCCCATCCGACGAGCTTCCCGTGCTTCCCGGGCAGCACTCGCGACCGGTAGATCTTCTGCATCAGGGCTCTCAGCAGCACCTCCTGGATCAGCGTCGACTTCCCGGAACCGCTCACCCCGGTCACGCAGACGAACAGGCCGAGTGGAACGTGTAGGTCGATCGCCTTCAGGTTGTGCTCCCGGGCCCCGAGGACCTTCAGCCATCGTTCCCCCGGCGTACGGCGGACCTCGGGGGTGGGTATCACCCGGCGGCCCGAAAGGAACGCGCCTGTGATCGACTCCCGGCAGTCGAGGATCCCCCGGAGGTCCCCCGAGTAGACGATCTCGCCGCCGTGCTCGCCGGCGCCGGGTCCGATGTCCACGATCCGATCGGCTGCATGGATCGTGGCCTCGTCGTGCTCGACGACGATGAGGGTGTTCCCGAGGTCGCGGAGTCGCAGGAGCGTGTCGATGAGCCGTCGGTTGTCACGCTGATGTAGACCGACCGAGGGCTCGTCCAGGATATAGAGGACTCCGACGAGCCCACTCCCGATCTGCGTGGCCAGGCGGATGCGCTGCGCCTCGCCCCCCGCGAGGGTGGCGGACGCGCGATCCAGTGTGAGGTAGTCGAGCCCGACGTCCATGAGGAACCCGAGACGCGAGCGGATCTCCTTGACGAGCCGCTCGGCGATCATGTGCTCACGCTCGGAGAACTCGACCTCGTCGAAGAACCGCAGCGTGTCGCGGATCGAGCGCGAGGTGAGCTGCGCGATGTTCAGTCCACCGACGGTCACAGCCAGGGTCTCGGGCCGCAGGCGCGCGCCGCCGCACGCCCGGCATGGGATCTCGCGCATGAACTGCCCGAGCTTCTCGCGCTGGCTGTCGGAGTCGGTCTCGGCGTGACGGCGCTCCACGACCGACATGACGCCCTCGTAGGTCGTCCAGTAGGCCCGCATCCGTCCGTACCGGTTCTTGTACCGGACGTAGATCTCCTCGTCGGAGCCGTCGAGGACGACATCGCGAGCCTTCTTCGGCAGCTTCTTCCAGGGGGTCTTCGTCGAGAACCCGTGGGCCTCCGCGACCGCCTCGAGGACCCGGTACCAGTACTCCAACCGGGCGCCGGCCCAGGGCGCGATGGCGCCTTCATCGATCGAGAGGTCGGGGTCGGGCACTACCAGCTCCGCGTCGACCTCCAAGCGCGTCCCGAGCCCGTCGCAGGTCTGGCACGCCCCGTACGGCGAGTTGAACGAGAAGTTCCTGGGCGCGAGCTCGTCGTACGAGATCCCGTCGTACGTGCACGCCAGCTTCTGGGAGAAGGTCTGCACGTCCTCCTTCCCGTCCACCTGCACCGCCACCGCGGCGACGCCCTCGGTGAGCTGCAGGGCCGTCTCGATCGAGTCGGCGACCCGGCGACGGATGTCGGCCCCGGCCACCAACCGGTCGACGACCACCTCGATCGTGTGCTTGTAGTGGCGTTCGAGGCGGATCGGCTCCGAGAGGTCGCGAAGCTCCCCGTCCACCCGCGCGCGGACGAATCCCTTGTGCGCGAGATCCCCGAGCAGCTTCTCGTACTCGCCCTTGCGGCCTCGGACGACCGGTGCGAGGACCTGGAACCTGGTGCCTGCGGGGAGCTGCATCACCTGGTCCACGATCTGGTCCGGCGTCTGGCGCCCGATGGGACGGCCGCACCTCGGGCAGTGCGGGTGACCGATCCGCGCGTACAGGACGCGCAGGTAGTCGTAGACCTCGGTGATCGTGCCCACGGTGGAGCGCGGGTTCTTCGAGGCGGACTTCTGGTCGATCGAGATCGCCGGAGACAGGCCTTCGATGAAGTCGACATCGGGCTTCTCCATCTGACCCAGGAACTGCCGGGCGTAGGCCGACAGGGACTCCACGTACCGGCGCTGGCCTTCCGCGTAGATCGTGTCGAACGCCAGTGAGCTCTTCCCGGAGCCGGACAGGCCGGTGAACACGATGAGCTGGTTACGCGGGAGCTCGAGCGTGATGTTCTTCAGGTTGTGCTCACGAGCGCCGTGAATCACAAGCTTGTCGGTCCCCACGCGGCCATTCTAGTGGCGGCACCGACAAGGCCTCGCGGGCGACCGCACGGCGCCGACCAGGCATGGCAAGGTAGGCTCCGCAGCATGACGTCGCCCGGACACCAGTACCGACCGCAGGCTGGCAATCCGACGGCCGAGAGGGCCCTGGAGTCGTACCGGGAGGAGTTCCCGGTCCTCTCGCGCAAGACCTACCTGATCAGCGCGTCCCTTGGACCGATATCCAATCGGGCCCGTGCATCGCTCCGGGAGTTCCTGGACGTGTGGGCGGCCGAGGGCGCCCCGGACATCGTCTGGATGGAGCACATCTTCCCGAAGATGGGCGCTCTCAAGCGCTCGTTCGCTCGTCTGGCACGCTGTGACGCCGACGAGTTCGCGATCACGGCGAACGTCTCCGTCGCCCTCGCCACGATCGCCACCTGCCTGGACTACTCGAAGCGCCGAAAGGTCGTCATGTCCGAGCTCGACTTTCCGACCGACGGACACGTGTGGCTCGCTCAGCGGCGCCGCGGCGTGGAGATCGTCTGGCTTCGCTCACCCGACGGGCTCACCATCCCGCTCAAGGCGTACGACGAGGCGATCGACGACGAGACCGCGGTCGTGATGGTGAACCGAGTCCTCTACCGCTCGTCGGCCCTCCTGGACGCCAAGGAGATCTGCCGGATGGCTCGGGAGCGAGGAGCCTACTCGTTCGTGGACGACTACCACGGCGCCGGGATCGTCCCGCTGGATGTCCACGACCTCCGCTGCGACTTCTACACGACGGGCGTCCTCAAGTGGCTGTGCGGAGGGCCGGGTCTGGGTTTCCTGTTCGCTCGCCGGGAGCTGCTCAGCGGGCTCGAGCCGATGGTCACGGGATGGCTCGCGACACGCGACCCGTTCTCGTTCGACTACGACCACCTCGACCTCCACCCAACCGCCCGGCGCTTGGAGCACGGAACGCCGGCCGCGCCCTCCGTCTTCCTCGCTCAAGGGGGGCTCGACGTGATCCTCGAGGTCGGTGTCGAACGGATACGCGCCCGCCAGAGCGAGCTGACCGAGTACCTGATCGCGCGAGCCGACGCCGCCGGGCTCCCCGTGCGAACGCCCCGCAACCCCGCGGACCGAGGCGGCGTCGTGAACGTCGGCGTCGGGCCGCAGGCCGACAGGATCTGCCGCGCGCTGCTCGAACGCGGG
>JBFMCN010000017.1:0-41753 GCA_040754475.1 Actinomycetota bacterium | reverse complement strand
GTCCTGGCGGGCTTCGGCGCGTACGCGTCCTTCATCCTCTTCCGCAAGCTCCGCGACCTCATCATCTGGCTGATAACGGCCCTGTTCTTGTCGTTCGCCCTCGAGCCGGCCGTCAACTGGCTGGTAGCCAAACGCGGCTGGCGGAGGGGGTGGGCGACGGCGCTCGTCCTGTTCGGCCTGACCCTCATCGTCATCCTGACGATTGCAGCGATGGTCCCGCTCGTGATCGACCAGGTCCAGGAGCTCGTGCGCCGTGTGCCCGGCTGGCTCGACAAGGCGAGCGTCTACACGCAGCGCTGGTTCAACGTGGAGCTCACCAGCGACAAGATCCTCTCCAAGATCACGAGCGCCGACCAGGCAGTCGGGCGGATCGCCTCGAACCTCGCCTCGGTCGGCGCGTTCCTCCTCGGCCTCGTGTTCCAGATGCTCACGATCGGGCTGTTCACGTTCTACCTGGTGGCCGACGGGCCCCGCCTGCGGCGGTCGGTGTGCTCGCTGCTCACGCCGCAGCGCCAGCGCGAGGTCCTGGACGCGTGGGAGATCGCGATCGACAAGACGGGCGGATTCCTGTACTCACGCCTGTTGCTTGCCGCGATCTCTGCCTTCTTCTCGTTCATCACGCTCACGTTGCTCGGCGTGCCCTTCGCCCTGCCGCTCGCGTTGTGGATGGGTCTCGTCTCGCAGTTCATCCCGGTGATCGGCACCTACATCGCGGCGGCGGTGCCACTGCTCGTCGCGCTCATGTCGGACCCGTGGACAGCTCTGATCTTCCTGATCTACGTTGTCGTGTATCAGCAGGTCGAGAACTACCTCCTCAGCCCGCGAATCACGGCTCGTACGATGCAGCTACATCCGGCGATCGCTTTCTTCGCCGCGCTCGCAGGAGCTGCCATCTCCGGAGTCCTGGGAGCCTTCATGGCGCTCCCAGCCGCCGCCGTCATCCAGGCGACAGTGTCCAGCTACCTCACGCGGCACGAGGTCGTCGAGACCGAGCTGACCCGGGAGCCGGAGTCCGACGAGCCCCCAGAGGAGCTGGCGGAACCGAAGCGCCCGAGGCTCTGGGCTCGGTTTCGCCAGATGAACGCCAAGGACTGACCGCGCAGCGCCAGCGCCACACAGGTGGCGCTCAACAGGGCCGGGAGTCGTGGCAGACTAGCTCAGCCCGCGCGCGTCCTGCTTGAGCGCGAGGTCGATGCCTGCGGCCGACGCCAGCATGAGCATCCGCATCGCAGGGGGCACCTGTGCCTTGAACTCGAGCAGGTAGTCGTCCGCCGTCGTGAAGAGGGTCTTCGCCAGGCCCTCCCAGGTCTTCGTGATGCGTCCGACCTCGCTCCCGCCCGAGTCCTGAATTGAGAAGTTCCAGGCGCGCCAGTTCTCGGCTCGGATCGCGCCGATCGTTCGCCCCTGGGCGTCCTCCAGGCCGAAGTGGATCTTCCCGATCATGTTCTCCTGGACGATCTTCCCCACGTCGCTCCCCCGCCCGTCCTTGACCAGCACGGTCGACTTGAACACCTTCCGCGGCCTGGTCAGCTCCACGACCTTCGTGCCCGAGGCGTCGTAGACGGACAGAGTGTGCGTCATCAACTGGTCGAGCGAGGAGACGAAGCGCGCGAGCTTCTTGAGCTGAGACTGGCCCTCCTGACGAACCCGTCCGACCTCGTTGCCATCCGGGTCGCGGATCGCGAAGTCGATGTTCAGCTCGATGATCTTGGCCTTCTGGTTGAACACCAGCCGGTCATGGGCGAGCAGGTCCAACATGTCCCCTCCCTCCGGGCGCCGATCCCCCCTACGGTACCCCGACTTCGCCTAGGCTCTGGGTATGGAGCCGGGCCTTTCGCCCGAGGATCGAGAGACCAAGCGCCGCGTCCCGTTGCTCGCCGCGACGGTCCGACGCCTTCGCGCCAGCCGAGCCCCGATCGAGCCCCATCCCGGACCGGTCATGGGCGAGCAGAAGACCGGAGGCAAGTCCGGAGCCCTGCGCGCCGCGATCTTCGGCGCGAACGACGGCCTGGTATCGAACGTCGCGCTGATCATGGGCATTGCCGGTGCCGGGCAGGAGAACAAGATCATCGTCCTCGCGGGGATCGCGGGTCTGCTCGCCGGCGCGTTCTCGATGGCTGCCGGTGAGTACATCTCGATGCGGGTGCAGCGCGAGGTCTTCGAGCGTCTGATCCATCTCGAGGCCCACGAGATAGGCAGCAACGTCGACGCAGAACGCGAGGAGCTCGCCGCTCTCTACGAGGGCAAGGGCATCTCGAAGGAGCTAGCAGCGCGCATTGCCGAAGAGGTCATGCGCGATCCGAAGGTCGCCCTCGAAACGCACGCCCGCGAGGAGCTAGGGTTGGATCCGAAGGAGGGCCTCGGATCGCCGTGGGCGGCCGCGGGCTCCTCGTTCCTCACGTTCTCCATAGGCGCCATCGTCCCCCTCATCCCGTTCCTGTTCCTCGCGGACGATGCCGCGGTCGTCACCTCGGCCCTGCTGACCCTCGCGACGCTGTTCGGGGTGGGCGCGGGGATGTCCTTCCTCACGCGTCGCAGGTTCTACCTGTCCGGCCTTCGGATGATGGTGATCGGCGGTGCTGCGGCGGTCATCACTTTCGGCATCGGAAAGCTACTGCACGTCAGCACGCTGCTCTGAACGGCACCCTCCGGCCGCTTGTTGAGCCTGACGCTTCCTGAGGCCTGTCACGAATCCGCGACCTCGTCCTCACCGATCAGCTGGTCGAGGGAGCTCCGAAGCGCCTCGTATCGCCTCTCCCCCAGCTCGCGCCGTGCTCGTGTCTCGAGGGCGGCCATCGCACGGCGGGCTTCCGCTACGTACCGTCTTCCCCGGGCGGTGAGCCGCACGATCTTGGCCCGGGCATCCTCAGCGTCGGGGACGCGCCGCACGTAGCCCCGCGCCTCGAGGTCGTCGACGATCAGCATCATGCCCTGCTTGGACATCCGCGCCCGGCGGGCGAGGTCGGTGAGCCGCGTCCCCGACCTGCGGTCGATGTTCATGAAGATGGCTGCGTGAGCGGCACGCGCATCCGGGTACCCCCGCTCCTCGAGGCTCGCCCTCAGCTCCGCGGCAAGCGATCGATGGCTCTCGAGGAGCAGCCGAACCAGATCCGTGCCGGCCACCTGTCCATCCTGCCCCGCTCCACCACACCGGTCAATCGCCCTGACGTTGTTCCCCTGCCGACTGGCGGTACCCTCGGCCCATGCCGATCGAGGTCCGGCCGGTCCGCCCCGAGGAGTACGAAGAGGCCGGATTCGCTACCGCCCTCGCATACCGGGAGTTCGCCCGGCCAGAGGACTCGGGATGGGCCGAGTACCTAGAGCGGATCGCTGATGTCGCCGCCAGAGCGCGCCGAACATGCGTCCTCGTCGCCGTCGAGGACGAGCGCATACTCGGATCGGTGGCCCTAGAGCTTGACCGGCGCACCGAGGACGAGTCCGACGAGCCGCTGGCGCCAGACGAGGCGCACATCCGCATGCTCGGCGTACGCCCCGACGCGCGCAGGCGCGGCGTCGCTCGCCTTCTCGTTGACTCCTGCCTTGCCCGGGCGCGCGAGGCGGGCAAGACCCGTGTGACACTGCACACCACGCAGCGGATGACGACCGCACGGGCAATGTACGAGGCGATGGGCTTCCGGCGAGCGCCGGATCGGGTGTTCCCGGATGGCTTCGTTCTCCTCGGCTACGAGATGGACCTGTAGCCCAGCAGTGGGCGAGTGACGACTCGACCCACCATGCTGAGCCCGCGCGCCTTGACGGTCTTGTGAGTGCGGAATACCGTCGAGCAGCCGTGCTTCTTCCCCATCAGGAAGGGGGTCCCGTGTCCCGCACCCATTTGCGATGGCCTGTGACTATCGCTGCGGCGATGCTGCTCTTCGCTTCGGCGGCTCTGCCCGCAGCAGGATCGCCCGGCCGCGTGTCTCTCGGAGCCAGCCGAGCACCATACGCGAGGCCGGGAGACTTCGTTCGTCCGGCCGGGGCCGGGGAGATCGTCGATTTCCAGCTCTACCTGGGCCTGCGTGACCGTGGCGCGGCCGAGGCGCTTCTCGCCTCGGTTTCGGACCCGTCCAGCTCGGACTACGGCCGATACCTGACGCCCGAGCAGTTCCGAAGCCGGTTCTCGCCTTCGGACGCCGCGGTCGCGGCCGCCCGCTCATGGCTGGAGGCTGAGGGATTCTCCGTCGGCGCCGTACCGGCCAACCACCTCGTCGTCCCCGCTCGCGGAACGGTCCGCGAGGTCGAGCGTGCGTTCGGCGTGCACTTGAACCACTACCGCGTGAACGGGGTGGTCCTGAGAGCCCCCTCGTCCGCCCCATCGATCCCGGCCTCGTTGTCCGGCATCGTTCACGGCGTTCTCGGGCTCGCCCAGAGCTTCGTCCATAGGGCCAGCGTGCCGCCGGCACCGCCGCCTCCGGCCTACCGGGTGGCCAAGCCCTGTTCCGCGTACTGGGCCGAGAAGATCGCCACGGACCAGCCCCCCGCTTACGGACAGAGCCAGCCCTACGCACCGTGCGGATACACGCCTGCTCAGCTTCAGGGCGCCTACGGCACAGCGGAGGCGATCGCAGTGGGTAACGACGGCTCCGGGGTGACGGTCGCCATCATCGATGCGTACGCATCCCCGACAATCCAGCAGGACCTGGACGCGTACTCTGCCCGATATGGACTCCCGCAACTCACGATCCAGCAGATCACGGTTCCGATCCGCAGGGGCTCTGTGGCCAACCAGCAGGGCTGGTACGGGGAGGAGACGCTCGACATCGAGGCCGTCCACTCGATGGCCCCGGGCGCGAGCATCCTCTACTGGGGTGCCGCTAGCAACAGCAACAACGACATGCGCGACTCGATGATCGACATCGTCGACAACGCCCGTGCCCAGATCGTGAGCAACTCCTATGGAAACTGGGGTGAGCAGCTGCCGCCTGTGGCGATCAAGGCGGACGACGACGTCTACATCCAGGCTGGAGTCGAAGGGATCGGCCTGTACTTCTCCTCCGGCGACTACGGCGACGAGATCGCCGCGCTCGGATACCGCACGGTCGACTGGCCCGCCTCGAGCACGCACGTCACCGCCGTTGGCGGCACCAGCCTCGCGGTGGGCGCACAGAACGACTACCTGTTCGAGACGGGATGGGGATCGGCCTCGAGCAGCAGGATCCGCAACCATTGGGATCCTCCTATACCCGGCGAGTACGTCTACGGAAGTGGCGGCGGGACGAGCTTCATCTTCGACACGCCCTCCTACCAGCTGGGGGTGGTCCCGACGCAGCTGTCGGGGTTCTGGGGCCGCAGCAACCGAGTCGTGCCCGACATCTCCGCCGTCGGCGACCCCAACACCGGGTTCGTGGTCGGACAGACGCAGGTGTTCCCGAACGGCGACGTGAGATATGCGGAGTACCGCGTCGGCGGGACGAGCCTCTCTTGTCCCCTGATTGCAGGGATCATGGCCCTCGCCGATCAGGGCGCCGGAGCGGCGCACGGTTTCGCAAACCCGGCCCTGTACGCCCTTGCCCGTACGTCCGCCGTGCGGGACATCGTGAACCCGGCATCCACGGTCGCGGTGGTGCGACCCAACTACGTGAACGGCGTCAGCGCCAAGGACGGCATCTACTACGTCCTGCGCACGATGAACTTCACGGGTTCCCTTCACACGATCCCGGGCTACGACGACGTCACCGGGATCGGGAGTCCGAACGGGGAGGCCTTCCTGACAGCGTTGTCCTGAAGCGCCGCTGGCGGCGCAGCATCAATCGTGCTCCGCCCACTCGGCGACCACCCCGACGGCCATCGCCGGGTCGTTCGAGGCGACGGCGTCTACACCCCATTCGAGGAGCGTTCGGAGTTCCGAGATACGGTCGACCGTCCAAGTGCCGACGCGGACGCCTGCCTCGTGTGCCCGCGTCACCAACGCTCCGCCGTCTGTGAACAGCGCCCCTGCAGCGGGAAACACGAAGTCGTGACCACCCTCGACCGTGTCAGTAAGGGCTGCGTCGAGATCCACCGCTTCGGCTGTGAGGTACCCGGTCGGAATATCCAGAGCGATCCCCTTGGCGGCCTCGATCGATCGCAGGCTGAAAGACAGCATCAGGAGGGGTCCCTCGAAAGCCGAGCGCTCCAGCTCGGACAGGGCCGCCTCGACGACCACCTCCCGATCCGGCTCGTAGTCGGGCTCACCGGGGATGTTCTTGACCTCGAGAGCCAGGCCGCCGCGACCGGAGACGAGCTCCAGAACCTCGGAAAGCAGGGGCACCTGCTCGGGCCGGTGGGTCGTGCCCGCGTTCAATCGCCGGAGCTCGCTCACGGTGAACCCGCGAACGGGGCCAGTGCCGTCCGTGGTCCTTGAGACGTCGGGGTCGTGCATCGCGACCGGCACGCCGTCCGACGAGAGCCGAACATCCACCTCGACCACGGGAGCTCCCGCCGCCAGCGCGGCTTCGAACGAGCGCAGGGTGTTCTCTGGGTGCGTCGACGAAGCGCCGCGGTGGGCGATCACCAAGGGGAACGCGTCCTCGCCGAACCGCCGATCGCTCATCGCTCTAGTTGCGTCTCGCTCTGCGCCGTCAACCGGGGAGAGTCACACATCGGATCAGACAAGGCTCGATGGGCAGAGATGGTTCACGGGGCACTCTCCGCACCTTGGACTCCGCGCTTGACACACGGCCCGTCCGTGCTCGATGAACACGTAGGTGAACGCGAACCACTTCTTCTTCGGGATCAAGCGCATCAGATCCTGCTCGATCCTCTCGGGGTCCTTCTCCTGGCTGAACCCTAACCGATTGGAAAGCCGCTTTACGTGTGTATCGACGGCGATTCCCTCGACTCTTCCATAGGCATTGCCGAGCACCACGTTCGCCGTCTTGCGGGCCACGCCGCGGAGCGTCAGCAGCTCCTCCATCGTGTCGGGGACCTCGCCGTCGTACACCTCGATGATCCGACGGCAGGCTTCACGGATCGATGTCGCCTTCTGGTTGAAGAAGCCGGTGGGCTTGACGTCCCCTTTCAGCTCGTCCTCCCGCACTCGCAGGTAGTCCTCGGGACTCCGGTACTTGCGGAACAGCGCGTCGGTGACTTCGTTCACCTTCTCGTCGGTACATTGCGCCGACAGGATCGTGGCGACGAGCATCTCGAGCGGGTTCGAGAACCGGAGCGCCACGCGCGCGTCCGGGTAGGCCCGCGAGAGCAAACGGATCATCTCCGGCGCGCGCTCCTCGATCGGGCTGTTGCGGTCCAATGCCCGCTTCGACTTCGCAGACATGGCGCGACTCTAACGCCCGAGCAGCCTCGACTCAGCGATTGGGGACGGCGACCTCGTGCCCCAACTCAACTGTCGTCCCGCGATGCGTCGTCCTGCGTCTTCTCTGAGCGGAAGACAGGGTAGGGCGCTTCATACGATCCCCCTGAAACATCCTGCATCTGCTCGCCCGGCCTGAAAGGCAGAGGGACGGTCCCGCCAGCGGCGAAGAGGCTGCTGCCCGCCAGGTTGGCCAGCCGAGTGAGCTTGTCGCGGGCGAGCTGGGCGCCCGCACGGGTCAGCCGGTAGGGCTGGCGGCGATCCCCCGTCGGTAGAGGCTCGATGAGTCCGCGCCGCGCGAGGCGGGAGATCGCACCGTACAGCGTGCCCGGACTGAGACGCACGCCGACGACGCGCTCGATCTCCTCGATCATCGCGTACCCGTGCTTCGGGCCGTCCGCGAGGCTCAGCATGATCAGCAGCCCGGGGTCGGACTCACGCTCTCGGGGAGGATCCTGGGCCTCACCCATGCTGTGTGTCCCCTCCTACGCTCAACTCCAAGCCGCATCGATCAAAGCAGGCGATCGCGGGGCACCACCCACTCTAGCGTGGGACGATCCTGTCTCCTCGCACGTGCACAGACGAGAGCAAGAGCCCCTCATGAGACTCCCTCCCCCCTGTCACGCACACGAGGGGAGCGATCTTCAGTTCTGGCCAACTCCATCCGGTCTGAAGCGCAGGCCCTCCCGCTTACAGAGCATCGTGGCCAGATTCCGGCCATCGATGGCGGAGACGGGGAGGCCACCGCCCGGGTTCACCCACTGGCCGACCATGTAGAAGTTGTCGAGGTCCTCGAAAGTCTTTCGGACGGGTGCGCTGCCGGAGCGAAGCCAGCCGAGGTAGCTGCCATGCCAGTTGTTGGTGCACCTGATGAACGTGGAAGGGGTGGCCACGTCGACGGTCTCAACCCAACCCTCGAACCCGGGGATGAGGTGGTCGAGGGCCGCGATCACCCGCTCTGCTGTGGCCTGCTTCTCGGCTGCGTATGCGGCCGGATCGCGCTCCTTGAGCCCCGTCCAGTGGGAGTCGTTCCTCGTGTCCAGGTGGACTACCGCGGCGGTCTTCCCTGGTGGCGCAAGCGTCGGGTCGAACGAGAAGAGGCGGATGCCGAGACGCGTGAGGGTGAGCGCCCCCGATTCGAGGACGAGAGGCCGCTCAAGGGGGAAGCTCTGGCTGAAGGGAAGCGTGGAACAGTCGTGCGCGAGACCAAGGCATACGAGGATTACGGACGGCCCGCGGCGAAGACGCCCGGAGGGCTCCTCCGCCAGGGAAGCCTGGAGGTCGGGGTGCGCGAACCGGTCGCCCAGCATCCGCCTCACCGTGTCGTGGCCGTCCGCAGCGGAGATGACGTAGTCTCCGCGAACGTCGCCTTGCGCTCCGCGAACCCCCACGGCCTGCCCCGACTCGACGAGGATCCTGTCGACGCGGAAGCCGTAGTTGACCATTCCGCCCAGCGCCAGGTACTTGGATTCGATCGCCTTGGCGAAGGCGAGCGACCCTCCGATCGGGTATCCGGCCGATCTTCTCGCCATCATGCTGAGGATCATGAAGAGGGCCTCAGTGGATAGGCCCTTGGGCACGTAGTAGTCGTAGAGAACTGCGAAGGCCTCGCGGAGCTTCGCGCTCTTGAGGAGCGAGAAGAAGTTGGTCTCGGGCTCTGCGGGCAAGTCTTGCGGCTTCCAGCCGCAGGTGCTCTCTTTGACCAGGCGCGCGGCCGCGCGGTCGGCGGGACTCAGACGAAGGACCTCCGCCTCGAGGCGGTCGGGGTCCGTGTACACGGTGAAGGTGTCCCCATCCGAGAGATGGATCACCGTCCAGACGTCCCACTCGACGTAGCTAAGGTCCCCCGCTCCGAGCTCCTTCCAAATCTCGTGCATGCTGCTCGAGGGCCCCGAACCAACCAGCCAATGGATGCAGCCGTCGAACGTGTAGTCGCCACGCTTCCAGCTCGTGCACAGCCCGCCAGGCGAGGAGTGCAGCTCGAAGATCTCCGTGTCGAAGCCGTTCCGCTGAAGGTAGCTGGCGGCGGACAGGCCGGCGATTCCTGCCCCGACGACGAGGGCCTTCTTCACGGACTGCCGGTCCGGTCGGCCGCGCGGTACAGGGGGAAGGGCGCTTCATAGGAGCCCATCACGGCGTCCTGTCCTATCTCCCCCGGTCGGAAGGGCAGAGGGACGGACCGGTTGCCGGTGTGGAGCCTGTTGCGCGCCAGGTTGGCCAACCGCATGAACGTCTCGTGGGCGATCTCGGCGCCTGCACCAGTTATGCGGTAGGGCTGACCGGGATCGTTCGTAGCGAGCGGTTCGACGATCCCGCGCCGGGCAAGGCGGCCGAGGCCCGAGCACAGGGCGTCCGGATCCAGTCGCACCCCGGCGATGGCTTCGATATCCCGGATGATCGCTTCGCCCGTCCTGGCGTGGGCATCGGCCAGACACACTAGGATGAGGAACCCCGGGTTGGGCTCACCTTCGTCGAGTTGACGTTGGGCGCCGTCCATTCCGCCTACCTCCTTCTGGCTACTTCCAGTTTACGGCATATCGGAATGCGTAGTCGGATAACGGTGTATCGTACAGCGTAGTAATACACCGAGCCAGGGTCAGCGTCAAGCCGCTCGCTGGGTGCGCAACACGGGCATGTTGGGTCGCGAATCGGCGCGATCTCGCCGAGGCTCCCTCTCCTCTACGGCTGCGAGTGCTGATGGCTCTCGGCGAGCAGACCGCGAATGTGCTCGAGCAAGTGGTCCGGGACCTCGTCGCAGCCGCACTTGGCCTTGATCAGCTCGCGAAGCCGGCGCTGGAAGTCCGAGCGATCCATGCACGGACCGCAGTGGCCGAGGTGCTCCTCAAGCTCCGTGCGCTGATAGCCCATGAGCTCCCCGTCGAGATAGAGCTCGATCTGCTCAAGGAACCGTTGACATTCAATGTCTGACAAGGCCACGCTCCCGTACCGTCTCCCACAACGCCTTCTCGAGCGCTCTTCTTCCGCGGTGCAGGCGGGACATCACGGTCCCGATGGGGACATCGAGGATTCCCGCGATCTCCTTGTACGAGAAACCCTCCACGTCGGCAAGCAGGACCGCCAGGCGGAAACCCTCCGGAAGGGCCTCGAGCGCCCGCTTGACGTCCTCGTCGGGGATCCGATCGAGAACCGCCGCTTCGGCCGACTCCTCCACCCCCGACTCGCCGAGCTTCTCGAACAGGTACCAGTCCCCGATCTCATCGTCGGCGACAGTCACCGGCTCGCGCTGCTTCTTTCGATATGCGTTGATGAACGTGTTCGTCAGGATCCGATACATCCATCCCCGGAGGTTCGTGCCTTCCTCGAACCCGGCAAAGCCCCGGTAGGCCCGAAGGTAGGCCTCCTGCACCAGATCTTCGGCGTCGGAGGGGTTTCGCGTCAGGCGAAGCGCAGTCGAGTACAGCTGCGGGAGCAGGGGAAGGACATCGCGCTCGAATCTCTCGCGAAGGGCTGGGTCGTCGGGAGGCGCGGCCCGGCTGCTGGAAACGGCCTCCCCACCCGAGCTGTCTCCGCTCATGCGCCCAGTATCCCGTATCAGCGTCGGCGCGGCCGCTCGTCGCACCGGCTCATCGCACTGTCAGATGCCTTAGCAGGTGACAATATGGCGGAATGGCGAAGAGGGGGGACCAAGACCGGCGCGGGCGCTGGAGTGGCTTCGACCTCGGTGGTGGTGGCCAGCGGCGTATGTCCATGTGGCTGTGGGTCGTGGTCGCCCTCGCGATCGTTGCCCTCTTCAACTACTTGGCCGCGCCTCACCCGGAAGCGATCCCCTACTCGACGTTCCTGGACAAGGTTCAAAGCGGCGAGATCACCGGCACGCTGACCATCTCATCGGCCTCGGTGTCAGGCACGTACGAGGAAGCCGATGGCGAGGCCCACTTCTCGGCGACGCTACCGGAGAACTTCGATCCTGCACCGCTTGAGGAGTTCCTGACCAACCACGACGTCGCATTCGAGTACGACCGGCCGGACGCCCTCTCGAGCTTCTTGCTCAGCTGGGTGGCACCGCTCCTCCTGTTCGGGCTGCTGTGGTTCTTCCTGATCAGGCGGATGAGCGGCGCCCAGACCTCGGCGGCCCTGAACCTCGGCCGCAACCGCGTGAAGATCTACGACCGTAAGGAGATGAAGACCACGTTCGCCGACGTCGCCGGCGTCGACGAAGCGGTCGAGGAGCTCAAAGAGATCGTCGACTTCCTCAAGCATCCGAAGAAGTACCAGCGCCTCGGCGGACGCATCCCGAAGGGCGTATTGCTCCTCGGACCACCCGGGTGCGGCAAGACGCTCCTCGCGCGCGCGGTCGCCGGAGAGGCGAACGTGCCCTTCTTCTTCATGTCGGGCTCCGAGTTCGTCGAGATGTTCGTGGGCCTCGGCGCCGCCCGGGTGCGTGAACTATTCCAGCAGGCAAAGGAGAAGGCACCCGCACTCGTGTTTCTCGACGAGCTGGACACGATCGGAAAGGGACGAGCGGGGGCGTTCGGGGCGGGCTTCGGCGCTCACGACGAGCGGGAGCAGACGCTGAACCAGCTCCTCGTGGAGATGGACGGGTTCGACTCGTCAAAGGGTGTCATCATCATGGCGGCGACCAACCGGCCGGACGTCCTCGACCCAGCCCTCGTGCGGCCGGGGCGTTTCGACAGGCAGGTGGTCGTCGACCGGCCGGACCTGCGCGGGCGTGAGGCGATCCTCCGCGTGCACGTCCGGGGCGTTGCCCTGGATCCCAACGTCGACCTCAAGGTGCTGGCCGCCCGCACTCCGGGCTTCACCGGTGCCGACCTTGCGAACGTCGTGAACGAGGCCGCGCTGCTGGCTGCCCGCGCCGAGAAGAACTCGGTGACCTCGGAAGAGCTGGAGGAGGCCATAGATCGGGTCGTCGCCGGCCTCGAGCGCAAGAGCCGGGTCATGTCGGAGAAGGAGAAGGAGATCGTCGCGAAGCACGAGATGGGACATGCGCTGGTCGCGCTCCAGGTGCCCACGGCCGACCCGGTGCACCGCGTTTCGATCATCCCGCGGGGGGCAGCCGCCCTCGGCATGACGATGCAGCGCCCCCTGGAAGATCGCTACCTGCTCACCCAGCCGGAGCTGGAGGACCGCCTTGCCGTGCTACTCGGCGGGAGGACGGCCGAGGAGATCGCGTTCGACCAGATCTCCACCGGCGCGCAGAACGACCTCCAGCGCGCGACGGAGATCGCCCGCGCGATGGTGACCGAGTACGGTATGAGCGAGAAGATCGGTCCGCTCTCGTTCGGAGAGAACGGTTTCCGGAGCGCAGAGGGGCGGCTGCTCTTCCCCGGCGCGGGGCAGGAGCTGTCGCCGGCGATGTCCGAGCTCGTCGACGAGGAAGTGACCCGCCTTATCACGCGCGCGCACGATCGCGCACGTCAGGTCCTCGAGGGCAAGCGCGAGCTGCTCGACCGCCTCTCCGACGTCCTGATAGCCGTCGAGGTCATCGAGGGCGCGGACCTCAAGGCGTACGCGGACGGAACCAAGCCGGTGCCGACACCTGAGGAGGCTCGTGCGGCGCAGGCCGCCGCGAACGGCGAGCGCGAGCGCAGGTCCGGGCCGGAGAACGTCGCCCAGCGGCAGGCCGTTCCCCCGCCGCCCCCCGGCTCGCTCCAGGCCTAGGCACGGTCTTCCGAGCGCGAGACCAGCAGGTCGAACCTCCCGCGGAACCGATCCAGGAACCGGTAGTAGTTGCGCTTCGACCGCTTCGCGCGCTCGTCGGGCGGCGTGCTGAACCACATCCGATGCTCGTGCCTCTCGGCAGGCACGTCCACGACCACGGCTCGAAGGCCGGCGTCCTTCACACGGAAGGAGTACTCGACATCGGCCGTCCTATACCACCGGAACCTCTCGTCGAAGAGCCCCACGGCGCCTAGCAACTCGCGGCGAAACGCCATCAGGTAGCCCTCGATCGCGTCGACCTCCGGGCCGTCGGAGGCCTCGAAGCTCCGCAGGTCTGTCGTGACGATGCCGAACGGTCCGCACACGCCGACGCTCTCGTCCGCAAGGGCGGCCTCGAGCGGACCGAACACGTCGCCGGTCGGCTCCACCGAGCCGTCCACTGCCAGCACGATCCGCCCGCGCGATAGGCGCAGGCCCGCGTTCCGTGCGGCGGCCCAGCCGGTGCCTTCAGCGAGGCGCAGCACTTCGGCCCCGTGGCCGAACACCACGGGATCGGCACCGGTGACGTCGGCGATCACATATTGCACCGAGCGGCCGCCCTCGTTCGCCCGGAACCCGGCCAGAGACCGAGAGATGTCCTCCGGCCAGCCCTCGCAGACCCACTGGACGGTCGCGTCGAACGTCCCCGGCTCGTCGAGCACCGAGACGACCTCGCTCGCGCGCACGCGCCTCGACGGCTCGCGTCCGGTCGGCGCCAGCCGCTCGATCACCGAACCCATCGGCGAGTCGACAATCCGGTAGCCAAGCTCCGCCATCCGGTTGCGGAGCTCATCGGCCGCCGCGTAGTCCTTGGCGCGGCGGCGCTCTTCGCGCTCGGCGGCCAGGCGCCGAACCTCCTCAGACGCGTTCGTCACGTCGCGTGCCGCCGGATGAAGTCGAGCACCATGGCGTCGGACTCCTCAGCCCGCTCCGAGTGGTACACGTGTCCCGCCCCTTCGAGCATCGCCAGCTCGGCGCCGGGGATGCGCGACGCGAGGATCTGGGCGTTCGCGGGGTCGATCATCTGGTCTTCGGTACCGTGCAACACAAGCGCCGGGGCCCGGATTCCCGGCACTCGATCGTAGGCGTCGAACCGCTGGGCCGCATCCCACTGCCGGCGACGAGCGCCCGGGTGTTGGGGGCTCCGGGAGCCCATCCGGAGATCCTCCGCCACGTGCCCCGGGTGCCGGGCTGCGAAGCCGGGCGAGTAGAGCGCAAGCCACGGCTTGTCCTTGGGCACCTTGGCGCTCGAACGCACGACGTGCGCACCGCCCGCATGCGTGCACGCGAGGATGAGCGAGCGGACACGCTCTGGGTGCGCGAGCGCGAGCTCCTGCGCCACCATCCCCCCAAAAGACTGCCCGTAGGCGTGGGCGGCGTCGATCCGAAGGTCGTCGAGGAGGGCGACAGTGTCCTCAACGAACGTGGCCATCGTAACCGGCTCGTCGGGGGCGTCGGAACGCCCGTTCCCGCGGAAGTCGTAGGCGACGACCAGCAGCTCCACGGCCAAGCGCGGGATGTTCCGCCGCCAACCGTTGACATCGCCGCCCATGCCTTCGAGCAAGACGAGCGGCTGGCCGGTAAGGCGGCCGTGGGTCTCGTAGTAGAGGCGGCAGCCGTCGGGGCGAACGAGCCAGCTCACCGGCCGTCGGCGCGCCTAGACCGGCTCCTTCGACGCAGACCGGAGCCGCCCGGCCATCGACTCCAGGGTCTTCAGTGCGATCGACGGGTGCTCCACGAGGAGACCGCGGAACACCCACTCGGTGATCCCGGCGAGCTTCAAGTCGGTCGATGCTGTGACCGTGGCGGTCCGCGGACCGCCGTCAAGGAGCGCGATCTCGCCGAAGAAGTCCCCTGGGCCGAGGTTCGCCCTCGACTTGCCGCCGATCGTGACCCTCGCCTTCCCCTCCAGGATCAGGAACAGCCCGATGCCGCGCTCGCCCTCACGCGCGACAACCGTTCCGGCCTTGTGCGAGACCTCCTTGGCTGCCCGCCCGATGAGCGCGAGCTCGCGCTTCGAGCAGGCTGAGAACAGCGGCACGTTGGCTAGCTTCGCGGAGACGTCCTCCTGCGCCACCTCGGTCCTCCTCACGCGGCCGGTTGCCGCCCCTGTCGGCAGGCGGATTCTACCGAGGCGGCCCGCGCCGCGCGAAGCGGGGCGGCACCAGCCTCAGCCGACGTCCGTCTTCAGCGCCGCGCCGACGAGCGCCGAGGCGACAGCGGCGAGACTCCCGATGGCCACGAACTGGATCCCATCGCGCCACCAGGGCCGCCCGGTGACGCCTCCCTTGTAGCCGCCGAGCCCGAAGAGAGCCATCACCGACAGCACAGCGGCTGTGAACATGGCAGGACGGATCGACAGGAACGCAAAGGGTGCCAGTGGGATCGCGGCTGCGAACAGCGCAGCGACGAACGTGACGACCGCGGCCCGCAACGGGTCTTTGAGCCCGGTCGCGGCGGCCTCGGAGCCGCCCGCCTGCTTGTGCAGGTCGCGTTCGGCGCAGGTCGACGTGTACAGGACGCCACCCATCGAGATCGCCTCGGCGATACCGGACGCGAGCCCGGCAAGCGCCACGATCTTGGTGCTGCCCGAGCCGATCGCGACACCGAGCACGGTGGCGAGGACGTTGATGAGGTTGTCCTGGGCTCCGAGGATGATCTCGCGAAGGTCGGCGACAGCGGGACGTCGTTCGGGCGGATCGGATCGGATGACGGTTGATTCCATACCTCAATGGTGCAAATACCTACGGCCGGTCCCGAGGGCCACAGGTCCGCGCGTTCGCGAGCCGAACGGCCCCGTGGCGAGGTGTACGACAACACGGCGCCGCTGTGCCCGACCCGGACCGACTCCCTATGACTCGACGTTCCATTGACCCTCGCCCACCGTCGAGCTGCTGGCGCCAAATCGTCGAGATCGAGGCCGTCCCCCGCATCGATCACCTCGGGGTTCGAGGCCAGCTCCTTCTTGACATGCTGGTTGCTGCCCCGGGAACGAGCATTGCTGGGGGCTGTGCGCCGCCCCTCGCGCGTCGGACATCGATCGACACTTGCCGTTTTGCGAGCTTCTCGATACTATTTCCTTGCATGAACTCTGTAGCCGCGATGGTTCGCTCAAAGGTTGCGAGGTCCCGCCCAGGGACCTTCCTGCGCGTGTCCGACGTCAACGGCCCTCGTCGGGCGGTCGAGTCGGCCTTCTCACGGATCGCCGCCGAGGAAGAGAGCCTTCTCCGGGTCCGCCGAGGCCTCTACTGGAAGGGGGTGAAGTCCCGCTTTGGGCCCGGCCGCCCGAAGACCGAAGACATCGTTCGCGAAGTGGCGGGGCCCAGAGGCTTGGGGCCGACCGCGTGGTCGGCTAGCCACGCCCTGGGGCTGTCCACGCAGGTCCCGGCAGTGCCTGAGTTCGCGATGGTGGGCCCCCCTCCGACCGGCATTCGCGAAGTGAACTTCCACTCGCGACGAAACTTTGCCCGGCTCGGTCTCGGGTACGAGGAGATCGCCCTGCTCGAGGTGCTCCGAGACTGGCCCGAGCATGCCGATGCGGAATGGGCCGACGTGGAACGGACGGTAAGCGAGCTTCGAAACGACGGGCGGATTAGACTCGATCGAGTGGGCAAGGCTGTGGCTGGGGAGCGGGCCCCGGTGCTGAAAGAGCGAATCGCCAGGCTCGTCACCGATCTCGGCAGCCATGCGTCGGGCAATGCCTCCATGCCCGTGTAGGGATGGCACGACTCCGGGAAGCGCCGGATGACCTGTTCGCTCTGGTAGGCCAGGCCAGCGAAGGACTGAGGCTCCCCCAGGAGTTCATCGAGAAGGACTTCTGGATCACCGAACTCCTTCGCAGCGTGACTCAGCCCATCGATGATGCGTACGTCGTGTTCAAGGGCGGCACCAGCCTGTCCAAGGCCTTCGGGTTCATCGAGCGCTTCTCTGAGGACGTCGACGTCCTCCTCGTGGTGACCAGACCGTTTGACAGGACCTTCGGCAAGGGCAGCGTGGACAAGATCCTCAAGAGCATCTGCTCCCGCGCCGGAGAGGATCTTGGGCTCGGCGAGAACGATCTGGGGCTGGAAGGGTCGGGGACTGGCGAACACAGGAACGTCCGGTACCGGTACCCGACCCGATTCCCAGCAACCGTGGTCCGAGCTGGCGTGCTGCTCGAGATGGGCGTGAGAGGAGGCCCGGACCCGAGATCCAGCAGGACTATCCGTTCGTTCATCAGCCAGTTCGCCACCGAGTCCCTCAAGGTGCCACAGGCCGAGTACGAGGAGTTCGCCGCCGTCGAGGTCGAGGTGCTGAGCCCTGAGCGGACACTGTTCGAGAAGCTCGCCATGCTCCACCATCTGGCGAGCCACTATCCAGAGACCGCGGACAAGCTATCTCGTGACGCTCGACACCTCTACGACGTGTTCAAGCTCATTGCGAACCCCGAGCTTCGCCGCGTGCTTCAGAGTCGAGCTGGACTTGCCGCCGAACTCGCCTCGGACATCGATGCGATCAGCGAGAAGTGGGGATGGGCCCACACCAAGCGACCGGTCGAGGGCTACGCGGTGAGCCCTCTCTTCGATTCCTCGCATCCCTGTCAGGAGGCCCTCGCTGCCGGGTGGACCGCCATACGCCCGCTGGTCCATGGCGAAGTCCCGACGCTGGAGCAGTGCAGAACGTCTGCGCAAGAGGCCGCACACTTGCTCTAGCGACGTCAAGCACCCACTGGGGTCGGCCCTTTCCCGCCCCGCCGGCGACCGCTTCTGCGGACCGGCTTCTGGTTGGGGCTGACCAGGTGATCCCACTCCTCAAGCCACAAGACGTCGCGCTCCTACGATCCTTCTGCCGGGCAGCGACCGGCGCCGCCTGGAAGGAGGGCTGCGAGATGAAGTACTACGTCGACGAGAGAGGGGCAACCGCTGGTACGCCATCATTCACGAAGGCATCGACCCGATCACGGTAAGAGAGCGACGGAGCTGGCATCCGGCCGGCTGCGAGCGCGGGGACGCCGAGGGGCTCACTGCCCGGCTGGTTGGCGAACGCAACGGCGCGCATGACGAAGCCCAGTCGCTGAGCTTCGGCGCGTTCCTGACCGCCCGGTGGCCACCGGGCGAGCGACTCTGCTCGCCGCGAGTACCTACTACGGGTACCCACAACCTCGAGACGCATGTCGTTCCCGCCCTCGGCCGCATCGGCCTGCGGCGCCTGCGTCCACATCACCTTGAGGCCCTCTACGACGGGCTGCTCCACCCCCGCAACGGAGGTGCGCCCTGGTGCCCAAGACCGTGCACGAGACGCATCTGGTGATCCGCGGCGCCTCGCAGAAGCTGTCCGCCGCGGTCTCGTCTCGCGCAACGTCGCCCATGCCCCACGCCTACGGTCCGTCTCCAAGGTCGAACAGCGTTCCTGGACCGCCGAGCAGCTCAGGATCTTCCTGCGAGCCGCCGATCGGCCACGCACGCCATCGAGACCCATCAGCACGTCCGCCCGGCATGCAAGCTCAGGCCGCCCGGGTCTTCGAACAGCTGGTCGCCGTCGGTGGGCCACCGTCGGAGAAGCCCCGGAGAAGACCCGAGAGAAGCGCCGGACGAAGACGGCCTGAAGACCGTAGGAGCCCAGGCCGTGGGTCTCCTGCCCTGGGCTTCTTCGTCGCGGGGACGGGATTTGAACCCGTGACCTCTGGGTTATGAGCCCAGCGAGCTACCGGACTGCTCCACCCCGCGCAGAGATGCTAGCAACAGAGGCAGTTCACGCCAAGAGCAGCCGGTGTTCGAGGTCCGCCGGAGGCGCCCCTACTCCTCCTCCGCCGCCTCGATCTCCCGCTGACGGAGCTCCACCCTGCGGATCTTCCCGGACACCGTCTTGGGTAGCTCGGAGACGAACTCGATCTCGCGCGGGTACTTGTACGGTGCGGTGACGCGCTTCACATGCTCCCGGATGTTGCGGGCCAGCTCGTCTGACGGCTCGAATCCCGGCTTCAGTACGACGAACGCCTTCACGATCTCGCCGCGGAGCTTGTCGGGCTTGCCGACGACCGCCGCCTCCGCAACCGACCCATGCTCGATGATCGCGGACTCCACCTCGAACGGGCCGATCCGGTACGCGGAAGAGGTGATCACGTCGTCGGCCCGCCCTACGAACCACAGGTACCCGTCTTCGTCGGCACTCGCAAGGTCGCCCGTGTAGTACCAGTCGCCGCGGAAGCTCCCGGCCGTGGCCTCGGGATCGCGCCAGTACTCCTTGAAGAGCCCGACCGGCCGCTCTGGGCTGCATCGCACGGCGATGTGCCCCGTCTCCCCTGGTGCGAGCACGGCGCCGTCGTCGTCGACCACGCGCACGTCAACTCCCGGGACAGGCTTGCCCATCGAACCCTCTCGGATTGGCAGGCACCGGTAGTTGGCGACGATGTTCACGGTTTCGGTCTGCCCGTACCCGTCGTAGATCGGAAGACCCGTGGCGTCCCGCCACGCCTTGATGACCTCAGGGTTGAGCGGCTCCCCCGCCGATACGACGTGGCGCAGACCGCTCCATTCGAACTTGCGCAGATCGAACAACGCCACGGCGCGGAACACGGTCGGCGGCGCGCAGAAGGTCGTGATGTGATGCTCGGCGAGCAACGTGAGCATGCGCTCGAAGTTCGGCTTGCCGCGCACGTCCCACAGGACGACCGCGGCTCCGATCCGCCACTGGCCGAAGAGCTTGCCCCACGCGGCCTTCGCCCAGCCGGTGTCGGAGAAGGTCCAGTGCAGGTCGTCGGCATGCAGGTCCTGCCAGAAGCGCGCCGTGATCTCGTGCCCGATGCCGTGGGAGGCCTGCGTGTGCAGCACCATCTTCGCGTAGCCGGTCGTGCCCGAGGTGAAGTAGACGAGCATCGGATCGGAAGCCGCCGTAGGCACCGCCTCGGGCGCGGCATCGCTTGCACGCTCTATGCCGTCGGCGAACGAGTGCCACCCGGCCGAAGGCGCCTCCCCCACACAGATCCGCGACCGAAGCGACGCCAACCGGTCACGGACCTCGTCCACCTTCACAGCGCCCTGGGAGTCGACGATCGCCGCGGCCGCCTCCGCCCGGCCGATCCGGTACTCGACATCGCGCGACGTGAGCAGGGGAGTTCCCGGCATCGGCACGGCGCCGAGCTTGATGCAGCCGAGCAGCGCCAGATGCCACTCCGGGATCCTCGGGAGCATCAGGAAGACACGATCGCCTTTACCAATGCCCTGCGCGGCAAGGAAGTTGGCGGCCTGGTTCGAGCCCCGGGCAACATCGGCGAATGTGAACCGCCGCTCATTCGAGCCGCCCTCGTCCAGAGCGAGCAGCGCCAGCTTCGCCGGGGCGCGCGCCGCCCAGACGTCCACTACGTCGCGTGCGTAGTTGAAGCGATCCGGGACCTCGAGGCGGAAGCCTCGACGAGCCTCCTCGTAGTCGGTCATATTCGGCGGGACATCGAGCACGGCGCCACCTTTCCGGGCCGCCGACGGCGTGCGTCAGCCTACGCCCCGACGGACATGATCGACCAAGAAAGGCCGACACGGCAGCCGCGGGCTTGTGTCAGCGCGCGCGAGCGCGGAGGCGCCCTGCGCCCATGTCCCGGGATAGTCCTCTCGCCGTCTCTCGAATCGCCTCGACGGTCTTCGGCGCCGGCCCCTCGCTGAGCAGCCGTTCCGCCGGCCCGGCCACGCTGATCGCCCCTATGGCCACACCGAGTGGCCCGAAGATGGGCGCTGCGATCTCCGCCTCCCCCACGATGGCCTCCTGGTTCTCCACAGCGATGCCCTCTCGCGCGACGGTCTCCAGGGCGAGCACCAGCTCTTGGGGGTCGGTGATCGTCTTGCCGGTGAGGGGAATGAGCTCGCCAGCCAGGAGTTCCCGAAGGCGCTCAGGCTCGAGGTAGGCGGCGATGGCGCGTCCCAGGGCGCACGCATGCCACGGGATCGACGCGCCGACTTCGAGGATCTGAACCGAGTCGTCGGGCCGGAACACGTGATGGACGATCAGCACGTTCGACCCGTTCATCACACCCACCCGCACGGCCTCGACCGCTCGGTTGGCAAGCGAGTCGGCCCAGAGCAACGAGCGGGACCTCAGCTCGTGGCTGTCCAGGAACGCGTTCCCGAGCTGCAGCATGACCGGACCCAGCCGGTACTTGCCCGTCTCGGCGTCTCGCTCGACGAGCTCCTCGGCCTCCAGGGTGTGAAGCAGCCCGTAGACCGTGGCCTTCGCCAGGCTCAGCCGTTCGGCGATCTCGGTGACGCCCAGGCGGGGCGAGCCCTTCCCCAGCTCCTTCAGGATCATCGCGGCTCGGCTAACGGACTGGATCACTGCGTCTCGACCACCCCGGGCCTGGCTGCCGCAGCACGCTCGAGCGCCGTGAAGACCAGCGCGGTCGACGTAGCCCCGGGATCCTGGTGACCCACGCTTCGCGGACCGAGATAAGAGGCCCTACCCTTGCGCGCCTGCAGAGGGATGGTCGACCGCGCCCCCTCCTCCGCAGCCTCGCGCGCACGAGTGGCCGCCGAGACTACGTCGCCCCCTGCCCGAAGGGCCCGTTCGAATGCAGAGACCGCCGGGGCGAAGGCATCTACGATCGTCTTGTCTCCGACCGAGGCAGCGCCAAGAGACTGGATCGCCTGCAGGCTGGAGCGCAGCCCGGCGAGCAGATCCTCCAAGCCGAAGCAATCCTCGTCGCCGAGGGCCTTTCCCAGGCTCCGGAGCCCCGTCCCGTACAGGGGTCCTGCGGCTCCTCCGACACCGAGGACCAGGGAGTCGCCGATGGACACGAGGATGGCTCCCGGCCGGGCCTCGGTCATCTCTCCAAGGCGCGCAACGGCCATGGTCATACCTCGGTCCATGTTGATGCCGTGATCGGCATCACCGATCGCTGCGTCGAGCTGGGTGAGATAGTCGCGCTGCCCCCGTATCTGGTCGGCGAGCTCACGGATCCACCCCACCACGAAGCTCGAGTCCAAGGACTTGTCGTCGCTCGCACCGCCTGTCGCCATCGCCTTCCCCCTGTGCCGATCCCGCGTTCCGCGCGCAACGTTCCGCCCAGGGTGAGCCGCCTGTCAAGCGGGATCCGCGGCCTCCGCCAGGCACTCCAGCGGGGTGCGGGCCGCATTCCACGATGCCGAACATCGGTCTATATTATGGGCGCATGGACCCGGAATCGCCACGACTTGACAAGCGATGCCGAACACAATTTGCTAGGGTCCAACCACTCCCGCACGGACCTAGGTTGCGGAAAGGGGGACGCATGGCCCCTGGTGTCCGGGCTAGACGCCCGGTTCTCACATGACGGAATGGTCGACGCAGAAAGGAGCCGATGTTGAAGAAGCTCATCAACAAGGCTGAGGACGTGGTGACGGAGGAGCTCCAGGGGATCGCTGCGGCTCACCCAGACATGGTGAAGGTCAGCTTCTCGCCCAACTTCGTGTATAGAGCCGACGCGCCCCTGAAGGGCAAGGTGGCCCTGATCTCGGGCGGCGGCTCGGGGCACGAGCCCATGCACGGCGGGTTCGTCGGCGTAGGGATGCTCACCGCCGCGTGCCCGGGTGAGGTGTTCACCTCGCCCACCCCGGACCAGATGCTCGAGTCGGCAAAGACCGTTCACGGTGGTGCCGGTGTCGTCTACATCGTGAAGAACTACACCGGCGACGTCATGAACTTCGACATGGCCGCCGACTTGGCACGAAGCGAGGGCATCGAGGTCGACACTCCCTTGATCGACGACGACGTGGCGGTGCAGGACAGCCTCTACACGGCCGGTCGAAGGGGTGTGGGAACAACGGTCCTGGCGGAGAAGATCGCCGGAGCGGCGGCTGAGCAGGGCCGTTCGCTGCAGGAAGTCGCCGACGTCGTCCGCAAGGTGAACGCGAACGGCCGGAGCATGGGCATGGCACTGACGTCGTGCACCGTGCCGATGGCCGGTAAGCCGACCTTCGAGCTCGGCGACGACGAGATGGAGATCGGCATTGGGATCCACGGCGAGCCGGGGCGGGAGAGGATGAAGCTCAAGCCCGTCGCCGAGATTGTCGAGATGATGGCGACGGCGGTTGCTGACGACCTACCGTTCAAGCGTGGGGACGGTGTCCTTACCTTTGTGAACGGCATGGGCGGCACTCCGCTGATCGAGCTCTATGTGGTATTCAACGAGCTGAACAAGTTCTTGCAGGGCAAGGGGATCACCATCGCCCGGAACCTGATCGGTTCATACATAACGTCGCTCGAGATGGCGGGGTGCTCGATCACACTCGTCAAGCTCGACGACGACCTCACGAAGCTGTGGGACGCTCCGGTCAAGACACCGGGACTGCGGTGGGGAGTCTGAGCACACCTGTCCGGAAGCCGGAGAGGCGTGCAGGGAAGGAGGGCCGTTGAGCGTCCCGTATGACCAGGTGCTCGGTTTCGTCCGCCGCTTCGCGGACGTGATCGCAGAGAACAAGGACGAATTGACCGCCCTGGACTCCGCGATCGGCGACGCGGACCACGGCATCAACATGAACCGAGGGATGCAGGCGGCCCTCGCCAAGCTCGACGGCGTTCCCGCCGGGGACGTCGGCAACCTGCTGAAGACAGTGGGCATGACGCTGGTGTCCACCGTCGGTGGGGCCGGCGGGCCTTTGTACGGGACGCTGTTCATGCAGATGGGTATGGCGACCGCTGGGAAGGCCGAGCTGGACGCACAGGGCTGGGCCGAGGCTCTCGTCAAGGGGGTCGAGGGCGTGGTCATGCGCGGCAAGGCCGAGCTCGGAGACAAGACGATGGTCGATGCGCTGACACCGGCCCGCGACGCTTTGAAGGAGGCCCTCGACGAGGGGGCCTCCTTCGGCGACGCACTTCGGCGGTCTTCGGCTGCCGCTGAGGAGGGGATGAAAGCAACGATCCCCCTGGTCGCCCGGAAGGGCCGGGCGAGCTACCTCGGGGAGCGCAGTGCCGGCCATCAAGACCCCGGCGCGACCTCCTCGTTCCTGCTGCTGAAGGCAGCAACCGACGAGTGGGCCGATGCCGATCCGTAGCAGGCGAACCACTGGGTAGGGCGAAGCACCGGGCAAAGAAGTCGGCGAACCACAAGGGAAGGAGGCCGGTCTCTCGCATGGTCGGGATCGTGCTCGTCTCGCACAGTGCGAAGCTCGCCGACGGCGTCGCCGAGCTCGCCCGCGAGATGGGTGGAGCCGACGTCTCGCTTGAGCCGGTCGGTGGCCTGGATCTGCCCGATCGACCTGTTGGGACGGATGCGGTTCTCGTACACCAAGCGATCGAGCGCGTATGGTCCGACGACGGCGTGCTTGTGCTCATGGACCTCGGAAGCGCCGTGCTGTCGACCGAGATGGCGGTCGAGATGCTGCCGGAGGACCGTCGGGGTCGCGTGCTGCTTTGTGAGGCGCCGTTCGTCGAGGGAGCCATCGCCGCGGCCGTGGCCGCCCGCGTCGGACGATCCCTGGGCGAGGTGGCCGAGGAGGCGCGGGGAGGGCTCGCACCCAAGGCGGACCATCTGGGCGTGCCCTCGGCCCCACCCATCGGGGCGCGGGCCGAGCCAGAGAAGGCCCCAGGGGCGGCCGTGGAGGAGCTCACGATCCGCCTGTCGATTGAGAACCCGCTGGGACTCCACGCGCGGGCGGCGGCCAGGCTGGTCCAGGCCGCGGCGGCCTTCGAGGCGGACGTCCGCGTCACCAACCTGACGACGGGACGAGGCCCGGCAGGCGCCCGAAGCCTGAACGCGATCGGGACACTCGGAGTGCTCCAGGGCCAGGAGATCGAGGTCGCCGCGACGGGACCACACGCTACGGAGGTCCTCGAGGCTATCCGGGCCCTCGCGGCCGAGGGGTTCGGCGACCTCTCCACGGAGTCTGCAGCAGCGATCGAGACCCCACCGCCCGTCGTGGAGATCGAGCTGATCGAAGGCATGCTCGTCGGTCTGCCCGCCTCCCCCGGGGTGGCAGTTGGACCCGTCCGGCACTTCGTAACGACAGACATCGAGCTGCCCCCAGGACCGGCTGCAGAACCGGCCGAGGAGTGGGCGGCGCTCGAGAAGGCGATCGAGGGAGCGGTGGTCGAGATCCGCTCCACGCGCGACGCCGTGGCCGATCGGGCGGGGCGGCAAGCCGCGGCGATCTTCGAGGCCCACGAGCTGTTCCTCCGGGACGAGGAGCTGCTCGCGCCGGCCCGAAAGGCGATCTTCGAGGAGGGCCGCGGCGCCGGCCGGGCTTGGCGCTCGGCTGTGGAACGGGTCGCGGAATCGTGGCGGGCGCTCGAGGATCCATACCTCCGGGCTCGGGCGGCTGACGTCGAAGCGGTCGGCCGACAAGTCCTGGCGCACCTTACCGGCGCCGCCGGCGCGAAGCTCAGTCTCGCCGGGCCCGGCGTGCTGGTGGCCCGGGACCTGACCCCCGCCGATACGGCAGGGCTCGACCCCGACGTAGTGTTCGGCGTCGCGACGGCGCTCGGCGGGCCGACGTCGCACTCGGCGGTGCTGGCGCGATCGCTCGGCATCCCTGCGGTCGTCGGGCTCGGGTCCCAGATCCTCGAGGTTCAGGACGGCACAACGGTCGTCATCGACGGATTCTCCGGCACAGTGCTGCCGAACCCCGACGCCGAGCAGATCGCCGGGGCGCAATCCAGCGCTGAAGCCTTCCGTTCTTCCGAGGCCGCCGCTCGGGCGGAGGCTTCGGAGCCCTCGGTCACGCTCGATGGCACGCCAGTCGAGGTGGCCGCGAACATCGGACGGCCGGAGGACGCGATCGCCGCCGTCGCCGCCGGCGCCGAGAGCGTCGGCCTGCTCCGGACCGAATTCCTCTTCATCGGTCGTGACAGGTTGCCCGGCGAGGAGGAGCAGGAGGCCGCCTACCGGCAGATCGCCGAGGTGCTCGGTGGCCGCCCGATGATCCTGCGAACCCTGGACGTCGGAGGCGACAAGCCCCTTCCCTACCTGCCGATGCCCCATGAGGCCAACCCCTTCCTCGGAGTGCGAGGGCTCCGGCTCAGCCTGACCCGACCGGAGGTCCTTCGGACGCAGTTGCGGGCAGCACTTCGGGTGGCGGCCGACCATCCGGTCCGAGTGATGTTCCCGATGGTCACGACCCTCGAGGAGCTGATGGACGCCAAGACGATCGTCGAAGAGGCGCGAAGCGACGTCGAAGCGGCGGGCGGCAGGACGCCGGAGCAGCTCGAGATGGGCATCATGGTCGAGATTCCCGCGGCCGCTCTCTCGGCCGCGACCTTCGCCCCCCACGTGCAGTTCTTCTCCATAGGGACGAACGACCTCGCTCAGTACGCCCTCGCGGCAGAACGCGGGAACGAGCGGGTGGCGGGGCTCGCCGACGCCCTCCACCCCGCCGTGCTCCGGTTGGTCCGCGCAACCGCCGCCGCCGCCGAACCCCTCGACCTGATGGTCGGCGTCTGCGGAGAGCTCGCGGCCGACACGCTCGCCGTGCCCCTCCTGCTCGCGCTCGGCGTGCGCGAGCTGTCGGCGAGCTCCCCTGCCATTCCCCGCATCAAGCGGGCAGTCCGCTCGGTGGATCTTCGGACCGCGCGCGAGGTGGCCGAGCAGGCTCTCGAGCTGGACTCCGCCGCCGCGGTGCGCGCGCTGGCGACCTCCGCCTTCGCCCACTGACGGCATCGGGCAGGGCTCGCCCTCGCCACGTCGCATGAATCCCTGCTGCGCGACAGCGAGCGCGCTCTCAGCCGGTCGGACTCGGCGTCGGACTCAGCGTCGGTGATGCCGCAGAGGGGGGCGGCGTCGGAGTGGCACCGGATTCACCGCCCGTCAGCCGGGCGGCCAGCTCGGCGGCCTTCGCGATGTCGGCCTCCGCGGCATTGATCTCTGCCTGGTACGTGGCGAGGTCACCGGCCTTGAGCGCCTCGTCCGCATTGGCGAAGTGCTCCTGCGCAGACTTCAGGAGCCGCTGGATCCGCTGCTGGATGGAGCCGCCGGGCGCGCCCCCACCCCCGTCTTCGCCGGGCGGCGTGACCTGGACGCCGAACGAGTTGGCAAGCGCCGTCTTCAGGTTGCCCCCGAGACCAACCGTCCCCCCGTTCACGGCGAGGACGTACTTGAGCTCCGGGATCGCGTTCTCCTGCGCCGATCGCACGTACACCGGCTGCACGTACAGGAGCCCGTTGTTGATCGGGATCACGAGGAAGTCGCCAAACAGGACCTCGGACCCCGTCTGGCCGAGCAGGGTCCGCTGCTCAGAGAACGCGGGATCCTGGTTGATCCGTGCGAAGACCTGCGACGGTCCGTCCACGTTCACGCCCGAGGGGAACAAGTAGCTCACAACTCGCCCGTAGTCCGATCCGGGATCCGAGTTGGCGGCCATCCACGCGACGATGTTCTGCCGGCCCTGCGGAGTGAAGGGCAGGATCAGCTGGAAGCTCTCCGACGTCTCACCGGGCAGGCGCATCAGCACGTAGTAGGGGCGCATCGGCTGGTCGCCTTCCCGGATGGTCGGGTCGTTCGGCACCTGCCAGAAGTCCTGCTTCTGGTAGAAGACGTCCGGGTCGGTCACGTGGTAGTTGGCGTACCGATCGGCCTGCACCCTGAAGAGGTCCTCCGGGTAGCGGAAGTGCGCCACGAGATCCGCAGAGGCCTCACTCATCGGTGTGAACAGATCGGGGAACGCGTTCTCCCAGACCCGCAGGATCGGGTCACTGCCGTTCGAGACGTCGTAGAAGGTCATCGAGCCGTTGTATGCGTCGACCACGACCTTCACCGAATTGCGGATGTAGTTCGAGACACCGGTCAGTTTCCCCTGCGTCGGGCCGGCGAGATCGACCTCCTGTGAGTAGGGATACCGGCTCGTCGTCGTGTAGGCGTCCTGGATCCACACGATGCGGCCGTCGACGATCGCGGCGTACGGGTCGCCGTCGTACTCGAGGAACGGAGCGACCTTGGGGATACGGCTCTGGATGTCCCGGAAGATCATGATCCGGCTGTCCCCGTCGATCAGGCTGGAGATCAGCAGGTTCACGTCTCTGAAGTGCCAGGCGAACAGCAGACGCTGGAAGAACCCACCCATCGGGATCCCGCCGGTCCCGGAGTAGAGGTACGGGCCCGCGCTCGTCCCAGTCTCCCCCGCGCCCGGGGTCTCGGTGCCGAGTTCCGCGCTCTGATAGTCGAGCTCCTCAGCCTCCGTGTTGGCAACGACGAAAGAAACGTCGGACACCTCGCCGTAGTAGACGCGTTGCCCGTTGGCCGTCATCTGAGGCTCTCCGCTCGGCGGGATGTCCGAGACCGTGAACCGGGGCGCGCCCTCAGCCGTCGCCGTGTTCACCTGTGCCGCCACGGCGCCGAGCCCGTGCGTATACACGAGGTGCGTGTTCTGCCACGTTCCACCTCCGCCGGGGATCCCTCTCTGGCTGACCTCGCGTGCGGAGATCATCACGACGCGCCTCTCACCGCTCAGGACGTAGCGGTCCACGTCGATGTCCTCGAACTCGAAGAACTGCCTGATCCGCTGCAGTGACTTGAAGCTCTCCTTCAGCACGTCCGGCCGCCACAGCCGGATGTTCCCGACCGTGGTCTCGTTCCCCTTCACGTCCTGTGCGGTCACCTCGGCAGCGAGCGAGTGCCGCTGAGCGTCGATCGTGGCCAGGCCGAACGCGGCTCGCGTTGCCTCTATGTTCCGCTCTATGTAGGGACGCTCCTTCTGAAGCTCCTGTGGGGCAACGCGGAAGCGCTGGACGAAGGCCGGGTAGAGGGTGCCAGCGGTCACCGAAGCCAGGGCCAACAACCCGACAGCGATCACGGGAAGAGCCCAGCCGCGCATCCGGATGTTGACGAGGAACAGGATCGCGCACGCAACCGCGATGAAGATGAGGATGCGGAGCGCGGGGAGCTGGGCGTTGACGTCGGTATAGGAGGCGCCCGTCACCACCCCACGAGGCGACGTCAGCAGATCGAACGTGCCCAGGTAGTAGCCCCAGGCCTTAGTCAGCACGATCAGCCCGAGCAACACCGACAGGTGCGCCTTGACCTGCGGAGTGACCTTTTCGCCCAAACCAGGAGCCTGAGGGCGGATCCCGCCCCACAGGACGTGCGCAACTGCCGTGATGATGGTCACGCCGACCAGCGAGGAGAACAGCCACCCCTGTACCACCTCCAGCCACGGCAGGCTGAAGACGTAGTAGGCCGGATCCCGGTTGAACTGCGGATCGAGCGTCCCGAAGCTGACTCCCGACGCGTTGCGCCACATCAGGAACGCTCGCCACTGCGTCGCCATGCCAAGGCCCACGACCACGGCTATGACGGCAGCGACGAGCGGGAGCAGCCACCGCGCGCGCGGCTCGATCGCCAGGCGGTATCGCTCGACCAACTGCTGATCGGGAAGCAGAGGACGCTGCCGCGGCGTGATCAGGCGGACTATGAACAGGTTCGCATACAGGATGGCGAAGAACACCACCGCGAACAGAACACCGAGCAAGATCTTCGTGCGCAGGACCGTCCAGAAGACCTGACTGAAGCCGACCTCGCGGAACCACAGGAGGTCCACGAAGAAGCCGGAAAGGGCCGTCAGAACGACGACAAGGATCACCACCGCCCCGACGACGATGACCAGCCACGGCCGTTGGCGAGTGACCCGCGGAACCCGAGCCACGCAAGTCCTTTCAGGTTCTCCGGAAAGTGGCCGTCAGCCTATCACCGGTCTGCGGATTCGGGTCCTGCCAGCTCGTCCAGCAGGTACTCGAGCGCCTCCTCGAAGTCCGACACCGGGACGAGCTCTATGCCGTCTTCCTCCGCACCGTCGCTCACAGCCCTCGCGGCGGCATAGTTGCCCTGCGGCACGAGGAAGACCACCGCTCCGGCCCTTTCGGCCGCCACGATCTTCTCTTCGATCCCGCCGATGGGATATATCGTCCCGTCGAGGCCGATCTGCCCGGTTCCCGCGATCATGCGGCCGCCGGTGAGATCACCCGGCGTGAGCACGTCGTACAACCCGAGACTCCACATCAGCCCTGCCGACGGCCCGCCGACGTCCCCGCTCTCGATCCACACACGGAACGGGAAGTTCGATATCAACCGGACGCCAACGAGCGGCTCCTTCTGACCGCCGCACGGCTCGCGGACGAGACTCACCCGGTGGACGTCACCCCCCGCGGAGATCTCGAAGGTGAGCGATGAACCCGACGGCGCCGCTTCGATCGCCCGGGAGGCGGCCGAAACACCCCCGATGCGCTCTCCATCGATCGACCGGATCAGGTCCCCCGGGTACAAGCGTCCGTCGGCGGCGCAGCCGGGGACCACGCTCTCGATGATCGCGCCCGGTCTGTGGTCCTTCGGATACTCCGTGAGCTCGGAGAGCACGACGTAGGCGGCGTCGAGCTTGCTCTGGTCCATCTGAGAGATGGAGCGGCGCCGCGCCTCCTCGGACGTCTCCCCCGGCGCGTAGATCTCCGAGCGAGACACGACGGACTGGTTGGGATCGAGCCAGGCCAGGAACGCACCCAGGGCCGTCAGCTGGCTGAACTCCACCGAGGTCATCACGAACTTGCCCTGCGACCGATACTCGGGATGGCCGGTCACGTGGATCAAGGGCTCCACCGAGCGGGCTCCGCCGGGGGCAACCGCGTAAAGGGGCAGCCACACCGTGGTCGCGAGGACGACCGCGACCGCCGCAACGAGGACGGCGAACTTCCGACCAGTGTGCATTCCGTGGACATGCTACGGGTGAGCAGCGCAGATGGAACGGAACCCCCGCCGCAGGGAGTACGCTTCGGTCCGAGGGTTCGAGATGCACCCCATGGCCGTGATCGGTTTCTCGCTGGGCATCGGCGCGATCGTCTTCGCCGTCTCGTATTGGGGTGGGGAGGAGACGCTGGCATTCCTCCCCCGCCATGGCGCGGCAGGCGGCGAGAAGACCGGATCGACCACGCCCTTTCTCGGCTTCGGCACGCCGAGAGCACGGCAGCCATCGCCTACCGACGAAGGCGCCGACCGGGGGGACTCGTTCACCTACGTGCCTGTGATTGCGGACGTCTTGACGTGGCGCACCCGAGTCACAGCTGTCGTTGGCCTGATCCTGGTGGTCGGTCTCGCGGCTTTGCTGCTCGCCTTGGGCTTCTATCAGGCCGGCCACCTGCTCAACGAGACGCTCGCGAAATTCCTCGAGAAGTAGCCGATTCCGGTTCCCCAGCGGTCATCTCTGACGCGCGCGGAGCCAACGCCTCTCGCCGGGTCGCTTGCGTCGGACGAGCTGGAACGCAGTACGGTAGTCGTCAAGATGCTCCAGCATGGCCCCAGCCCCGACGATCACCGTCTCGAGCGGCCGCTCCGTGACGTGGACGGGCACTTCGCACTCCTGGGCCAGCAGCATGTCCATCCCCCGGAGCAGGCCCCCGCCTCCGGTCAGGAACATGCCCGTCTCCAGCACATCGTGCGTCAGCTCCGGGGGCGCCTCCGCTAGGGTCCGGCGCGCGGCTTCGACGATCCGGCCGATTGGGTCGGACATCGCCTTGCGGATCTCGCCCGCCGTCACCCGCACCTCGACGGGTGCCCCGCTCGCGAGCTCACGGCCGACCACCACCGCCGCGCGTTCCTGCGGAGCTGGGAAGGCAGACCCGATCGCGATCTTCAGATCCTCGGCGGCCCTCTCCCCGATCGCGACTCCGTATGCAGCGCGAACGTGGTCTCGGATCGCGGCGTCGAGGTCGAAGCCGCCAACGCGTACGGAGTGCCCGGAGACGACCCCGCCCATCGAGATGACGGCCATCTCCGTCGTACCCCCACCGATGTCGATCACGAGGTTGCCGATGGGCTCGTGGATCGGAAGCCCGGCCCCGATGGCCGCGGCTAGAGGTTCCTCCACGAGGACCACACCGCGACCCCCGGCGGAGCGCAGCGCCTCCTCGACAGCCCGCCGCTCGACCTCCGAACTTGCCGACGGAATGCAGGCGAGGATCCTCGGCTTCGGGAGGCGGGGGGTGCCGACCCGCCGGAGCACGACCTCGATCATCTGCTGTGTGATGTCGAACTCGGTCATCACGCCATGACGAAGGGGTCGCACCGCGACGATGCTCCCCGAACGCCCGCCGATCATCTGCCAGGCCTCGTCGCCCATCGCCTCGACCTTGCCGGTCGCGGCGTTCATCGCAACGACTGTTGGCTCGTTGAACACGATCCCCTCGCCCTGCCGGAAGACGAGGGTGTTCGCCGTGCCGAGATCTATCGCGAGCTCGCGGGCCATCGGCCGGCGCCTAGCTTCCCCCGACCCAGCGAGGCTCGCCGGTCGCGAGGTGCTCCTTCTTCCAGATCGGAACTTCCCGCTTGAGCCTTTCGATCCCGTGGCGGCAGGCCTCGAACGCTTCCTGCCGGTGTGGGGACGAGCATGCAACCACCACTGAGACCTCCCCGATCGCGAGGTATCCAGTCCGATGGAGGAGCGCGACCTTCCTGAGCGGCCACCTTCCGAGCATCTCGGCTGCAACTTGCTCGAGCCGCTTCGTCGCGCCCTCCTTCCACGCCTCGTACGTGAGACCCACGACATCGCCGGCCTCAGAGCCGTCTCGCACGGTCCCGACGAACACGCAAGCACCCCCCGCCCCAGGGTCCGCGATGAAGGCAACGCCCTCCTCTGCAGTGATCTGATCGCCCGTGATCCGGATGAGTACTCGGTCTCGCACGGCTTCATTCTAGGGAGCGGACGCCACCGGGCCCGTCCGGCAACCAAGGCTAGGATGGGCTCGTGAGCGAACCCGAAGAACCTGCTTCGTTCCGCGTGCCTCTTGGGGATATCTGGAACGACGTGCCGCTGTTTCGGGAGATCCAGCGTGTACTTCTCTCGTCGACCGGACCCGTGAACTGGGAGCTCGCGCGACAGGTCGGGATCGCCTCCGCCTCGTGGGGCCGCGAGGATCCGGCCGCTTCCGAGCAGGATCAGCGCGGTCTCGAAGAGGCCGTTCGCGTGGCGGAGCTCCAGATCGCAGGGTTGACCGGCCTCGAACCGCCCGGAGACGTGGCGCACGTGCAGGCCGTTCGACGCGCTCAGTGGGTACAGGCGAACACCGAGAGCCTGCGCGCCATCCTCGAGCCGGCCGCGGCCAGGCTGTCGGACGCGATCACGAAGGCACGGCAGGAGGCCGCGCCACCCGAAGCCGCCGGGTTTGCCCAGCAGCTCCTGCAGC
Source organism: Actinomycetota bacterium (assembly GCA_040754475.1). Taxonomy (GTDB): domain Bacteria; phylum Actinomycetota; class UBA4738; order UBA4738; family HRBIN12; genus JAJPHY01. The sequence goes on along the minus strand of JBFMCN010000017.1, from coordinate 8,689 downwards.
AGCTGTCGCCGCTGCTACTCGGCGCCCAGGCCGGGTCGGTTCTCGGATACCTCGGCCAGCGTGTGCTAGGCCAATACGACATCGCCGTACCACGCCCCAGCCCCTCCGTTCTCATGTTCGTCGTGCCGAACATCGCCGCGTTCGAGCGGGACTGGAGCCTGGAGCCGACCGACTTCCGCACCTGGGTCGCGCTTCACGAGGTTGCCCACCGATTCGAGTTCTCCCGCCCCTGGGCGATGGAGCATTTCCAGGCTCTCCTCAAGGACTTCCTGTCGACACTTCAGCTCGACGTCGCGGGACTCCAGGCCCGGCTGGAGTCACTTGACATGTCGGATCCTGAGGCCATGCAGCGCATGTTCGAGAGCGAGGGCGGGATGTTCGGCGCCGTGCTCGACGCCGAACAACGGATCAAGCTCGGACGCATCCAGGCCTTCATGGCAGCGGCCGAAGGCTACGGCGACCACGTGATGCACACGGTCGGTCGCACCATGCTCCCCTCCTACATCCGGATCGACGAGGCGATGCGGCGCTACCGCGAGAGCGAGCACACCGACCCTGTCTTCGAACGGCTCCTAGGCATCGAGATGAAGCGGGATCAGTACCGGCTGGGCAAGGTCTTCTGCGACACCGTCGCCGCGCAGAGCGACGAGGCAGCGCTGGCCAGGATGTGGGATTCGGCCGAAGCGCTCCCTTCGTTGCCCGAGCTCGAGGAGCCGCGCCTCTGGCTCGCCCGCGCTATCTGAGCCCATCCGGTATCCTTGCTGCCCGATGACAGCCCCTCGGGGCGGTCATCCATCCGGTAGTACGCCTGTCGGGAGGACGAAGAACGCGATGCACACGGAGGAGCACGACGCCGCCGAGGGGACGACCCTAGACGAACCAAGTGCTCACGTCGTCACAGTCATCGCCGACGATGTCACGGTCGCCGAGATTCAGGCCCCCACGGTCGTTCCGGAGACGCCGCCGAAGCTTCCCAAAGAGGTCGAGGACGGTCTGCGCAGGTCGGACGTGATGTTCGTCGGCGCCGAGGCGAATGGGAAGCGCGTGTCCGTGCCGAGCTGGTTCTCCTTCAAGAACGGGAGGATCTACGTTCTTTCGCAGAGGGAGCGGGGGCCGCAGGAGCAGACGCTGCCCGGGATTCCCGGGGGTTCCGAGGTTGTGGTCACGACTCGCCGCAAGGCAACCGTGCCCGATACCCGAGGCCGCGACGCCGCGCTGAAGGAATTCCGCGCCACGGTTCGGGTGCTCGGTGGCAACGAATGGGAAGACGCCGCGAAGATCCTCGCCGACCGCCGACGCAGCCGCGTCGGGCCGCCGGAGGACTCGATCGCCCGCTGGCGAGACACGTGCGTGATCGCCGAGCTCCTCCCGAACGTCCCCGCCTAGCCGAATACGTGATTCCGAGAAAGCCGGCGTCTAGCACACCCGACGCCCGAGGGCCGTCGCCAGGGCGCACAACTCCGTTGCCAGCGCCCGCAGCTCGTCGGGCTTGAGCGCCTGAGGACCGTCGCACAGCGCGCTTGCCGGGTCGCTGTGAACGTCCACCATCACGCCGTCGGCGCCGGCGGCGACCGCCGCGCGGGCCATGGGCGCGACGAGCTCCTTGTGTCCCATCGCATGGGAGGGGTCGACGATCACAGGCAGGTGGCTCTCGAGCTGAGCCACCGCCATGCCGCCCAGGTCCAGGGTGTTGCGGGTCGAAGGTTCGAACGTCCGGATGCCGCGTTCGCACAGGATAATCTCGGAGTTGCCACGTTGGGCGACGTACTCGGCCGCCATCAGCCACTCTTCCACCGTCGCCGACAGACCCCGCTTCAGCATCACGGGCTTGTTCGTGGCGCCGACCTCCTTGAGAAGTGCGAAGTTCTGCATGTTGCGAGTGCCGATCTGCAGCGCGTCCGCCAGCGAGGCGACAAGCTCCACGTCCCGGGGCTCCAGCACCTCGGTCACGACCGGAAGACCGGTCTCGGCGCGGCACTCCGCAAGGATCTGCAGACCTCGCTCTCCGAGCCCCTGGAACGAGTAGGGGGACGTCCGTGGCTTGAAGGCCCCACCCCGCAGGATCGTCGCCCCCGCATCCTTGGCCGCCTTCGCCGCCCGCATCGCCTGCTCCTCGGTCTCGACCGCGCAGGGGCCCGCTATCAACGAGAACATCCCGCGCCCGACGACGGCTGGCCCGACCTTCACGAAGGTCGGCTCGGGATGGAGCGCCCGGGCCACCATCTTGTACGCCTTGCCTATCTGGATGATGTGATCGACGCCCGGAAGGTTGTCGAGATCGAGCGCACGGAAGATCGCCGTGTCGCCGACGAGGCCGACGATCGTGTGTACCGTCCCTCGGGAAACGAACGCCTCGCCGCCAACCTGGCGAACCTTCTCGGCGACGCGATCGATGTCGGCGTCCGTCGCCTCCTTCTTCATCACGACGACCATCGCTACCTCCTACGTTGCGGGCGGCCCGGAGACACCAAGGACCCCGGGCTCTGGGCCCGGGGTCCCCTGTGGCTTCACTCGCTCCAGGCGACTACGCCGGGCCCTGCCCGCCGTAGAAGAACCAGTAGCCGAAGAAGTCCCTCATCAGGCCCCCTATTGTGGGTGCTGCAACGGGCGATGGCAAGCCGTTGACCAACCGCGGACGATGGCCCTCTTCGACCTCGGATAGGATGCGGGTGTGTCCGTGATCCTGGTCGACCATCCGCTGGCGCAACACCTGCTGACCTCACTCCGCGACCGGGAAACCCCGCCGGCCGTGTTCCGCACATTGGCGAAGCGACTCGCCCTCGCCCTTGCGCTGGAGGCGCTACGGGACCTGCCGACTCGGCACGTGGACGTCCAGACGCCGCTCGAGCCGGCCACCGGTCGGGTGCTTGGAGAGCTGGTCGCGATCCCGATCCTCCGCGCGGGACTCGGCATGCTCGAGGCGGTGACCGAGCTCCTCCCCGAAGTCGCGGTTGGCTACATCGGTCTCGAGCGAGACGAGGCCTCGCTCCTTCCGCAGTCCTACTACCGGAAGCTCCCGCCGGTCGACGGACGCCACGTGCTGGTGCTCGATCCCATGCTTGCCACCGGGGGATCGGGCTCGGCCGCCTGCGCAGCGGTCAAGGACGCCGGACCGCCCGAGTCGATCAGATTCGTCTGCGTGGTTGCGGCCCCTGAGGGCATCGCCAAGATGCAGTCGGATCACCCGGACATCCCGATCTTCACCGCAGCCGTCGACCGGCAGCTCAACGAGCATGGCTATATCCTGCCCGGACTCGGCGACTTCGGAGACCGCCTCTTCGGGACCGAGTAGGGATGCCGACGGGCCGAACGGCTCCAGGTCCCAGCCGAGGGGTGGAGGCCCAACCCGCCGCTGATCGGGCTCACGTAATATCCACCAGAGGGCGAGTGAGAGGAGGGGAAGCCTAATGGCTCGCGTGACGAAGCTCGTCGCTGCCCTCGCCGTCTTCAGCCTGCTCGCTGTGGCGTGCGAGGGCGAAGAGGGTGGCGGCGAGGAAACACCGACCACGGAACCGGTGTCGGTTGGTCTGGTCTACGACATCGGCGGTAGAGGTGACCTGTCGTTCAACGACTCGGCTGCGGCCGGCCTCGACGAAGCCGCGCAGGAGTTCGACATCTCGGTCAAGGAGCTCGAGCCCAACCAAGGGGGCACGAACCGGGCGGAGCTGCTGAACCTGCTCGCTTCACAAGGCACCGATCTGATCATCGGAGTCGGGTTCCTGTTCGCCGAAACCGTCTGCGCCGCGGGCAACCAGTTCCCGGACGTGAACTTCGGCGACGTGGACGGCTTCATCAACAAGGACACGGCGAACTGTCCCGGGGCGCACGACCTGACGGCCGACGACAACGTGGCGTCGCTGATGTTCGCCGAGGAGCAGGGCTCCTTCCTCGTCGGTGCGGCGGCAGCCCTGAAGTCCACGACCGGCCACGTCGGGTTCATCGGTGGGGTCGACATCGACCTGATCCACAAGTTCCAGGCTGGGTTCGAGGCCGGGGCCAAGCAGGTCAATCCCGACGTCGTGATCGACGTGAAGTACATCAGCCAGCCCCCGGACTTCAGCGGGTTCAACGACCCCGCGAAGGCCAAGGAGATCGCCGCCAGCATGTACCAGGGCGGCGCCGACGTCGTCTACCACGCGGCCGGCGGCTCGGGCCTAGGGCTGTTCCAGGCGGCCAAGGAGTACTCGGCATCGAGCGGCACGCACATGTGGGCGATCGGCGTGGACTCCGACCAGTACCAGACCGCCCCCAAGGCGCTCCGGCCGTTCATCCTTACTTCCATGATCAAGCGGGTGAACGTGTCCGTCTACGAGACGATCAAGGCTCAGGTTGAGGGGAACTTCGAGGGCGGCTACCTCACCTTCGACCTGGCCCGCGACGGCGTCGGGTACTCGACGTCGGGCGGGTTCGTCGACGACATCGCGTCCCAGCTCGAGGAGCTGAAGCAGCAGATCATCGACGGTGAGATCACGGTTCCAACGACCGTCTGACCGCCGCGGAAGAGCGCGCAGAGGGCCCGGGGAGTACGATCCTCGGGCCCTCTTCCGAGGCAAGATGACCGGTGACTGAGCCAGGGCCCGCAGTCGAGCTGAAAGGCATCACGAAGACGTTCCCCGGCGTCGTCGCGAACGACGACGTCAACCTCGTCGTGCTCCCGGCAGAGATTCATGCAGTGGTCGGTGAGAACGGCGCGGGGAAGTCCACGCTGATGAAGATCCTCTACGGGATGCTCCGGCCGGACGGCGGGACGATCTCGGTGGATGGACGCGACGTTCGCTTCCGCTCGCCCAAGGATGCCATCGCCGCCGGCATCGGGATGGTTCATCAGCACTTCATGCTCGCCACCAACCTGACGGTCCTCGAGAACGTGGTGCTCGGCTCCGAGCCCGCACACGCCGGCGTGCTGGACTTCGACGGCGCGAGGACTCGGATCAAGGAGCTGTCGGAGTCGTACGGGGTGCCGCTCGACCCCGATCGGCTGCTCGAGGACCTCGCGGTCGGCGAGCGCCAGCGCGTAGAGATCGTCAAGGTCCTGTACCGGGGAGCCCAGATCCTGATACTGGACGAGCCGACGGCCGTGCTCGTGCCGCAGGAGGTGGAGGAGCTGTTCGGCCATCTCCGCGAGCTGAAGGAACGCGGCGTGACGATCATCTTCATCTCGCACAAGCTCGATGAGGTCCTCGAGATAGCCGACTCGATCACGGTCATCCGGGACGGCCACACGGTCGCAACCGTGAAGCCCCACGACGTGACCGCCAGGCAGCTCGCGGAGCTCATGGTCGGAAGCGAGCTCCCGACGCCGGAGACTAGGGAGTCGACCGTCACAGAGGAGGTTCTCCTGTCGGTCCGTGGACTCGGCGTCCGCATCGGCGACCGCTGGGCCCTCGAGGAGACGAGCTTCGACATCCACCGTGGGGAGATCGTCGGCATCGCCGGCGTCGAGGGCAACGGGCAGCGCGAGCTGGTGGAAACCCTGATGGGGCTCCGCAAGCCCGACGCTGGCGATATCACGCTCGCCGACGTCGGCGTGGGTCTGTGGCCGACGAGACGCCGACGCGAAGCCGGCCTCGGCTACATCCCGGAGGACCGCCAGGGCCGCGGCCTGCTGCTCCCATCGCCGTTGTGGGAGAACGCGATGCTGGGGCACCAGACGCGTGATCCATTCTCGAAGGGCCCCTGGATCAACAAGGGTGGGGCTCGCCGGCGCACCGAGGACCTGATCCGCGAGTACAACGTCATGACTCCCGGGCCCGACACCTCGGCCCTCGCCCTGTCCGGGGGAAACCAACAGAAGCTGATCGTGGGCCGCGAGATGATCGCAGAACCGAAGGTGCTGATAGCCGCCCAGCCGACACGGGGCATCGACGTGGGGGCGCAGGAGGCGGTGTGGGAGCAGATCCGCGCCGCGCGGGCTGCAGGGCTGGCGCTCCTTCTCATCTCGGCCGACCTGGAGGAGCTGATCGGCCTCTCGGACACCCTGTACGTCATCCTCCGGGGTCGGCTGGTAGCCAAGCTAGACCCGGCCACGGTCACGCCCGAGGAGCTGGGGTCATACATGACCGGCGCTGCTGAGGCGGCGACCGCATGAGCAAGCGCTACCGCATCAGGTTGCTGTGGCTGCTCGTGCCAGCATCTGCCATCGTCCTGGCCTTCGCGGTGTCCTCCATCGCGCTTCTAGCGATCGGCGAGAGCCCCATCTCGGCCTTCCGCTCGATGTTCGAGTACGGGAGCCAGCAGAACTCGCTCGTCTCGATGGTGAACCGAGCGGTTCCGCTCTACGTCGCAGGCCTGGCCGTCGCCATAGGCTTCAAGATGAACCTCTTCAACATCGGCGTGGAGGGGCAGTACCGGATCGCTGCGCTGCTCGCGGCGGCCGCAGGCGCGGCCGTGACTCTGCCGGCGCCGTTGCACATCGTGTTCATCATGCTCGTCGCCATGGCCGCCGGGGCTGCCTGGGCCGGCATTGCCGGCGTGCTGAAGGTCAAGCGGGGCGTTCACGAGGTCGTGTCCACCATCATGCTCAACTCGATCGCCACGGGGATCGGCGCCTACCTGCTCGCGAACTACCTCCGCAAGCCCAGGCTCCCCCACGAGCTGATCATCCAGACGCGGCAGATACCGCCCTCCGGGCAGCTACCTCCGCTGGCCGTGATCGGCGGTGAGAACCTCCGCTCGTTCGTCCTCATCGCGGCCGTGCTGGGGTTCCTGGTCTACGTGCTCATCTGGCGAACCCGGTTCGGGTTCGACCTCCGTGCGTCGGGCATCAACCCCGACGCGGCACGGGTCTCGGGCGTGAGTCCAAACCGGATGATCCTCACGACCATGCTGATCTCGGGGGCCGTCGCCGGGCTCATCGGGATGAGCGACCTGTTCGGGTTCTTCCACGCCTACACCCTGGACTTCCCGACCGGCCTGGGGTTCGACGGCATCGCCGTCGCCCTCGTCGGTCTGAATCATCCGGTGGGGGTCGCGGCAGCCGCGATGGTATTCGGGTGGGTCGACCGCGCCGCCCAGATCCTCGACCTCGAGGGGATCCCCAAGGAGGTCATCATCATCACCAAGGGCGTCATCATCCTGTCGGTGGTGGTCGCCTACGAGGTCGTGCGCCGCCTCGTCCAGACCCAGGAAGTCAAGGCCGCAGCCGAGGAGACCCGAAGGCTCGAGGAGCAGAAGGAGGTCGTGGCGGCATGAGCTGGGGAGGGCTCGATACCGCCCTGGCCCAGGCGACGAGGGGCCGCCGTCTCGAGGCGCGCCGGATCCTCCTGCTCCTGGCCGGCGTCCTCATCCTGCTCTCGGCAGTGCGGGTGATCACCGGAGCCCCCGACCTGACCTCCAGCGACACGTACGGGGCCGCTCTCCGCCTCGGCGTGCCCATCCTCCTCGCGGGGCTGGGCGGCCTTTACGCGGAGCGCACCGGCATGGTCAACATCGGCCTCGAGGGGATGATGATCCTCGGCACGTGGTTCGGGGCTTGGGGCGGGTGGCACTACGGCCCCGTGTGGGGCGTGGTGCTCGGCATCGCGGGCGGCACGCTCGGGGCACTGATCCACGCAGTTGCCACGGTAACCTTCGGCGTGAACCAGATCGTGTCCGGCGTGGCGATCAACATCCTGGCCGGTGGCGTCGCGCGGTTCCTATCGGTGATCGCATTCACCGGCCATGGTGGCGGGGCGACGCAGTCGCCCCAGGTCACTTCGGAGCTCCCACGACTCACCGTTCCCGTGCTGGCCGGTGGCAAGCTCTTCGGCTGGCAATCGCCGGACGTGCTCGGCTGGCTCGAGAACAGGCACTGGTTCCTGCTCTCCGACACGAGCGCCCTGTTTCGCGGCTTCATGATCGACCTATCGATACTGACCATCATCACGGTCCTGCTCGTCCCCGCCACCTTCTTCTTCCTGTGGCGGACCCGTCTCGGTCTTCGGATGCGCTCGGGGGGCGAGAACCCGTGGGCCGCCGAGTCCTTGGGGGTGCGGGTCTACACGATGAAGTACCTGGGCGTCCTGATCTCGGGCGCGCTGGCCGGCCTCGCCGGGGCGTTCCTCGTGCTCGAGGGCGCGGGCATCTATCGCGAGGGACAGACGGGGGGGCGCGGGTTCATCGGGCTGGCAGCAATGATCTTCGGGAACTGGCGGCCGAGCGGCGTAGGGGCGGCGGCCGGATTGTTCGGGTACGCACACGCGCTGGATCTCCGGTCGGCGCCGGCCGTGCACGCACTCCTGCTGTTCGCCGCGATCTCGCTCACGCTACTCGGCGCATGGTGGCTCTATCGTCGGCGGCTCACCGTGGGTATCTCGACGCTCGTGATCGGCGGGCTCGTCTTCCTGTGGTTCGCGGTGACGGACACCGTGCCAGCCCAGTTCGTCTACATCACGCCGTACGTGACCACCCTTGTGGTGCTGGCGTTCGCCTCGCAGCGCCTTCGGATGCCTACGTACGACGGCATCCCGTTCCGCAAGGGCGAGCAGATCACCTGACCCCTCGGCTGGACGCCTTCTGCCGTCGCGCAGCCACTCAGCGTCGCAGCGTCCGCAGGCAGTGCTCGTAGAAGCGCCCCGCATCCACGCGGTCGGCGACCTTCACCGGCCGCCCCTGAGCGGCCGGCCGCGTTCGTCCCTCGCTGGGGCCCTCGAGGACGACGTCGCACAACACGTCCCGGAACGTGCACAGGTCCGGGACTGCCAGGTAGGAG
>JBFMCN010000016.1:21323-23450 GCA_040754475.1 Actinomycetota bacterium | reverse complement strand
TGTTCTGGGGCCTGTTGGTCCTCTCCCTAGGCCTGTCGCTCGGTGGACCTACGGGGTATGCGATGAACCCGGCCCGAGACCTGGGCCCCCGGATCATGCACTTCATCCTGCCGATCCCGGGGAAGGGAAGCTCGGACTGGGCCTACTCGATGATCCCCGTGTTTGGTCCGATCGTCGGCGGCATCCTTGGTGCCCTTGTGGCGAAGGCTGCTTTCGAACTGTGAGCTGACGGGGTTCCCAGCACACAGGCATCGTTTGGAGGTGAGGAACCCGGGCATGAAGCGGGGCAAGACCGAGCTTCGGGTCGGGACGACGGTCGACGCGTCCACGCCGGCCCGCGGTGCCTTGGAGGAGGCCCTCACCAAGGGGGCCTCCTTCGGGGGCGCGTTCCGGCGCTCCAGGGCCGCCACCGAGGAGGGAACGAAGGCAGCGATCCCGCTCGTCGCGCGCAAGGGGCGGGCGAGCACCCTCGGTGAGCGGAGCGCCGGCCATCACGGCACCGGAGCGACGGATGCCCCGCTGCTTGAGACGACCGCCGACACCTGGGCGGACGGCGTCTGAAGAGGGCTCACGAAAGGAAGGAGGCTCGATGGCCGACTACTCAGCGGCACTCGACCAGGGAACCACCAGCACGCGGTTCATGATCTTCGATCACAAGGGTCAAGTGGTCGGGATCGACCAGAAGGAGCACGAGCAGATCTACCCGAAGCCCGGGTGGGTCGAGCACGACCCGATGGAGATCAAGCAGCGCAGCGAAGAGGTGATCGCTGGAGCGCTCGCCAAGGCCAAGGTCAAGGCGAGCGACATCGCTGCGGTGGGCGTCACGAACCAGCGTGAGACCACCGTGATCTGGGACAAGTCAACGGGCAAGCCCGTCTACAACGCCATCGTTTGGCAGGACACGCGCACGGCTGACATCTGCGCCGACCTGGCCAAGGAGGGCGGCGGAGACCGGCTGCGTCCGAAGACCGGACTCCCCCTCGCCACGTACTTCTCCGGCCCGAAGATCAAGTGGGTCCTCGACAACGTCGATGGCGTCCGCGCCAAGGCCGAGAAGGGCGAGATCCTGTTCGGCAACATCGACACCTGGTGCATCTGGAACCTCACCGGGGGCGCTGCCCACGTCACGGACGTGTCCAACGCCAGCCGTACGATGCTCATGAACCTCGAGACCCTCGACTGGGACGACGAGATCCTGGGACTGATGGGGATTCCGCGGGCCATGCTGCCCAAGGTCAGCCCGTCATCCGCGGTCTACGCCCCTGCCGTGGGCGCGCTCGCAGGCATCCCTGTGGCCGGTGACCTCGGCGACCAGCAGGCCGCCCTGTTCGGCCAGACCTGCTACTCGCCCGGCGAGGCCAAGAACACGTACGGGACCGGCTGCTTCATGCTCCTCAACACGGGCACGAAGGCAGTGCCGTCCAAGAGCGGCCTGCTCACGACGCTCGGATACAAGATCGGCGACCAGCCCGCCGTGTACTGCCTGGAGGGCTCCATCGCCATCACGGGCGCGTTGGTCCAGTGGATCCGCGACAACCTCGGCCTGATCAAGACCTCACCTGAGATCGAGGATCTGGCCAAGACGGTCGACGACAACGGCGGCATCTACTTCGTGCCGGCGTTCTCCGGCCTGTTCGCGCCTTACTGGAAGAACGACGCTCGTGGCGTGATCGCCGGTATGACCCGATACGTCAACAAGGGCCACATCGCCAGGGCCGCCCTTGAGGCCACGGCGTGGCAGACCCGTGAGGTGCTCGACGCGATGAACGCCGACTCCGGCGTCCCGCTGACGGCCCTCAAGGTCGACGGAGGCATGGTCTACAACGAGCTGCTCATGCAGTTCCAGGCCGATGTCCTCGGCGTGCCGGTGATTCGCCCCGTCGTCGCCGAGACGACGGCACTCGGGGCCGCCTACGCGGCCGGTCTTGCAGTCGGCTTCTGGAAGGAAGTCGAGGACCTGCGTGTCAACTGGGGCAAGGACAAGGAATGGGACCCCAAGATGGACCGCGCCGAGGTCGAGAAGGAGTACACGCAGTGGAAGAAGGCCGTCACTCGTACGTTCGACTGGCTCGAGCTGTGAGTTGACGGACATCGAAGGGAGAAGGGGGCCGGCGCACAGGTGCGCCG